>NZ_JABXGI010000050.1:0-648 GCF_022627865.1 Herbaspirillum sp. C7C2
AGCAAGAAAACAGGAAACACTTTATCAACCGGAGCTATTCCAAATTAAACTGGTCCGGAAAAACCGGGCAGGTCACATAAACCTGGCAATTATTATTTCCAATTAGACGCAAGGTAGTCGGTTTCGAGTGTTGGTACCAAATTAGGAATGCATAAACACACCTAAGTTTTGCATTGACTGTTCGCTGAGCAGTTTTTTTATGTGCCCTAGAGTTATTTGAGCACATTACTCGCTCAACTTCCGAATCTCTAAACTGTGTCAACCACTCGTCAGTAATATCGTCAACGCATACGCCAGTTGTCAATATCTGTTCAAAGAACGATTTCAGCAGATATATTTCATTCCTAACCGTCTTTCTATCCAGGTTTCCTCGCACGGCCAAGTGGAGACCATATAGATTTAAATGCGGCACCAGCTCCGCACCTTGATGAGAATATGCAATGGGAAATATTTGATCATTTTTTGAAATCCAAGAGACAGAAATTTTGTGGTCTTCATCGATAGCACTCAAGCTTGTGCGTTGCATGCCATTATTCCCTCATCTATTAAACTGAAGCACTGAGTCAGGCTTTTGACCTGCCCGGTTTTTCCGGACCAGTTTAATTTGGAATAGCTCCGGTTGATAAAGTGTTTCCTGTTTTCTTGCTG
>NZ_JABXGI010000051.1:0-613 GCF_022627865.1 Herbaspirillum sp. C7C2
GTGATCGCGCGGGCGCCGTAGGAGAGGCGTTTGCCACCTTCGAAGAACTTGCGGATTTCCGGATGGGTCTTGTAGCGCTGGAATTCCTCGAATGGCGACAGGTAGGGATTCTGGTAGGCCAGGCCGACCACGTAGCCGACGGCCACCTGATTGTTGTCCAGGTGATAGAGGAAGGAACCTCCGTAGGTATCATTGGAGAGCGGCCAGCCGGCGGTGTGGACCACCAGGCCGGGCTGGTGCACTTCCGGCTTCACTTCCCACAGTTCCTTGATGCCGATGGCATAGGTCTGCGGATCGCGGCCGGCATCCAGCTTGTATTTCGCGATCAACTGCTTGCCCAGGTGGCCGCGCGCACCTTCGGCGAAGAAGGTGTATTTGGCGTGCAGTTCCATGCCCAGCTGGAATTCGGGACCGGGTTCGCCCTCCTTGTTGATGCCCATGTTGCCGGTGGCTACGCCCTTGACTGAGCCATCCTCGTGATAGAGCACTTCGGCAGCGGGGAAGCCCGGGAAGATTTCCACCCCCAGCGCTTCGGCCTGCTGGCCCAGCCAGCGCGTGACGTTGGAAAGCGAAATCACGTAGTTGCCATGGTTCTGGAAGCAGGTGGGGAGCA
>NZ_JABXGI010000052.1:0-609 GCF_022627865.1 Herbaspirillum sp. C7C2
CTGCTGCCGGTGCCCGCGCCGCCGGTGGTGGTGGTGCCGGTGCTGCCGGTGGTGCTGGTGCCCGTACCGCCGGTGGTGCTGGCGCCCGTACCGCCAGTAGTGGAGGCCCCGGTATCGCCGGTGGTGGTGGTGCCTGTGCCGCCGGTGGTGCTGGTGCCCGTGCCGCCGGTAGTGGTGGTGCCTGTGCTGCCGGTGGTCGTGGTGCCTGTGCCGCCGGTGGTGCTGGCGCCCGTGCCGCCGGTGTTGCTGGTTCCTGTGCCGCCTGTAGTGGTGTTGCCAGTACCGCCGGTGGTGCTGGTGCCGGTACCGCCAGTAGTGGAGGCCCCGGTATCGCCGGTGGTGGTGGTAGTGCCCGTACCGCCGGTGGTGCTGGTGCCCGTGCCGCCGGTGGTGGTGGTTCCGGTGCCACCGGTGGTGGTGGTGCCCGTGCCGCCGGTGGCGGTGGTTCCTGTGCCGCCAGTAGTGGTGGTGCCTGTGCCGCCAGTAGTGGTGGTGCCTGTGCCGCCGGTGGTGCTGGTGCCTGTACCGCCGGTGGTGCTGGCGCCCGTACCGCCGGTGGTGCTGGCGCCCGTACCGCCAGTAGTGGAGGCCCCGGTATCGCCGGTGGTG
>NZ_JABXGI010000053.1:0-491 GCF_022627865.1 Herbaspirillum sp. C7C2
AGCTCGCGCAGGCCCAGTTTCTCGGTGGCGTTCATGCCGGCCGCCGGTTCGTCCAGCGCCAGCAGTTGCGGGTCGGTCGCCAGCGCGCGGGCGATTTCCAGGCGACGCTGGTCGCCGTACGACAGGTGACGCGCGGTGCGCTTGGCGAACTGGCCGATGCCCACGAAGTCCAGCAGCTGCTGCGACTTGGCGCGGATCGCCGCTTCCTCGTCACGGGCTGCCTTGTGGCGGAAGACCGCACCAAACACGTTCTGCTTGGTGCGCACGTGGCAACCGACCATCACGTTTTCCAGCACGGTCATCTCGCCGAACAGGCGGATGTTCTGGAAGGTACGGGCGATGCCGGCCTTCGCCACTTCGTGCGGGGCGCTGGGGCTATAGGGCTTGCCGTCCAGCTCGAAGCTGCCGGTGTCGGGTTGATACAGGCCCGTGATGACGTTGAAGAAGGTGGTCTTGCCGGCACCGTTGGGGCCGATCAGGCCATAGATCTG
>NZ_JABXGI010000054.1:0-478 GCF_022627865.1 Herbaspirillum sp. C7C2
AATTGAGCATCGAGATGCTCGTGTTCGCTATTTCTCGACCATCGAGCTAGTGAATTTACTAGAGCAAGAAAAGCAGCAGGGGCGCCCAGGGCACTTGGCCACACGCCTGCTTCACGCAGATCTCGTTATTCTTGATGAGCTTGGGTATCTCCCATTTAGTCAGTCTGGAGGCGCTTTGCTCTTTCACCTGATTAGCAAGTTGTACGAACATACCAGTCTTGTCATTACTACAAACTTGGGCTTTGGCGAATGGGCCTCCGTATTCGGAGATGTGAAAATGACTACAGCGCTACTCGATCGGCTCACCCATCACTGCCATATCGTCGAGACCGGTAATGACAGCTACCGTTTTAAAAACAGTTCTACTCGAGACGCTAAGAAAGGGAGGTCAAATAGCAAAACAGCTACGGAATGAGAGGAATTCGCGAGGGTCACGATTCGATGCAAAGTACGGGTCAGGATTCGGCGCAATATCACA
>NZ_JABXGI010000055.1:0-475 GCF_022627865.1 Herbaspirillum sp. C7C2
TGTTGAATTGCATCGAAAACTGACCCACTTAAGCCAGAAATTTGCATCCTAAGTTGACCCATGTTTAGACCACAATCCTGCTCAAGACAGCGAGCGGGAGAACGGAGTGATAAACGTGGCCCTACTTGGAATTATTCGGCGCTGGTACATCAGAGACCGCGTTTCGATCAGGGAAATAGCCCGTAGGCTAGACATTTCCCGAAACACTGTTCGTCGCTATATCCGGTCCGAGGCGATCGAACCGTCCTATCCCACCAGGCAATCACCGAGCTCGCTCGATGAATTCGCGCCTAGACTCTCCGCCTGGCTGAGCGCTGAGGCAGTCAAATCACGGAAGCAAAGAAGAACCCTGAAACAGATGTTCCTGGACTTGAAAGAACTGGGATATGAGGGGTCGTATGACCGCGTAGCTGCCTTCGGAAGGCAGTGGAAAGTGGGTCAGATGGCGAGGGTCAATTCTGCGAGCAAATCAACA
>NZ_JABXGI010000056.1:0-455 GCF_022627865.1 Herbaspirillum sp. C7C2
GGCATCGGTCACATCCCCGGCGTGGTGCTGGGTGGCGTGATCCTGGCCGCGCTGCCGGAAGTGCTGCGCCACGTGGTGGAGCCGCTGCAGATGGCCATTTTCGGCCGTGTCTGGATCGATGCCGAAGTGCTGCGCCAGCTGCTCTACGGCCTGGCCATGGTGGTCATCATGCTGACCCGCCCGGCTGGCCTGTGGCCCTCGCCGCGCCATGAAGACCGTCCCGAAGTGGACCATACCAAAGTCGGTACGACCGGCGAAGTCAAAGCCTAAGCTGGAGCACAGAACATGACACAGACACTGCTCAAGATCCGCGACGTCAGCAAGCGTTTCGGCGGCCTGCAAGCCCTGAACGGCGTGGGCATCACCATCGAGCGCGGCCAGATCTATGGCCTGATCGGCCCCAACGGTGCCGGCAAGACCACCTTCTTCAACGTCATCACGGGCCTGTATCAACC
>NZ_JABXGI010000057.1:0-437 GCF_022627865.1 Herbaspirillum sp. C7C2
GAGATCGAGAACACGTCTTCCACCGGCATCAGGAAGGTACCGTCAACAGCACGTTCCGGGGTCGGGATGTAGGTGTCCAGCGCTTCAGCCAGGGCCATGATCGCTTGCTCGCCCAGGGGACCGGTGTCGCCTTCCAGCGCCAGCTTGGCCGAACCCTTCACGATGGGCAGGTCGTCGCCAGGGAACTCGTACTTCGACAGCAGTTCACGGACTTCCATTTCCACCAGTTCCAGCAGCTCTTCGTCATCCACCATGTCAGCCTTGTTCAGGAAGACGATGATGTAAGGAACGCCGACCTGACGGGACAGCAGGATGTGTTCACGGGTCTGGGGCATCGGGCCGTCAGCGGCCGAGCACACCAGAATCGCGCCGTCCATCTGCGCAGCGCCGGTGATCATGTTCTTCACATAGTCGGCGTGGCCTGGGCAGTCAACGTG
>NZ_JABXGI010000058.1:0-410 GCF_022627865.1 Herbaspirillum sp. C7C2
ATCATGGATATGGCACTGCTCTACATCATGCTGGCCCTGGGCCTGAACGTGGTGGTGGGCTTCGCCGGCCTCCTGGATCTGGGCTACATCGCCTTCTACGCCATCGGCGCCTATACCGCCGGCCTGTTGGCCTCGCCGCAGTTCGCGGCGGTGATCGAGTCCTTCGTCAATACCTATCCCGACGTCGGCAACTTCCTGGTCTGGCTGTATGGTCCGCAGATCGTGCAGAACGGCATCCACTTGTCGCTGTGGCTGATCGTGCCGATCTCGGGCGTGCTGGCGGCCATCTTCGGCGCGCTGCTGGGGGCACCGACCCTGAAGCTGCGCGGTGACTACCTGGCCATCGTGACCCTGGGCTTCGGCGAGATCATCCGCATCTTCATGAACAACCTGAACGCCCCGGTCAACAT
>NZ_JABXGI010000059.1:0-409 GCF_022627865.1 Herbaspirillum sp. C7C2
CCGAAAACGAAAACTGGACAGGATTCTTTGACCAGAGCAATCGCATGGTTGGCTTGGCAGGAAATGATGCTCTTCACGGCGGTCAACTTGCAGACACTATCGACGGCGGCGACGGCAATGACGGTCTTTCGGGAAACGGTGGCGACGACACGCTCATCGGCGGCAATGGCAATGACTGGCTCAGCGGCGACAACGGGAACGACACGCTGATCGGTGGTAATGGCAATGACTGGATCCATGGTGGTCACGGCAACGACACCTATCGCTTCAATCGGGGCGACGGCGTCGATATCATCAACGACTGTGACTACACTGCTGGCAATATTGACACCATCCGACTCGGCAAAGGCATCAAGGCGGCAGACACTGTACTGACACGATCCGGTGACCATCTGACGTTGACCTGGGG
>NZ_JABXGI010000005.1:0-301120 GCF_022627865.1 Herbaspirillum sp. C7C2
CTAGGGCAAGGAGCTGCAACAGCGGCAGCCGACGCTTGGCGGCCTCTCCCGGAGGGTTGCGCCCAGAAGGCGCGCTGGAGGCCTTGCCGGGCGCCTTGCCACCACGCCTTCTGGGCGCAACGCATCTCGCAGATTGAGTCGGAACAGGCCCTAGGATTCTGGCGGCATATCGGCCGCATCGAACATTTCTCGGGTGACCTGCTCGATGCGGTCCAGCACGGAGCGCGGCAGATGGCCATATTGCCTTCTGCGATGCAGCGAAAGCGTGCCGTTATTCGACTGGATCATGCGGATCAGCGCCGACAGGTCTTTCTGCGGCAGGTCGAACTCATCGTTGAGTTGCGCGAAGGCTGCGTCATAGCCTTTCAGGTAGGCCAGTTCCCTCGGAATTTCATCCTGTACCGCCTGTTTGATCATCTCGTGCAGGAAGGCCACTTCCCGGTCCGCCCGCAGAAAGCGATAGGCACGGCTGCCTGGGCTGCGGATCACAATTGGACCCTGGTCACCTCGACGATAGTCCCAGAGCGTCGTGACCGGCCGGGAAAATGCCGTCAGTAGCGCGCCGTAGATCGGGATGTTCTTGCTGATGACTGCCGATACCGGAACCAGCGTTCCCGGTTCCAGCAGGGGAGACCGCGCCAGCACGTGCTGGATCAGGAAACGGTGCAGACGCCCGTTACCATCCAGGAAGGGGTGCAGGTAGACGAAGCCGAAGGCCGCACAGGCCGCTTGCACCAGCAGGTCGGGGCAACGACGGGTATCGTTGATGAAGCTTTCCCAACCGCGCATGACGTGGTCCAGATCGTCTGCAGGGGCAGGGAAAAAACTGACCCGTCCGCTGCTGTCTTCGAGCCAGTTCTGTTGATGGCGATAAGACGCTTCCTGGCTGTAGACATCCCGCACGATGACGTTCTGTAGCCCGACCAGCCAGGCTTCGTTCACTTCTCCTGCTTCTCCTGCCCGCTGCAGCAGCTGGACAAACCGTTCCTGCTTGTCGAAGCTTGGCGTTTCCGATTCGATGGCATAGCTGGAGCGGGTTTCCGAGAGATACAGGTAGGCCACGGCGCGGCGGTGCAGTTCCGGGTCGTGCAGGGCCGCCAGGGTATCCCGCGCCTGCGCCAGCAAGGCGTCCAGCGATGGCGTTTGCGGGATGGCGCGGCGACGCACCACCGGACAGAACGCCGGGTTGCCCAGAGCATTGTCCCGGACCCGGAATTTGCTTGATCGCACCGGGTCGGGGGCGGTGTAGTACTCATCCGTCGGGAACAGGTCGACATAGCCGCCATTGTTCATGGGCGCCACCTCCAGCGTGCGGCCGGTCAGCCACTCCCACAGGAAACAGGCCCGCCGGATGTGTTCGCCCGTGGGCTTGATGGCCAGTTGTTCGACCAATGTCGTGGGTGGGATATGCTCGAAGGCCGCATCGATCACCTCCAGATTGACGCCCTCATGCTTGAGCGCAAATTCCAGATGCCCGATCAAGCTCGGCTCTATCGCCACCGAAGAGGGAAAAAGAATGCGCGTCTCGGTATCCATGCGTCGATTCACCGAGGAGTCGGTGTAGGCAACCTTTTCCAGCGGCGTGACGTTCAGATGCAGTGCATCGATCAGATGTTGATAGCCCAGTGGCGTCATGGCATCGAGATTTCTTAATTTTTATCGAGAAATCTTAATTTATCACGCCAAATCATGGTTTTTATCGAAATTCTTTAATTTTCCAGCTTTGTCAGGGCAGTTATACGCCTTCAGGAACGTGCCAGGTCATCCATCATCGGCACCAGCGCCAACACGAACAATCCCGCCGCCAGCGGCATGGTCGCCACAAAGCCCACGGCCTTGAATCCTAGCGCGCCTACCACGCCCCCCACGAAGAACATCAGCAACAGGGAGGAAAGCAGCATGAACTTGCGGCGCGCTCCGGGGACCGGGTCTTCCTGGTGTAATTCGCCGGGCTGGCGCGGGGCCAGGGTCCAGTAGCACATCTTGCCGATCTCGATGCCGATGTCGGTAACCAGGCCGGTCACGTGAGTGGTACGGATTTCGGAGCGGGAAATCTTGCTGATCATGGCGTTCTGCAAGCCCATCACGAAACACAGCAGCGCCACCGTGACCGGCACGAACAGCAGCCGATGGTTCTCCAGATTGCTGCCCAGGATGCCGAAACACAGCAGCAGCATGGCCTCCAGCATCAGGGGCATGGCGTATTCGCTGTGGAGGCCGCGGCGCCTGGCCCAGTTGATCATCACCGCCGAGCAGGCGGCCCCCAGCAGGAAGGACAGCAGCGCGCTGGCGCCCGAGACCAGCAGCAAGGTCTCGCCCAGGACCAGGTTGTCGGCCAGGGAGGAGACGATGCCCGACATGTGCGAGGTGTACTGCCCGACCGCCAGGAAGCCGCCGGCATTGACGGCACCGGCGATGAAGGCCAGTGAACGCCCCAGGTGGCGATTGGACAGGTCGGTGCGCGCCGGACTGGTGAGACGGCGCAGGTATTCGATGGGCATGACGGTTCCAGGGTAAAAGCACACGCATCAGGAAACAGACCGCATCGACCTCAGGCCAGCGCCGGGCGAACTCATCTTCGCCCCTTCCTACGCAGATCCCCGGTGGCCTCTTGCTGTCTTTTCCTTCAGCGTTTTTTATCCTGACAAGAATACTTCTTCTTGGCCCAAGGCGGTGGCCAATGCACCGATGGCTGACGTGCATCAGCTTGCCGCGCCGGGCAATCGTCCAATCTTTCACTTTTTCAGGAGCCTTCCATGAGCATTCCCATCGATATTCCAGGCGGCGACAAGCTCGACGAGTTGCGTACGCCTGTGCTGCAGCCAGGCGTACAGCAGGCCGAAGGCGGCGGATTTCGCGGTATCGTCCTGATCGGCGCCAATGGCCAGGACCCGGCGTCCACCCACGTCTGCGAAGCGCTGCGCAGCAACAGCGATGCGGCTTATGCCGATGCGCTGGACTACATCGCCGTACAACGGGAACACGGGGCTCAAGCAAGACAGGGCGGAATTTAGACGCGAGAAGGGGCGGCAATCGGCAAAGGCGGCAAATCCCGCAGGCAAAAAAATGGCCGCCTGGGGGAGGCGGCCTGAGGGGGAGGGATATAAGACGCCGAGGATCGGGGGAATCTTCGGAGAATTTCTGCTTATGAAAACGACTCGTGGGGATAAACCGATGGGGGATGGACAGTGTTCATGACAAGACGGAGGGGGACGTTCTTGCCGGAATTCGGGTCCTCGGTTTCGAGTTCGTTGGAATGCATAGTAGCGATGCACTGCAAAAAAGAAGATCGGACAGTACCCGATTGATGCGTAGGAAAAAACCTACACGCCAAGTTGTCGCTCCTGCCCGACACCCGCCCCAGGCCTAGCTTCGGCCCAGATTGACCTCGCTCAGATCACCGTCCCTGACTTCCGGCAAGGCATAGCCATTCTCGGACGCTGGATCGATGCTGCCACGCGTAGGCGCAGCGGGCAGCGATATCTCCGCCAAAGCCTCGCCCACACCGCGATTCTGCGTCTTGGCGGCGACATCGCCCAGGCTGACCATGCCCACCAGATTGCGCTCGCGATCCATGACCGGCAGGCGGCGGATCTGGCGCTGCACCATATCGTCCAGCACATCGTCCACCGGTTCATCCTCGTAACACCACAGCACATCATGGCTCATCACCTCCGTCAGGGGCATGGTCTCGGTCAGGCGGTTGGGCGCGACGGCGCGCAGGACGATGTCGCGGTCGGTGACCAGACCCACCAGCCTGCGCTGTGCATCGCAGACGGGGAGGGCGCCGACATCAAGGGCTTCCATGGCCTGGGCAGCATGGATCACGGAATCGTCTGGGCTCAAGGTATGGGCGCCACGTGTCATGACGTCGGCAATGGTGCGGGTAGCGTGCATGTTGACCTCCTGGGAAGAATGAAAAGGGGGGAAAGCCTCGAAAGCGGGAGAGCGAAATTGACTTGTGTAAATTGTGTTGTGTAAATCGTGCAGTTTTCTTCAGGCCACCAGGCAGGCGACCGTCATATCCACTGCCACTACTCTTCCAGCCTAAGCAAGGCACACCCATGCCGCAATGCCAGAGCGCCCCATTGTCGGGTCGGCAGATTCGCGCAGGGCTGCGCGAATGCACCGACGTGCCGCCGCATCACCGGCCATCCGCGGACTCTTCCTACAGTGGCTTGCGAGGCCGGCCGACTGCATGGCTGGCCTGGCTGCTTCACCATCGCTGCATCGACCGCTTCCCCGGGGCTGTAAGGGCTCCCACCAAACCATCATGTCCGATCACATTACCGACCTCATCGGCTGGGGCGCCACCCTGATCCTGCTGCTGACCATCTCCTCGCAGGTCTATGAGCAGTGGCGCAGTCGTTCCACCCAGGGCGTTTCGCACTGGCTGTTTACCGGGCAACTGGCGGCCTCGGCCGGTTTCGTGACCTACAGTCTGCTGCAGGGCGACTGGGTGTTCGTGGTGTCCAATGTCTTCCTGCTGGGGACGGCACTGCTGGGGCAGATCCTGTACCTGCGCAATCGTCGCCGCCAGCGGTCGCAGGAGCAGGCCTGAGGCGGCCAAGCTGCCAGCTCGCCATCGTGCCGCATGCGTGCTTCCCTCGCGCTCATCGATTCCTACAGGTTTCATTGGCGCTGTCTGATGCAAGGCAGACGCCATCCTTACTACAGTATTTGCATGACATGCCACGCAGGGCATCGCGGGCTCACCCTCTTTAGCTCAACCATAACCACAAGGAGTATCGCCATGCGTTCCATTCCCTTCGCCTCTTCGGATCTGATGACCCGCCATCGCACCCGCCGCCTGCTGGGCGCGGGCGCATTGTTCATTGCCGGCGCCACGCTGGCCTTGAGCGCCTCGGCCGACTCTGTCACCAGCAAGGACAAGAGCTTCATGACCAAGGCCGCCGAGGCTGGCAATGCCGAAATCGCGGCCAGCAAGGTCGCGCTGGAAAAGAGCAGCAATCCGGCCGTCAAGGATTTCGCGCAGAAGATGATTGACCAGCATGGCACCGTCGGCGACGAGCTCAAGCAGTTGGCTTCAAGCAAGGATGTCACCCTGCCTACCGAACCGAGCATGGCCGAGCGCGCCAAGATCGCCATCCTCGAAAAGCTCTCCGGTAACACCTTCGACAAGCGCTACGCCAGCATGATCGGAGTGTCGGCCCATGAGGATGCGGTCAAGCTGTTCCAGAAGTCCTCTACCTCGGCCGATGACCCGGATGTGAAGAATTTTGCCGCCAAGACCCTGCCGGGGCTCAAGGAACATCTGAAGATGGGCCGTGACCTGAAGAGCAAGGTGGATGCCGCCAAGAAATAAGGCCGTCCGCCCCTGCCCATGATGGGGGCGGTCCCGCGAAAAACGCAAAAAGCCCTTTCGCTGCCGCCCTCATCGACTATGCTGATAGCAGCCTTGCCCCGCCCGTCATGACGTCCCATCTCGCCACCGTGCCGAGGAGACTTGCCATGAAACACTTCGCCAAATCTGTTGAACAGCAGCAAGCCGGTCACTTCATGCCGCGCGTGACCAAGCTGGACAAGCACAAGTACGTCGCCTATCTCGATACCCGCATCGATCACCTCTGGCACATGGACCTGCACGACCTGAAGGGTCAGCCGGTACGTATCTGCAAGAAGCGCAAGGAAGCCGAGAAGGTCGCCCTGGCATTGCTGGAACAAGCCATGCGCCGCCCTGGGGCAGCGTAGGGGCTGATGCATTGACGTGATGTCGGGGGTGTAACAGCTGTCCCGATGATGTAGTTGCCGTCCGTAACGCAGGTTGCGGACGGCATTTGCGTTTTCGCCGCAAGCTTCCGCTTACAGGTTTCAAGTCTTCAGGTCTGCAGAAAAAACTACGAAGCAAAAAGCAAAAAAGAGGGGATCACCCCTCTTTCCGTATGAAGCCGTATGCAGCCCGATGGTTCAGACCCGATCAGCCATCGCTTTGCGGCGACTGGCCATGGGCCACGGCAAAGGCCTCGTTTTCATGGCTGGGCGGAGCGGCTGGCGCGCTGCCTTTTTCCGACAGGCGTGGCCTGGTGGTATCGGCCTCTCCACCGGCTTCGGTCAATGCCGGCTCGCCGCCCGTCGCGTCAGGCTGCTGGCCCTGCTCGCGACGTTGCTGCTCATCCAGCAGCTTCATGAATTCATTGTTGAAGGCCGGAATGTCGGTGGGTTTGCGGGAGGAGACGAAGTTTTCGTCACGTACCACTTCCTGGTCCACCCACTGGCTGCCGGCATTCTTGAAGTCGTCCTGCAGGCTGGGCCAGCTGGTGACGGTGCGGCCCTTGGCGATGCCGGCCGAGATCAACAGCCAGCCGCCGTGGCAGATGGAGGCGATGGGCTTTTCCGCATCATTGGCAGCGCGGATGAAATTGCGGGCCTGCGGCAGCAGGCGCATGGCGTCGCCGTTGACGACACCACCAGGCAGCAGCACGGCGGAGTAGTCCTCGGGGCGGGCCGTATCCAGGCTACCGTCCACGGACACCGATTCTCCCTTGTCGACATGCTTGAAGCCCTGCACGCTGTCGGTCTTGTCGGAGAGGATGTGCACGGTGGCACCGGCGGCTTCCAGCGCCTTTTTCGGCTCCAGCAGTTCGGCCTGCTCGAAACCGTCGGTCACCAGGACCGCGACCTTCAATTGTTGATAGCGATTGCTCATGTTCAATCTCCCTGATGGAAAAAGGGCGGCCGGCATGCACCGGCCGCCCTCGTTGGGGGCGGATGACGGATCAGTCCGGGGTGTTCTGGCGAACCTTGTTGCGGTTCTGGTGATCGTTACTGGCCTTGTCCATCTCGGGCGCCTTTTCGATGCGCGTGATGTTGGAGGTGGCCACCGGGTCACTGCCCGGGAAGCTCATCTCGTTGGCTTCGTCCAGCGCGACTTCCGAAGGGGTGTCGTACTGGTTGGGACGATGATCCTTGTTCTGTTTGCTTGCGCTCATGATGACCTCCTTTAACTTTGAAATATCAGTCTTCGCGATGTATGCAGACCTTTTGCAGATATCTTGCCGACCAGATCGGATCGACGTATCGGTCAAACGATGTGCAACCGATGTGACCGGTGAAACCCAGCTTACTGTGCCGTCCCGGGCTGCGGTATAAGCCTGCGGCGCAAGCCTGCGTAAGAATGCAGGCAATGCTGCAGTAATGCGCCTCTATCTGCCTTTATGTGCCTCTATACGGCTCCGATGGCACCATTCATGGCCATGGCGCCGGCGTCACATCCTCGAACTGTGCCTGCTGCTGACCACCGGCGGGAATCGCATCGGGTTGACGTCCGGGGTGCAGCCTGCTGCCGGTCAGCAATTCCATTTCACGCTGCGAGGCCACGAAGGCGGCATCATCCAGCGGCTGCTCGGCGACCGGCCAGTGCGTCATGGCCCACTGCTTGTAGTCCTCGAAGCGGCGTTTCAATTCGCGTGCATAGTCCTCGCGTTGCTGCTCAATGCTCGTCTGGCTTTCCATGTTCAGCCTCCTTTCATGGCGATCAGGCTCTCGCGCACCTTGGCCAGGCCAAAGCGCCATATCTGTTCCATCTTGATGTGCGGCATGACCGGCAATTCGGACGGATCGATGAAGACATCCAGCACCGCCGGGCCGGGCGCTGCCAGCAGCTGCTGCAGGCTCTCCTGCAGCTCGTCGGGCGTGCGGGCGGTGAAGCCCTGACCGCCGCAGGCGCGTGCAAAGGCGGCGAAATCGGCATTGGGGAATTCTGAACCCTCGAAGGCGGGCATGCCGGCTTCTTCCATTTCCAGGTGGACCAGGCCCCATTCGCGGTTGTTGAAGACCACCACCTTCAAGGGCAGCTTGTGCTCCACACTGGTCATGAACTCGCCCATCAACATGGTGAAGCCACCGTCGCCCACCGCCACCACGACCTGCCGCTGGCGATCCAGCGCCTGGATGCCGTTGGCCTGGCCCAGCGAGGTGCCGACGGCGGCATTGTTGAAGGAGGCCAGGATGCGCTGCTGCCCGCGCTGGCGGATCCAGTTGCCACACCATAGCGTCACCACGCCGGTATCGACCACGAAGGTCGCATCGTCGTCGGCCAGGTCGCTCAGCGCTCGAGCCAGGCTCTGGGGCTTGATCTTCTTGTGCTGAGGCTTGATGTCGGCGGCGCTGTCGAGCTTGGCGTTCCAGCGTTCGCGCTCGCCATTGACCTTCTGCAGGAAACTGCCGTCGGTCTTGCCTTCGACCTTTTCCAGCAGCGCCCGCACGCTGGGACCGACCGAGCCGGTGATGCCCAGCGTGACCGGCGCCCGTCGTCCGAGGACGAAGCCGCGTTCGTCGATCTGGATCACCTTGGACTTGGTGGGCAGGAATTCCGAATAGGGATAGTCCGATCCCAGCATCAGCATCAACTCTGCCGCCTGCAGCGCATCGGTGCCCGGCGCGCCGCCGATCAGGCCGACCCCGCCGATCCAGTGCGGGTGGTCATAGGCCATCAGGTCCTTGCCGCGGAAGGTGTGCATCACCGGCGCCTGCAACTTGCTGGCCAGGGCCAGCACCTGATCGATGGCGCCCCGGCAGCCATTGCCGGCAAAGATGGCGACCGAGCCGGCAGCGTTGATCAGTTCGGTAGCGGCCTGGATGTCGGACGGCGGCGGCGCCAGTTCGGCGCGCTCGCGCAGGGTGTGCAGGCTGGGGACGGTATGGGAGGTACGGGCACCGATGATGTCGGCCGGCAGGTTCAGGTGGGCCACGCCGCGTTGGGCGTAGGCCTGGGCAATGGCCTGGTGGAAGACTGCAGGCGCCTGGTCGGCACTGGTGACGATCTGGCTGTAGGCCGCGACGTCGCGAAAGAGCAGGTCGGGTGAATTTTCCTGCAGATAATCGATACCTCGACGCGCGGCTGGCACGCCGCCGGAGATGGCCAGGACCGGGGCGTGGTCCTTGCGGGCTTCATACAGGCCCGCCACCAGGTGGTTGGCGCCGGGGCCGGTAGTGCCGCAGCAGACTGCCAGGCGGCCGGTCAGCTTGGCCTGGCCGGCGGCGGCCAGGGCCGCACCTTCTTCGTGACGCACGCCTATCCATTCGATGCGCTTGTCGCGACGGATGGCATCGGTGAGGGGATTCAGGGCGTCACCGACGACGCCGAAGATCTGGCGCACCCCGATCTGGTACAGGGTGTCGATGAGGATTTCTGCAACGGTGGCGGACATGTCGGCTCCATGGACGAGGATGAGTCGTTCAAGGGTAAGACGCCATCCGGCGCGGCTGTATCGGTCTATCCGGTAAATCCGTGTAGGAGAAGGTGGAGAAGGGCGGAACGGCGCGCGGCTGCGGCACATTCCTACGCCGGCTTCATCCGCCGGCCGACTGCGGCAGCGGGGCCGGGCTCGCATAATCGGCGCATCAGCAAGACTGCGGAGGAAGCGATGCGACGCGCACTATGGAAGGGGGCGATCAGCTTCGGGCTGATCAATATCCCGGTCGAACTCTATACCGCCGAGAAGCACGATGAACTGGACTTCACGCTGCTGGACAAGCGTGATCTGTCACCGGTGGGCTACAAGCGCTACAACAAGAAATCCGGCCGTGAAGTGCCGTGGGAAAACATCATCAAGGGCTATGAATACGAGGACGGCAAGTTCGTCCTCATGTCCGATGAAGACCTGCGCCGCGCCAATGTGGAGGCGACCCAGAGCATCGACATCCAGAGCTTCGTGGAGCGCGAGCAGGTCCCCATCCTGTATTACGAACAACCTTACTTCCTGGCCCCGGCCAAGGGCGGCGACAAGGCCTATGCGCTGCTGCGCGAGACCCTGCTGGCCAGCGACAAGATGGCCATTGCCCAGATCGTCATCCGCACCCGCCAGCACCTGGCCGCCCTCATTCCGCAGGGCGACATGCTGCAACTGATCACCTTGCGCTACCCCAGCGAATTGCGCGCACCGGACGACCTGCCGGTGCCGTCGCGCAAGTCGAAGAAGGCGGCGGTGACCCGGCAGGAGGTGGAGATGGCACGCGCCCTGGTGGATCACATGTCCGCCGAGTGGGAGCCCGAGCAGTTCCACGACACCTATCGCGACGACGTGCTGGGCCTGATCAAGAAGAAGATCAAGAGCCGGCAGACCCATGAGGTTGCCGAACCCGACGAAGCCGCCGCGCCCGCCAGCAGCGGGGCCAAGGTGGTGGACCTGATGGCGCTGCTCAAGAGCAGTCTGGACGGGCGCGGCAAGGCGTCGGCCAAGGCGCGCAAGAGCGGTCGCGGCGATGTGGATGAAGAAGAGGGAAAGGAAGAGGACCAAGATAAGCCGACCCAGGGCGCCAAAGTCCACAAGCTGGCTGACCGCAAGCCTGCTGCCAAGCGTAGCAGCACCCGCAATGGCACCAAGGCCGCCGCTGGCACCACGAGCGCCAAGAGCAGCAGCAAAAGCCGTAAAAGCGCCAAAAGCAGCGGCACCTCGCGGAGGGCACAGGCATGAGTGCTTCGTCCCTGGATCGCTATCATGCCAAGCGCGACTTCACGCTCACTCCGGAGCCCTCCGGCAAAGGCCGCCGGTCAGCCCGGGCGGCCGAGGGCGGCTTGCACTTCTTCATCCAGCGCCACCATGCACGGCGCCTGCACTACGACTTCCGTCTGGAACTGGATGGCGTACTCAAGAGCTGGGCCGTTCCCAAGGGACCGAGCCTGGATCCGCATGACAAGCGGCTGGCCGTGCGGGTGGAAGACCATCCGCTCGACTATGGCACCTTCGAAGGCGACATCCCGGAACACCAGTACGGCGCAGGCCATGTGGTGCTGTGGGACCGCGGCCAATGGCTGCCACAGGGCGACGTGCACGCCGGCCTGAAGAAGGGCCATCTCAGTTTCGAACTCCAGGGCGACAAGCTGCAGGGACGCTGGGCGCTAGTCCGCATGGGCAAGCCGGCGGCCGATGGCAAGGAAAACTGGTTGCTCATCAAGGACGATGACGATGCCGCCCGCAGCGGCAAGGCAGCCGCGATCACCGAATTGCGGCCGGAGAGCGTGAAGGATCGCGGTGACGAGGCTGGCGCAGGTGACAAAGGGCAGGAAAGCCAGCGAGCGGCCCGGTCGAAGAAAGCATCCAAGTCCTCCAGGCAGCCACCCTCCAGCGCAGAGGCAGCAGACGCCCAGCCACGCCCAAGCATGCTGCCGGAGGTCATGGATGCGCAACTGGCGACGCTGGTCGATCAGGCGCCGCAGGGTGATGAATGGCTCAGCGAACTGAAGTTCGATGGCTATCGCGGCCTGTGCCGCATCGACGCCGGTCGGGCTGCCATCTTCACCCGCGAAGGTCTGGACTGGAGCCATCGCTGGCCGATCCTGGTCAAGGCCCTGGAACGACTGCCGGTGGACGATGCCTGGATCGACGGCGAAGTGGTGGCGCTGGACGAGAACGGGCGGATCAGCTTCGAGGCCTTGCAGACCCTGGCGCGCGGCGACCGGCAGCAGGCCAATGGCATCCGGCTGGCGCTGTATGCCTTCGATCTGCTGTTCCTGAATGGTCACGACCTGCGGGAGGTTCCGCTCTTGCAGCGCAAGGAATTGCTGCGCACCCTGATTCCCGGCGCGGATGAAGACGGACTGCTGCTCTACAGCGAGCACATCGTCGGTCATACCGATGAGGTGTTCCAGCACGCCTGCCAGCATGGCATGGAGGGCATCGTGGTCAAGCGCGCCGATGCCCCTTATACCGGACGTCGCGACCGCAACTGGCTCAAGCTCAAGTGCGAGCATCGCCAGGAATTCGTGATCGCCGGCTATACCGAGCCGGCTGGCCAGCGCAGCGGATTCGGTGCCATTCTGGTGGGCGTCCATGACGACAAGGGACAGTTGCAGTATGCCGGGCGGGTCGGCACCGGTTTCGATGATCGCCTGCTGGAGCAGCTGTTGAAGCAGTTCCGCAAGCTGGAGCAGGACCAGCCGGCCTTCGTCAACCCGCCGACGGGGCAGCAACGGCGTGGCGTGCACTGGCTGGCCCCCAAGCTGGTGGCGGAGGTCAGGTTCGCCCAGTGGACCCGCTCGGGGATTCTGCGACACGGCAGTTTCCTGGCGCTGCGGGAGGACAAGCAGGCCCGTGACATCGTGCGCGAGACGGAGCAAGCGCTGGCGCAGCCGGCCGATGGAGGCGATGAGGGCGAAGAGGGCGATGAGAGCGGTAATAACGATAAGGCCGGTGGCAGCAAAGCTGCGAGCAAGGCGGATCTCTCCCGACCCGTGACGGTCGCAGGGGTGAAGTTGACGCATCCTGGCAAGATCCTCTTCCCCGATACCGGCCTGACCAAGCTGGAGCTGGCCCGCTACTACCAGAGCGTGGCCGGGTTCATCCTGCCTGAACTGAAGCAACGGCCCTTGTCGCTGGTGCGCTGTCCGGACGGGCAGGGCGGACAATGCTTTTTCCAGAAGCACATCGGTCAGGGGATGCCCGAGGCGATTGACGCCATCGAGGTCCCGGAAGGCGAGGGCAGCGCCCGATACATGATGGTCAACGATGTTGCCGGCCTGGTGGCGACGGTGCAGATGGGCGTGCTCGAACTGCATGCCTGGGGCGCCACCGGCCGTGCGCTGGACAAGCCGGACCGGGTGGTATTCGACCTCGACCCAGCACCGGATGTGCCCTGGGCTGCGGTAATGGAGGGTGCGCAGCTGGTGCGCGGCCTGCTGCAGGAGATAGGCCTGGCGTGTTACCTGAAGACCTCCGGGGGCAAGGGCCTGCATGTGATGGTGCCGATCCGTCCTGATCATCGCTGGGACGTGGTCAAGGACTGGGCGCACCGGGTAGCCGCCCATCTGGCCCGGGTGCTGCCGGACCGTTTCATTGCCCGCATGAGCAAGGCGGCGCGTCAGGGCAGGATCTTCATCGATTACCTGCGCAATGCCCCGGGCGCGACCACCGTGGTCGCCTATTCGGTACGCGCCCGGGCGGGGGCACCGGTGTCGGTGCCGATCACCTGGGAAGAGCTGGAACAAGGCATCACGGCCGATCATTTCAAGGTCGCCACCATGCCGCAGCGGCTCAAGGACCTCCAGGACCATGATCCCTGGGCCGGTTTCGGCAAGGCCAGGCAGCGGCTGAGCAAGGCCATGCTGGACGCCTTCGAGCCCGTCTGAACCGGGTTCGTGCGGTGGCGGCGCTGTGGCCGTCAAGCTGGGCAGGGCGGCAATGTCCTACACGATCTTCATCTTCCTGCCGACTGTGGGCGCGGCGGGCCAACTTCATAATTCACTTTAACTTCAAGGCCTGGTGCATCCGGGCCTTTTGCAAAACCCGTCGAGCACGTCCAGACGTGCCATGAATACCAAGAAGGAATTGGCCCACGCCATGAATACCCTCAGCCACCGCACTTCGCTGACCCAGCTCTTTACCCGTCCCCTGCAGGCCGCCATGCCTTCCCTGATGCCACACGCGAGCGCCGTGACGCCGGGTGGCGCCGCGCCGCGCAAGCTGCCGGCAGCACTGGTGGAGCGCCTGCTGGCCCAGGAAGGACAGCGCGGCATGGGGGCGCCCGGTCATCCGCTGGCCACCTTCAATGCGCCCCAGCCGGCAGCGCATCGGGCGGCGACCTTCAGCTATCCCCTGCATATCGAGCGTGCCAGCATCGAGGCCTTGCCCAATGCCTGCGGCGTCTACATCTTCCGTGGCGTGGACGATGCTCCGTTGTACGTGGGGCGTAGCGTCAACCTGCGCAGCCGCGTGCTGGCGCATCTGCACAACCATGAAGAGCAGTTCCTGATCGGCCAGACCCGTCGCATCGAGTGTCGCCGCACGGCCGGTGAACTGGGCGCGGCCCTGCTGGAAAATTCTCTGCTGCGCGACCTGCGCCCGGCTCACAACAAGAAGCAACGCAGCAAGCGCGGCCTGTTCACCCTGCGCCTGAGCGCGGAAGGCCAGCCACAGGTCACGCAGGTGGCCGAGCGGGAATTCAGCCGCGCCGAAAACCTGTTCGGCATCTTCACCAGCGAACGGGCGGCGCAGGAAGCGCTGCACAAGCTGGTGCAGGGCCATGGCCTGTGTTCCATCGTCACCGGGCTGGAGCAGCCGGGCGGTTTCGGCATGGCCTGTTTCGGTCGCCAGATCCGTCGCTGCCGCGGCGCCTGCACCGGCGAGGAATCCCCCGAGCAGCACCAGCAGCGCCTGATGCAGGCGCTGGAAGACCTGCGCATCCTGCCCTGGCCGTATGCCGGCCCGATGGGCATCGTCGAACAGGGCGAGGGCTGGCAGCAGGTGCATGTGATCGATCACTGGCGCTACCTGGGTTCGCTGGATCGCGACCACCGCCAGCTGCCGACCCGTCCGGCGGCCAGCCTCAAGGGTTTTGACCTGGACAGCTACAAGCTGGTGATCCAGCCCTACCTGCTGGGCCAGCTGGACCTGCGCCCGCTGCCGGGACTGCCGCTGTCGGCCGGCTGAAGCGGCGGGTCTGGCGCCCGCTGGTGATTCTCGGGTGATCCCAGGTCATCTTCGGTCATCTTTGGTACTTCTCGGCAATTCCCGGGCGCTCGGCGTCCGTTCCAGCCGGTCCCATGCTGCTGGAAGCTTTCTTCCGTTTTCCTTGCGCGGTGCAGTCGTTCTTTTCTGGTGCCGCACTGTCCCTGTTTTCTCGTTCTCCCCGTTCTGTCCGTTCTCCCAATCCCTTGACTGCTCATTCCTTCCACTCCATGCGACGACGACTCCCACGCTATGCGGCCACCCTGGTGCTGGCCGCGCCTGTCTCCCTCTCGCTGGCCCAGGCGGCCGAGCTTACCGGCCTGTGCCGCAACGACCTGACACTGGACAAGGATCAACTGGCCGCCAGCCTGATCCGCACCTATCCGGTCAGCACGGCCTATCTGTCGGTGGGCAAGGAGCCCGCACCGCTGTCCTCGCCACGGGCGCTGGTGGCCTGGCTACTGCAGAAGCGCGCCGCTGAAAAAGCCACTGGACAGGCCTGTCAGGGCGATAGCTGCAACGTCGATCACATGGCCGAAGAAGTGCAACGACTGCTGGATGGCAAGGACCCCCAGATCAAGCCGAGCGGCCGCAGTGATGTGGCCGCCTTTTTCCGCGACAACAACCGGGCGGGGCTGAGCTGCACCACGGCCCAGGCTGCGCCTGCCATGGCCTATGCCGGTTCCGCCCTGGCCATGGGGGTGGCGCCAACTGCAGCGGGTGGTGCTGCCACGCCGGCGGCCGGTCCGGCCACGCCAGCAACAGCGGCAACATCGGCACCGGCTGTCGCGCAACAGGCCGGCTGGATGGATCACGTGCGCGTGCGCGGCAATCCTGACCAGCTCTCCATCGATCACCGCGACAAGGCCGGCTTTGCCTCGGTGGACCGGGCCCGGCTGGCGCTGGCCAATGACGACGTGGCGCAGTCGCGGACCAATGATGTGGTGGTCTACACCGGTTATTCGCTGGACAAGCGCCCCATGGGCGAGCCGGGCAGTACCTATGAGGCAGTGCCCTATGTCGGTTTCAAGCAGAACCGGGTGACCACTTACGATGCCGGTAATCGCGACGTCACCACCACGCGTACCACCCAGGTCGGGATGCTGTCGGCCTTCCACTTCGCCCATGCCGATACGGCCAATACCGAAGACCTGACCGCGCGTCCCGACTACCTGGTCAACAACACCGATGGCAGCCGCCTGCTGACGGTCAACTTCACCCTCACGCCGGTGCGGCCGGGTGGGCTCAATGATTTCCTGCGCTGGGGCAACGGCCTGGCGTTCAAGCCCATCCTGATAGGCCAGAGCCGTAACGGTATCTACATCAATCGCGGTGACCCGGATGTGTATGACCAGCATCGCGACTTCATCCGCCTGGGCGCGCAGGCCGGGTTCACGCTGTCGTCGACCAATCCGGCGCTGCCCTTCGATTTCACCACGACCTTTACAGGCCTGAAGGCGTTGCAGGGAGACCGCAGCATCCATTACTGGAAGTCGGTACTGACCTACAACTTCAACCAGAACGTCGGTCTGAGCCTGGATTATTCCAATGGCCTGCTGCCCGATACCGGCGATGCGGAGCGCAAGTGGGGTCTGGCGGTGTCCTCGAAGTTCTGATGCCGATCCGGCGTTGCCATGCAAAACGGCGGGAATCCCGCCGTTTTTTGTTTTTTCCGGGTGGTCGTCTGTGTCAGTGGTAGGTGTTGGCCATCTTCTCCGGTAGCGGCACGCTGAGCCACTTCTGGACGATGCCGTTGAGCTCGCCGCTCTTCTTGGCCGTGGTCAGGATCTCGTTGACCTTGTTGAGCAGCGCCGGCTCGCCCTTGTTCAGGCCGACGGCGCAGGCCGACTCCTGGATGATGTACTTCAGCACGGGCTTGTTGTCGGCCACCCGTTCGGCCAGCGCATGGGCCACGAAGTCACCGGTGCCGACCAGCTGGATCTGACCGGAGGTATAGGCGGAGATGAGGGCATTGTTGTCCTCGTAACGCTTGATGTTGGCGCTGGTGGGTGCGCTCAGGGTCAGCTGCAGATCCTGGAAGGTGCCACGCGCCACGCCGATGGTCTTGCCGGCCAGGTCGGCGGCGTTGCTGACCTTGATGCTGGCCACGCCGAACACGCTGTTGTTGTAGGGTGCATAGGGCTGTGAAAAATCGATCACTTTTTCGCGATCCGAATTCTTGCCCAGCGTTGAAATGATCAGGTCGGTCTTGTGGGTCTGCAGGTAGGCAATGCGGTTGGCACTGGCCACCGGTACCAGTTGCACCCTCACGCCCATCTTGTCGGCGATGAGTCGGGCGACGTCGATATCCAGGCCTTGCAGGTGCATGTCACCGTCGATCGAGCCGAAGGGAGCAAAGTCCTGCGGTACGCCGATGCGCACCACGCCGGCCTTGTGGATGGCGGCCAGGCCGTCGGCGTGCGCGGCGACGGAGCTAAGTGCAGTCAGGCCGAACGTCAGGGCCAGCAGGCTAGTCTTGAATTTCATCTCCGGATTCTCCTTGTAATGGACGTGTCATTGCGCGGCCGATGATACGTCACATCGCAGCAAGGTTCAGTCAGGTAAGGGCAACACGCAATCGTCTGCAGCAAGAAAAATGCGCTGCCCGGGTTGGGCATGTATACGATAGCCCCCGGTAAAGTCGCCGAAAGCCGGCAACATGGCCCATTGGCCATCCACCACGAAACAGGGCAGGCGCAAGGCGTCGCCTGCGGCAGCGAGCCGGTAGACCGGATGCACATGGCCGACGATGGCAAAGGCGCCGTCGACCGTCTGGGGGTGATGGCAGAACGCCAGGGGACCGACCCGCCAGGGTTCGTCCACGACCTCCATCGCCAGTGCTTCCGGCGGATCGCCGGCATGGTGGTCATGGTTGCCGCGCACCAGCGTGAGGCTGAGACCGGCATTGCAACTGCGCCAGCGGGCCATTGCCTGCAGGGTGCCCGCCACCCGCCCGGCGCGTGCGTGCAGGAAGTCACCCAGGAAAACCACATGGCGCACCGCATGCCGCTGCACCAGCGTATCGATCAGGTCCAGGTTGGCCCGGGTGGTGCCGTGCGGAACCGGGATGCCTCCGGCGCGGAAGGCAGCCGCCTTGCCGAAGTGGACATCGGCCAGGATCAGCATGGCGCGCCCGCGCCAGAGCAGGGCGCGTTCGGGCAGCATGGTCAGGGTCGCGCCGGCGGCGTCGAAGCTGGGGTATGGGCTCATCATCCAGTACGGTCGCGGGGGCTGGAGCGGGGACGCGGTCGCGGCTGTGGCCTGGCCTGGGCGCTGGTCTTGTCGGCGGCACCTTCCAGCTCGCGCAACATGCGCGCCACGCGGTCGGCCAGCTTTTCGGTCGAGAGTTTTTCGCGGAAGCGCTCCACCAGCAGCGGCAAGGCAAACGGCGTGGCCCGCTCCAGTGGCACCAGCGTGAGGGGGCGTGCGCGCAGTTCGGCCAGGGTGCTGCGCAGCCGTTCCAGTTCCAGCTCCTGTTCCAATACTTCGCGCTGGGCCTGGGTCAGCAAGAGGTTGCCGGCGTCGTGCTTGCGGAAGACCTCGAAGAACAGGGCCGACGATGCCTGCAGCTGGCGTGCGCTCTTGCGCTGCCCGGGATGTCCCTGCGATACCAGCCCGGCGATACGGGCGATTTCACGGAAGCGCCGTTGCGACAGCTCGGTGGCATTCAGGCTGGCCAGGACGTCCTCCAGCAGCCGCTCTTCGCTGAACAGGGCCAGGGCCTGCTGCGGTTCCAGGCGGTGCGCTTCGACCTTGTCCGCGCCCAGCAATTCGAACCCGTAGTCGTTGACGGCGATGGAGAAGGTGGCGGCACGCTCCCTGCTGAGGCGCCACGCCAGCAGCGAGGCCAGTCCCATGTGCACCAGGCGGCCGGCAAAGGGATAGAAGAAGAGGTGATGTCCTTCACGGCTCTTGAGCGTTTCCACCACCAGCTGCTGCGCCGTGGGCAGGGCCGACCAGGCGTGCTGCAGCGCCAGCAGCGGCCGCACGGCCTGCATCTCAGGACCGTCGAAGTGGCCTTGCGCGGCTTGTTCCAGGCGATCCAGCACGGCGTGCGCCAGGGTCGAGGACAAGGGCATGCGGCCGCCTTGCCAGCGCGGCACGGCACCGCTGCCGGCACTGCTGCGGCGGACCCAGGCCGTCATCTCGTGTACGCGGACGAACTCCAGCACGCGCCCGCCGAAGAGGAAGCGATCGCCCGGTCGCAGGCGGGCGATGAAACCTTCTTCGATGGTGCCGATGCGTCCCCCCTTCATGTACTGCACATGCAGGCTGGCATCGGCGACGATGGTGCCGATATTCATGCGGTGGCGGCGCGCGATGGCCGGCAGCTCGACCCGATAGACCCCATCCTCGCCGGCCCGCACGCGGTGATATTCCGGATAGGCGCCCAGGCTCTGGCCGCCACGCACCACGAAGTCCAGCGCCCACTGCCATTGATCCTCGCGCAGATGGCGGTAGGACCAGGCCTGGCGCACTTCGGCCAGCAACTCGTCGGCAAGGAATCCACCGCCCAGGGCGATGGTCACCAGATGCTGTACCAGCACGTCCAGGGGCGTGTCCGGCACCGGACGCTGTTCCACCCGGCCGGCAGCGACGGCATCCTGGGCGGCGGCGGCTTCCACCAGTTCCAGGCTGTTGGTGGGTACCAGCGTGGCGCGCGAACTGCGTCCAGGCGAATGGCCGGAGCGGCCGGCCCGCTGCAGCAGTCGCGCCACGCCGCGCGGGCTGCCGATCTGCAGCACCCGCTCCACCGGGGTGAAGTCCACCCCCAGGTCCAGGCTGGAGGTGCAGACCACGGCCTTGAGGCGGCCGTCGCGCAGGCCTTGTTCCACCCATTCACGGACTTCGCGATCAAGTGAGCCATGGTGTAAGGCGATGATGCCGGCCCAGTCGGGGCGGGCCTCCAGCAGGTTCTGGTACCACAGCTCGGCCTGGGAGCGGGTATTGGTGAAGACCAGGGTACTGCCGCTGGCATCGATCTCGGCCACCACCGCCGGCAGCATCTGCAGGCCCAGGTGCCCGGCCCAGGCGAAGCGGGTGGCCTGCGGCGGCAGCAGGGTATCGATGAGGATGCGCTTGCGCTGTTCGCCGCGCACCAGCACGCCGTGTTCGGCGGCTTCGGGGCCCAGCAGGGCCTGCAGGGACTGCTCCAGGTTGCCGAGAGTAGCCGACAATCCCCACACCACCATCCCGGGCCGCCAGCGGCGCAGGCGCGCCAGGGCCAGTTGCACCTGCACGCCGCGCTTGTTGCCCATGAGCTCGTGCCATTCGTCGACGATGACCGCGTCCAGCTTGCCGAAGCGCTGGCGGGCATCCGCCTGGGACAGCAGCAGTGACAGGCTTTCTGGCGTGGTCACCAGGGCCTGCGGCAAGGACTTCATCTGGCGCGCACGCTCGCCGGAACCGGTGTCGCCGGTGCGCATGCCGGCTTGCCAGTGTGGCAGCAGATCGGCCAGCGGGGCTTGCAGGGCACGCAGGGTGTCGGCCGCCAGGGCACGCATGGGGGTGATCCACAGGATGCGCAAGCCCTGGGTCGTGGTGGGCGCGTCGGTCCGACCCAGGCCGGGTTGGGCATGCAGCAGCGCACCGAACCAGACCGCATAGGTCTTGCCGGCACCGGTGCCGGCGTGCAGCAGGCCGCTGCGACCCTGCTGCGCGGCTTGCCAGACCTGGCGCTGGAAATCGAATATCTCCCAGCGGCGCTGGGCGAACCAGTCCTCGACGGCGGCAGGGATGACCGCCGCCTTTGGCGGGCTGGCGCTGCGCCGTCTGGGCGGGCGCTGGCTAGTGGTCTTGCTGGGCGGGCTGGGCATCTTCCTCGCTCTCGGTGACAGGTGACGACGGCAGCAGGGCGCGCAGGTTGTCCAGGGTATCGGCCTGGTCGACGCTCTTGTCGACGCGCTGGCGCAGGATGCGCGGGAAGCGCACGGCAATGCCAGCCTTGTGGCGCGTGGACAGGGCAATGCCCTCGAAGCCGATCTCGAACACCATGGACGGCCGCACGCTGCGTACCGGGCCGAATTTTTCTATCGTGGTCTTGCGAATCGTCTGGTCGACCACGGCGATCTCGGCATCGGTCAAGCCCGAATAGGCCTTGGCGAAGGGCACCAGCTTGCGCTCGCCGCCGGCTTCAGGGGGAGTGTCCCAGACCGCGAAGGTGTAGTCGGTGTAGAGCGAGGCGCGCCGGCCGTGACCGGCCTGGGCATAGATCAGGACAGCATCGATGGAATAGGGATCGACCTTCCACTTCCACCAGGTGCCGACGTTGCGAGTACGGCCGATGCCATAGTGGGCGTCGACCTGCTTGAGCATCATGCCCTCCACGCCACGCTGGCGCGAGGTGGCGCGCAGTTGTTCCAGCGCATCCCAGTCCGCTGCCACGATCTGCGGCGCCAGCATCAGGGCCGGTGCGGCGTGGCGCTGGATCAGTTGTTCCAGCCGGGCGCGGCGTTCTTGCTGAGGCAGGCCGCGCAGATCATGCCCATCCTGCTCCAGCAGGTCATAGGCGATCAGTCCGGCGGGCAGCTCGCCCAGCATTCTTGCAGTGAGATTCTTGCGACCGATGCGTTTTTGCAGGTCGGCGAAGGGCGCCACGCGTTCGGCCTGCTGACCTGAATCAGGCAGGCGGATCACGATCTCGCCGTCGATGACGGTACCGTCCGGCAGGTCCAGCGCGGCCAGTTCGGGGAAGCGTTCGGTGATCAGCTCTTCCCCCCGTGACCACAGCCAGTTGCTACCGTGCCGGCGCACCAGCTGGGCGCGGATGCCGTCGTATTTCCATTCAATTTGCCACTGACCGACCGGCCCCAGCTGGCGCGGATGTTCAATCAGCGGATGGGCCAGGAAGAAGGGGTAGGGCTGGCCGCCCTGCAGGCGATGGTCCTGGCCGTCATCGGGGCCGATCAGGCGGGCGAAGCGTTCGGCGTCAGGGCGGGCGCGACCATCGGTCCAGCCGACCATGCGCTGGGCCAGCAGCTTGGGGTCCAGCTGCGCCACGGCGGCCAGCGCACGGGTGACCAGCAGGCGCGAGACACCCACCCGGAAGCCGCCACCAATGAGCTTGGCGAGCAGGAAGCGGCCCTGCCAGTCCAGTTCATCCCAGGCCGCGAAGAGGGCGCTGCGGATCACTTCCGGTTCGGCACCGCGCAGGGGGGCGATGCGTTCCAGCATCCAGTAGGCCAGACCGAAGTCGCTGGTGCGGGTCGGTGGCGGCAGGATGTGGGCAATGGTTTCGGCCAGATCGCCTACGCTGTGATAGCACTCCTCGAAGAGCCATTCATCGATCTGCGCATAGGCCATTGCGCATTGCTTGAGCAGGCCGGTCGGTACCGCCTGGCGGGGCTTGCCGCCTGCCAGGAAATACACCGCCCAGGCGGCGTCGGCCGCATCGGCACGCTGGAAGTAGTCCTGCAAGGCCGCCAGCTTGCGGGTGGTGGAGGTGGTGGCATCCAGTTCGGCATAGAGCCGCGAGAATTCACGCATGGCCGGACTGTTCCTGCGCAGTGGCTGGTGGCGCCGCGCCGCTGTCCTCGACATCGTCGTCGCCGTATTCAGTGGTGAAGGCCCCGGCATCGAGACCGTTCTGCCGCAACCAGCGCACCATGGTGGCGACCTGGCCGTGGGTGACGATGACCCGTTCGGCGCGGCTGGCAGCAATCGCTTCCTGCAGGGCCGGCCAGTCGGCATGATCCGACAGTACGAAGCCCCGGTCCACGCCGCGCCGCCGTCGGGTGCCGCGCAGGCGCATCCAGCCGCTGGCGAAAGCATCACTGTAGTCGCCGAAGCGGCGCATCCAGGGCGAGCCGGCGGCTGAGGGTGGGGCGATGATCAGGCTGCCGGCATAGGCGTTGGACTTGCCGCGCCTGGTGGCTTCGGCTTCGCCGACCGTCGCGGTCGGCGGCAGGAAGACGCCGGCTTCGCGATAGAGCCGGTTCAGGGGTTCCACCGCGCCGTGGCAGACGATGGGGCCGATGCCGGGGTCGATGCCGTGCAGGATGCGCTGTGCCTTGCCGAAGGAGTAGCAGAACAGCACGCTGGCCCGGCCCTCGGCGGCGTTGGCGCGCCACCAGCGGTTGATGTCCTCGAAAATCTCCGCCTGCGGTTGCCAGCGGTAGATGGGCATGCCGAAGGTGGATTCGGTGATGAAGGTGTGGCAGCGCACCGGGGCGAAGGCGGTGCAGGTGCCGTCGGCTTCGAGCTTGTAGTCGCCCGAGGCGACCCAGATGCATCCCTGCCACTCCATGCGCAATTGGGCCGAACCCAGGACATGGCCGGCCGGGTGCAGCGACAGGCGCACGCCGTTGTGGGTGATGCTTTCTTCGTAATTCAGCGCCTGCAGGTGGATGTCCGCACCCAGGCGGGCACGCAGGATGCCGGCGCCGGGCGCGGCCGCCAGGTAGTGGGCATGTCCCATGCGGGCGTGGTCGGCATGGGCGTGAGTGATCACGGCGCGCGCCACCGGTCGCCACGGGTCTATGTAGAAATCGCCGGGTACGCAGTACAGGCCTTCCTTGCGTACCACTACCATGTCTTCCATGTCTGCTTTTTTCCTTGCGCTGTGCTTGGGCTCAATGTGCAGCCTGGGCCCGGATGCTTGTACCGGCTTTGAGCCGCTTTGTCTGTGCTTGTTTGTCCTTGTCTTCGCTTTGCCTCAGGTTTTTATGATGCATTCATCGCTGAGGCCCGCTGAATCCGGACCGGATCAGCTTACCCGCACGCGCTTGTGCAGGATGTCGGCGTGCGTCTTGCCGCCTTGTCAGCGAGAATGAAAAAAGAGACATTCCTTGTGCGTGGACTTTGCAATGGCGCAACGCACAACGGTCATTAATTGGGTATCCTTGTGGCCATCGCATCTGGCCTTGCGCCAGGCTCATCACCCGAGAACCCCACGAATCCTCATGTCTACCTACGTCGATCCCCTGATTTTCCGCGAACTGCAGGACTCCGAAGTCTTGCCAGCCCCGTCCGGGGTGCGTCTGCGGATCATGCAGATGTGCCAGCAGGAAGACATCGCCCTGCCTGACCTGGTGGCCCAGATCCAGGGTGACCCGGTACTGGCCGGGCGACTGATCCAGATCGCCAATATCCCCAACCTCAACAAGGGGCGGATGGTCGCT
Organism: Herbaspirillum sp. C7C2; assembly: GCF_022627865.1. NCBI lineage: Bacteria > Pseudomonadati > Pseudomonadota > Betaproteobacteria > Burkholderiales > Oxalobacteraceae > Herbaspirillum > Herbaspirillum sp. C7C2. The sequence continues at coordinate 23,525 of NZ_JABXGI010000005.1, forward strand.
TCCGTCAATGTCGACCTGCTGTTGATGGTGGGCCTGCAGGCCGTGCGCCAGATGGCGCTGGCGATTTCCCTGACCGAATCGGCGCGCCGTGGCGATTGTGCCGAGTTCGACTATGACGCCTTCTGGAGCCGTTCCACCGCCATGGCCTGCGCCAGCCAGGCCCTGGCCGACCTGATCCCGGTCGCGCCGCCGGCGGAGATGTTCACCATCGGCTTGCTGGCGGATATCGGACGGCTGGCGCTGGCCTCGGCGCGTCCCAAGCGCTATGGCGAGATCCTGCGCGGCGTCGGGACGGATGCTCCCGCTGCCGCCCTGCGCCAGGAAGAGAAGCAGGCCTTCAGCTTCGACCACCTGGAACTGGCCGCTGCAATGATGCAGGACTGGCTGTTCCCCAAGCTGTTCTGCGAAACCGTCCTGCACCACGAGGCGGCCGATAGCACCGGGCTGGACGAGGAAGACCGCCAGCAGCGCCTGATCCGCCTGCTGGAACTGGCCGCCTGCGTGGCCGATATCTGCGTGGCAGACGATGCCACCCGCGCCGCCTTGCTGCCGCACCTGCTGCAACTGGGCGAGCGTTTCGAGCTGCCCAGTTCCAGCCTGGAATACCTCTGCGCCCGCGTCTCCTGGGACTGGAGCGAGTGGGGTGCGATGCTCAAGATCCCCACCCGGGTGCTGCGCGAACTCGGATCGGCACTGGCCGCCGCGACCGAACAACCTGGCTGATCCAGGTTTCGTCGCGGGCAGATTTTGTCAGCAAATATCGAAGCTTTTTGTTGCTGATTTGTCAGGTGCCGATGGTACTATCCCCCTCGCTCTGGAAATGCAGTTCGCCTGCTGCGGCCTTGTGGCCTGGCCCCTGAAGTCTGGCCATCGCCACTTGGCGTCACACGGCGGGTGTTCATGAACCGCGCTTCCATACGCCTGCAAGGCCAGCTGAAGCCCGCCCGATGATGTTCCTTCCGTAAAAGCCACGGCATTTACCGCAGCCATCCATCAGGACATATTCATCAAATAGGCCTTGTCAGCGCTCTTTCTGTTCGGAATGCGCGATTTGCGCCTTTGGTATCGTGTTCTGAACATGCGACGGCGCGCTTTCCCTTCGGTTCGCTCCGACCACGTCTCTGTACTCCCCGCCTGCGGTGTGCGCTGTCACGTCCGCACGGGCGTGGCTGTGTCATCGTGGTGGCCGGGTAGCAGTGCCGTACTGATCACAGCAAAAAATGGGGTCCACCATGAACAAGAAAATCCTGAGTCTTTCCTGGCTGTTGCTGGCGGCCAGCCAGTCGGCCTTCGCCGCGCACCCGCTGGTCACCGATGATGCCGGCGTGCAAGGTGCTGGCGGTATCCAGCTTGAAATGAATACCGACTGGAGCAAACAGAGCGGCGACGCCAGTCATGTCGGCGCCTTCACCTTCACCTATGGCGTCACTGACAAGCTGGACCTGTTCTTCAACCTGCCGCAGACCTTCCAGTCGCCCACCGGCACGGGTGTGGGGGACGTCTCGCTGGGCGCCAAGTGGCGCTATTACGAGGCCGATGGCCTGGCGCTGGCCTTGAAGCCGGAAGTCTTCATGCCCAGCGGCGAAGAAGAGAAGGGCCTGGGCAATGGCAAGAGCAGCGCCGCCCTGACCGGTATCGCGTCCTACGAAAACGGCCCCTGGACCTTGCACGGCAACCTGGGTGTGCGCGTCAACCGCTTCAAGCTCGACAGTGACCAGCAGTCGCAGCGCAAGACCCTGTGGCGCGCCTCGGCTGCAGTCTGGTACGGCCTGGATGAACAATGGCGCCTGGTGGCCGATACGGGCGTTGCCCAGAACCCGGATGCATCCAGCCGCAAGCTGCCTTCCTATGCGCTGGTGGGCGTGATCTGGTCGCCCAACAAGACGGTCGATCTGGATGCCGGCGCCAAGTTCGGGCTCAACAAGGCCGAGGTGACGCGGCAGTTCGGCGTCGGGGTGACCTTGCATTACTGATCGTTGATCGCGCTGGGCTGCAGCCCAGCCCGCGTGCCGTTGCTGTGCGCTGCAACATGCAATGCGCTGGAAAGCACGATCAAATCTGCTATCTTTGTCCTTGGCGCAAGGCCACGACTAAGGAGACGACATATGGATCTGGTGGAAAAATTCGATGCCAAGGGCAAGACCGGCGCACCTTACCACGTAGAGGTGTATCAGACTCAGCAGGACGAAGCCGATGCCGCAGCACTGGCGTTCAGCCGTAGCTACAAGCTGGCCGATGGTCGCGCGCTGGACCCGCTGACCAATGAGAAATTCAGGATCGTCCAGACCGGAGAGAAGATCTACCGGGTCTGATCCCGGGCCACCATCCCGATAGCAAGCCGATGAAGAGATGATTACCCACCCTGCAGGCAGTGACGCTGCAGGGTGTTTTCATTTGATGTAGGCGCTAGCTGGAGGGCAGGGAACCGGTCAGATGCCGCAACTCATCGAGCAAGCGGATCGCCGGCGCCGGCAATATCCCTTGCCGCCTGCGGAATGCGGTCAACGTGCGCGGGGCATTCAGGCCCTCTACCGCAAGGGCATTGATCACTCCCGCCTTGCTTTCGGTATCGAACATCGGACCGGACATCCACCCCACGAATCCACAACGCGCGACCAGGCCCTTGAGCACCGTGACCGAACGCGATTCGACAGCGATCTCGGGCATGGGCAAGCCGGCCTGGGCGAATGTTTCCTTCACGTGCAAATACGGTCCCGTACCCCGGGGCGTCAAGGCCCAGCGCTGCGTCAGGGTATCGGCCAGGCTGATCTTGCCGCGTTCACGCAGTGGATGGTCGCGCCCGGCCACCACATAGCTCAGGTCGCTCCAGCGACAGTCGGAGATGGCCGCTACGCCATCGCTTTCGGCGCCGGAGGTACCGAGAGCCAGGTCGATCTCATGCGTGAGCAAGCCCTCGACCAGACGGTCCCATACCCCCTCCATGATCTCCACCCGCAGGTTGGGCCACTTGTCCAGTACGCCACGCACCGCCAGTGGCAGCACCAGACTGGCAATGCTGCCCACCGCACCCACCTTGATGACACCCTTTGCCAGGCCGCGGATGGCGTCCAGTTCTTCGCGGGCCTGCCGGGCTTCACGCTGCAACGACATCGCGTGCGGCAATAGCGCCTTGCCCAGCGGTGTCAGGTGCATACCCTTGGTGTGACGCTCGAAGAGCGCTCCGCCGACGGACTCTTCCAGACGTTTGATCGCGCGACTCAAGGCCGGCTGGGTCAGGTCGAGGGCGGCGGCCGCGCGCCCCAGGCTCCCTGCAGCGACGATGGCATTGAACATTTCCAGCTGCTGCAGGTTGAAACTCAATGATGTCTCCTGGTGATAGCGCGGATAGCGCGGATAGGGTGGGTGAGGGCAGCACGATGACTCACCGGCAGATCAGCTACACATTACCAAATGTCATGACTTTTATCCAATTTGGCAATTTTCAAAGACGTGACGAGCTTACATACTGCCTCCCATCATCCACCCGGCCCAACCATGAGGCCTTCCACAGGATCTTGTATGCAGGAGACACCATTGCGCGCCATCACCGTGCGTGATGCCGTATTCGACCTCATGCGTCGACTCGACATGAGCGCCGTCTTCGCCAATCCCGGCTCAACCGAATTGCCGATGTTCCGCGACTTTCCCGCCGACTTCCGCTACGTCTTGGGCTTGCAGGAAGCCGTGGTGGTCGGCATGGCCGACGGCTACGCCCAGGCCAGTGGCAAGGCCGCCATGGTCAACCTGCATTCGGCGGCCGGGGTCGGCAATGCCATGGGCAATATCTTCACCGCCTTTCGCAACCGTACCCCGCTGATCATCACCGCCGGCCAGCAGGCACGCTCCATCCTGCCTTTGGACCCGTTCCTGGCGGCCTCGCAGGCAACCGAACTGGCCAAGCCCTACGTCAAGTGGAGCATCGAACCGGCGCGTGCGGCCGACGTTCCCCGTGCGCTGGCGCGGGCCTATCACATCGCCATGCAGGAGCCGCGTGGCCCGGTCTTCGTCTCCATTCCCGTGGATGACTGGGAGCAACCCGCCGAGCTGCTCGCGGCCACCGAAGTCACTACCTGTAGCCGGCCCGAAGCGGGTGCCATCGCAGCGCTGGCCGCCGCGCTGGGCAGTAGCCGGCGCCCGGCCATGGTGGTCGGTGCGGAACTGGACCGCGCCGGGGCCTGGGATGAGGCCATCCGTCTGGCCGAGTCCTGTCACGCACGGGTGTTCGTGGCACCGATGTCCTCGCGCTGCAGCTTCCCCGAAGACCATAGTCTGTTTGCCGGTTTCCTGCCGGCCATGCGCGAGAAGATCGTGCAGCTGCTGGAGGGCCACGATCTGGTCTTCGTGGCGGGGGCACCGGCTTTCACCTATCACGTCGAAGGCAGCGGCCCGCATCTGCCGCCTGGGGCGACGCTGTACCAGCTCATCGATGATCCGATGACCGCGTCCTGGACCCCGCAAGGCAGCGCCATCGTCGGCAATATCCGTCTGGGCCTGCAAGACCTGCTGGCGCAGATGGCGCAGCAGCCACCGGCGACCCGCCTGCAGCCGGCCCGGCGTGAGCCGCGCACGCGCGCCGCTCCAGAGACGCCGATGTCCGCCGCCTTTGCGATGCAGACCCTGGCCGACGTGCGCGCTGCGGAGGATATCGTGGTCGAGGAAGCCCCCGGTTCGCGGCCGACCATGCAAGCCTACTTGCCCTTCACCCGCCCCGGCAGTTTCTACACCATGGCCAGCGGTGGTCTGGGCTATGGGATGCCGGCGGCAGTGGGTGTGGCGTTGGCACGGCCGCACCAGCGCGTGATCGGGCTCATCGGCGATGGCTCGGCGATGTACTCGCCGCAAGCCATCTACAGCGCGGTACAACTGGGCCTACCCATTACCTTCGTGATCATCAACAATGGCCGCTACGCCGCGCTGCAGGACTTCGCACCGGCCTTCGGCTTCGGCGCCGACGATGTGGTCCAGGGCACCGACCTGCCTGGACTGGATTTCGTCGCGTTGGCCCAGTCCATGGGATGCCAGGGCGTGCGCGTGAGCGATCCTGCCGAACTGGCCGGCGCGCTGCAAGCGGCCTTGTCTGCCGATGCACCGCGCCTGGTGGAAGTGCTGGTGCGATGAGCTTTCTGCCTTGCTGCGCCCGCGCGGCGCTGAACCGGACATCGTGAACTGAACCCCGAGATAAAGACAACAGGAGGAGACCATGCAGGAAGTCAACATGCTTATCAACGGCCAGCGCTGTTTCGCCGCCGATGCTGCCTACTTCGAGCGGCGCAATCCGCTTGACCACAGCGTGGCCTCTCGCGCACCAGCGGCCACCGTGGCCGACGCCCGCGCGGCGGTGCAGGCAGCGGCCGACGCCTTTCCCGACTGGGCAGCCATGGGCCCGGGCGAGCGCCGCAGCTTGCTCACCCGCGCGGCCGATGCGTTGCAGGCCCGCGCCGAGGCGTTTGCAGACGCCATGGCCGCCGAAACCGGGGCCTCGCACCACTGGGCTGCCTTCAACGTGCATCTGGCCGCCGACGGTTTGCGCGAAGCCGCGGCCATGACGACCCAGATTGCCGGTGAGATCATCCCCTCGGACGTCCCCGGCAACCTTGCCATGGGTCTGCGCCAGGCCGCTGGCGTGGTGCTGGGCATCGCTCCCTGGAACGCGCCGGTGATCCTGGGCGTACGTGCAATCGCCTTGCCGCTGGCTTGCGGCAATACCGTCGTCTTCAAGGGCTCCGAAATCTGTCCGGCCACGCATGGCCTCATCATCGAAGCCATCCAGGATGCCGGCCTGCCTGCGGGCGTGGTCAACTTCATTACCAACGCACCGCAAGACGCCGGGCAAATTGTCGAGGCCATCATCGCCAACCCGGCGGTGCGACGGGTCAATTTCACCGGGTCGACCCGTGTGGGCCGCCTCATCGCCTCGCAATGCGCCAGGCACCTCAAGCCCGCCGTGCTGGAACTGGGCGGCAAGGCGCCTTTCATCGTCCTGCACGATGCCGACATCGAGGCGGCCGTACAGGCCGCAGCCTTTGGTGCCTTCGCCAATTCGGGGCAGATCTGCATGTCCACCGAGCGCATCATCGTCGACGAGCGCGTCGCCGATGACTTCGTCGCGCGTCTGGCCGCCAAGGCGCGCAGCCTGCCGCTGGGCGATCCGCGCCAGGGACCGGTGGTATTGGGTTCGGTGGTGGATCTGGCCACCGTACAGCGCTGCAACGCCCTCATCGACGATGCCCTGGCCAAGGGCGCAACGCTGGTCTGCGGCGGCAAGGCCGAGAGCACGTTGATGCCGGCGACGCTGCTGGACCACGTAACGGCGCAGATGAATATCTACCACGAAGAGTCCTTCGGACCGGTCAAGCCCATCGTGCGGGTCAAGGATGATGAGGCCGCCATCGCCTGTGCCAACGACAACGAATATGGCTTGTCGGCAGCGCTGTTCAGCCGCGATGTCGCCCGCGCCCTGAGCCTTGCGCGCCGCATCGAGTCGGGCATCTGCCACATCAATGGCGCCACCGTCCACGACGAGGCACAGATGCCCTTCGGCGGCGTCAAGTCGAGTGGCTTCGGCCATTTCGGCGGCAAGGCCGGCATCGCCGAATTCACCGACCTGCGCTGGGTCACGGTGCAAACCACGCCACGTCATTACCCGTTCTGAGCCGGACGGCATCAGGCACGCACAGATCCGGCCTGACCGAACACCACAACAATAATCGCAACAGCGGGCCGATCCGCATCGGACCCGCGCGATATCAACGAGGAGACCGCCATGACTATGACATCCTGGCATTTGCCGCACGACTGCGCGCCCGCGCGCATCGCTTCACCCACCCCCGCGATCACCGTGGGCAACGCCCGGGAGCGCGCATGAGCACCCACACCGTAGAACAAGCCAAGACCGTCGATATCGGACGCGTGCTGGATGAGGGCGCATTTACCGGTTTCCAGAAGCTGGTGGTGTGCCTGGCGGCGCTGTCGATCGTCATGGACGGCTTCGATGGGCAACTGATCGGCTTCGCCATCCCCAGCCTGATCAAGGAATGGGGGATCACGCGCAACGCCTTCGCTCCGGCGGTCGCGGCCGGCCTGGTGGGTATGGGCATCGGCAGCGCCTTCGCCGGCCTGTTCGCGGATCGTTTCGGGCGTCGCCTGGCCATTATCGGCAGTGTCTTCGTCTTCGGCCTGGCCACCAGCCTCATCTCGCTCTCGCCGGACATCACCACCATTGCCATCCTGCGCTTCTTCGCCGGCCTGGGCATCGGCGGGGCCTTGCCGACCTCGACCACCATGACGGCCGAATTCAGCCCGGCCCGCAGACGCACGCTGGCAGTCACGGCCACCATCGTCTGCGTTCCGCTGGGCGGCATGCTGGCGGGCTTGTTCGCCAACCTGGTGTTGCCGCACTACGGCTGGCGCGGGCTGTTCCTGCTGGGCGGTCTGCTGCCGGTCGCATTTTCGGTGTTGCTGTGGTTCGTCATCCCGGAGTCGCCGCGTTACCTGGCGCGCCAGCCGCATCGCTGGGATGAGCTGCGACGCCTGCTGCTGCGCATGTCGCGCGCGGTGGCAGCCGACATCCGCTTCAGCGATGTGCGTGAACAGACCACGCACCAGCGCGCGGGATTTGGCGCGCTGTTTGCCCCCGGGCTGGCACGCGACACCATGGCGCTGTGGATCGCCTTCTTCATGAACCTGCTGGCTGTCTACAGTGCATTCAGCTGGCTTCCCACGATGCTGGCCGGAGAGGGACTGAGTCCCTCGGTGGCCGGCAACGGCCTGACGGCCTACAACGTCGGTGGCGTCCTCGGGGCATTGCTGTGCGCTTTGATCATCGGCCGCTTCGGCTCACGGGTGCCGATGCTGCTGTGCTGCCTGGCCGCCGCGGCGACTGCATTGCTGCTGCGCAGCCTGGACGTGGCCAGCCAGACCACGCTGCTGGTGGTGGGAATAGGCTTGCACGGGCTCTTCGTCAATGCCGTCCAATGCACGATGTACGCGCTGTGCGCCTATATCTATCCGACCCAGGTGCGCGCCACCGGCACTGCCGCAGCACTGGCCTTCGGTCGGCTGGGCGCCATCCTGAGCGCCTTTGCCGGCGCCATCGTGATCACCCAGGGCGGTGCCTCAGGTTATCTGGCGATGTTGGCAGGGGCGATGCTGTTCGTCTTTGTCGCGTTGCTGTCGGTACGCAAGCATATTCCCCGCGCTACGGTAGTCCCTGCGCATCTGAAGAAGGAACATTCAGCATGAACATTGCCATCGTCGGCGCTGGCGCCATGGGAGGCCTGTTTGGTGCGCGTCTCGCACTGAGTGGACAGCAGGTCAGTTTCATCGAAGTCACCCCCGCTACGATCGCTGCGATCAGCAGTAACGGCCTGTCCCTGAGCGATGACAAGGGCGTGCATACGGTGAGGGTGCCGGTCGGGACGGCCGACACCTTCTCCGAGCCGTTTGATCTGATCGTCTTTTTTACCAAGGGCTTCCATACCCACGGCGCCGCCCATGCCCTGGGTCATCTGGTGGGGCCGGGAACCTGGGCGCTATCGGTGCAAAATGGCCTGGGGAATGCGGAAATCATTGCCGAAGTGATTCCACGCGAACGCATCATCGTCGGCATGACCAACCTGCCCGCCGACCTCAGGTCTGCCGGGGTGGTGCACAGCCATGGCGATGGCCAGGTCAGGATCTGGACGCTGTCGGGGCTGCTCCGCCCGGAGGTGAGCCAGATCGCCGAAATCTTCAGCCTCGCCGGCCTCCATTGCAGCGCCGACCCGCAGGTACAACAAGCCATCTGGGAAAAGATCGCTTTCAATGCAGCGTTGAATTCGGTCTGTGCCGTCAGCGGCTGCAATGTGGGTACGGTCGGATCAAGCGGTGAAGGCCGCAGCCTGGCATTGCGCATCGCCACCGAAACGGTGGCCGTGGCCCATGCACTGCAGATTCCGGTCAGTCTGCCTCAGGTAGAGCAGGCGATAGATCATGCGTTCAGGATGCACACAAACCACAAGCCATCGATGCTGCAGGATATCGAAGCCGGACGGCAGACCGAAATCGACTTCATCAATGGCGCCGTGATCAGGCACGGCGTCGAGCAGGGGGTGCCGACGCCGACCGTGACGGCGCTGTATCAGTTGGTCAAAATGATGGAGGCCAATGCCAGGTTGAAGAAAAGTGGTGGTCCCATCTGAGTGGTCTTGCCCCAAGGTTGGCAAGAAAGATGATGACGGCGGAAACCGTCGCTCTCGCGGACTCCCGAACCTTGGCAAGGTGGCCAAAAGTTTGAAGCCTCAGATGCAGGTATAGCCACCGTCGGCCTGGATGACGGCGCCAGTGATGAGGCTGGCCGCCTCCGAGGCCAGAAACGCCACCACTGCCGCGACTTCGTCCGGGCGCCCCATGCGCTGCTGGGGTGTGAGATCCATCCAGCGCGCGATCAAGGCCTTTTCCTTTTCCAGCTCCTGCAGCAGCGGTGTGGCGATATAGGTCGGCGCCACTGCATTGACCCTGATCCCGCGCGTGGCCCACTCCACCGCCAGCGAACGCGTCAGGTGGTGGACCGCCGCCTTGGAGGCGTTGTAGTGGCACTGCGGCTGCGGCACGTTGACGATCATCCCCGACATGGAGCCGATGTTGATGATGCTGCCCCTGCCACGTTCCAGCATGCGTCGGCCAAAGGCCCGGCAGGTCTTGAAGACGCCGCCCAGGTTGACCGCCAGCACGCGGTCCCATTCGTCATCTTCCATTTCCTCGGCCGGCGTGTTGCTGACCACGCCGGCATTGCAGACCAGGATGTCCAGCGGTGGAATCCTCGCGGCCAGGGTATTCAAGGCCCTGCTGTCGGTCACATCCAGCGCGAAAGCCTGGCCCGGCCGCGCCAGTCCGGCGGCGATGGCGGTCGCACGATTCCCGTCAAGGTCGGTGCAGACCACCGTGGCCCCTTGCTCGGCCAGTGCTGTCGCGCAGGCGGCACCGATGCCTTGCCCGGCGCCGGTCACCAGGGCCAGTTTGCCAGTGAGGTCCTGGGGTGAGCGTGTGTTCATGTTTGTGTCTCCTTGAAATCATAAATGATAGTAATGCTACATAAATCGGGCCTACCTTTTGACGCGCGGAATCTTTTTGGACGTTTATCGTTAAAAATATAGAAAAAATTCAACACCTCTAAGTTGTTCTCGGCGCATTTATCTAGTTATACTAGATTTTCCGTCGTTCGAGGAGGTGCATCATGCAGGACGTGTTGGCCCGGTTGTCGGGCAAGCTGTTTATCGCAGGCCAGTTCGTCGAGGGGCAGGGCGCGCGGCTGCAGGTGCGCAATCCCGCCCGCAACACGCCCATCGGCGACATTGCCGTGGCCACCTCTGCCGAGATCGATTCTGCCGTCGCGGCGGCCGAGCTTGCCTGGCGCCCCTGGTCGCGCCAGCCGGCACGGGTCCGCGCCGATGCCTTGCACAGGCTGGGCAGCCTGATCCTCGATGACGCGTCCGCCATGGCCCAGGTGATGACGGCAGAACAGGGCAAGCCTCTCGGCGAGGCCCTGGGTGAGATCAGAAAGCTGGCTGAAGCCTGCCATTTCTATGCCGAAGAAGCCCTGCGGGTGCACGGCGAGATCATTCCCAATGACCAGCCCGGTTACCAGAGCCTGGTGATGCGCGAAGCCATTGGCGTGGTGGCGGCCATCACCCCCTGGAACTATCCGGCCGAACTGGTCGGCTGGAAGCTATGCGCCGGCGTGGCCGCAGGCTGCGCGGTGATCGTCAAGCCCTCCGAATTCACTCCCTTCACGGCACTGTATATCGCCGAGAAAGCCCGGCAGGCAGGCATTCCGGCCGGTATCGTGACCGTGCTGACTGGCGATGGGGCCAGCGTTGGGCTGGCGCTGGTGCAACACCCGTCTGTCTCCAAGATCGCCTTTACCGGATCGAGCCAGACCGGCTTGCGCATCCAGCAATCCTGTCCTTCGATCAAGCGCCTGTCGCTGGAACTGGGCGGCAATTGCCCCATGCTGGTGACCCGCCACGCCGATCTGGCACAAGCGGTACGGGGCGCCGTGCGGCGTTCCTTCCGCAACATGGGTCAGATCTGCATCGCCATCAATCGCATCTATGTCGAGCGCACCGTCTATGCGGACTTCCTGGAACAGTTCGCCACGGCCACGCGCGCGCTGGTCATCGGCGACGGGCTGTTGCATCCGCAGGCGGACGTAGGATCAATGGCGCAGCTTGCGCCCCTGCAGAAGACCCGGGTGCACCTGCAGGATGCGCTGGAGCAGGGCGCCAGGCTGGTGGCTGGCGGCACTGCCCCGGATGGCGAGCAGTTCGCGCAGGGCTTCTTCTTCCAGCCCACCATTGTGGCCGACTGCACCCACGCCATGCTGGTCATGCGCGAAGAGACCTTCGGCCCGCTGGTCGGCGTGGCGCCCTTCGATACGCTGGATGAGGCCATCGCGCTGGCCAACGACACGCCCTATGGCCTGGCCGCCTACGCCTATACCCAGAACCTGCAGGAAATCCATCGCTGCGCGGCTGAGCTGGACGTCGGCAATGTGGCCATCAACCATGTCGACGCCGGCATCATGAATGCGCCCTACGGTGGGCGCAAGCAGAGCGGGGTCGGCGTGGAGCACGGGCGCGAGGGCTTGCTGGAGTATTTCCAGTTCAAGCACGTGCGTCTGCATCACGGCGTGGGAGTCTGATCATGACGGCCTGCCTGTTGGGAATAGACCTCGGCACCTCCGCCTGCAAGGCCTTGCTGCTCGCGACCGATGCACGCATCCTCGCCAGCGCCAGCGTCGGCTATCCGGTGTCGCAACCGCGCGAGCGCTGGGTCGAGCAGGAGCCGGCCCACTGGATAGCAGCGGCGCGCCAGGCCGTGGCCCAGGTGCTGCAGGCAGCGGGATCGGTCGAGGTGCTGTGCATCGGCCTGTCGGGCCAGATGCATGGCCTGACCGCGCTGGATCAACACTACCGGCCGCTGCGTCCGGCCATCCTGTGGAACGACCAGCGCAACCAGGCCGAGGCTGACCGGATCACGCAGGCGGCCGGTGGCTTGCCGTCCTTGCTGGCCCACACCGGCAACCGCATGCTGGTCGGCTATACCGGCGGCAAGCTGCTATGGATGCAGCGGCACGAGCCGCAATGGTATGGACAGCTGCGGGTCGCCCTCAATCCCAAGGATTATTTGCGTTACGTGCTCACCGGCGAGATCGCCACCGAGGTCTCCGACGCATCCGGCACGGGCCTGTTCGACGTACGGCGCAGGCAGTGGGCGACCGAGCTGATCGCCTTGGCCGGACTGGACTCCGCCCATTTGCCTGCCTGTTTCGAATCGCAGGTCGTCAGCGGCCATGTGCACGCACAGGCCGCCGCCATGTTTGGCATTGCAGCGGGGATTCCGGTCATCGGGGGCGGCGGCGACAGCGTGATCCAGTCGCTGGGTGCCGGCGTGGTGGCGCCCGGCACGTTGCAGACCACCATCGGCACCGCCGGCATCGTCGCCGCTGCGCTGGATCAACCCCTGTCCTCGCCGGATGGACGGATACAGGTCTTCTGCAACGTCGCTGCCCAGCGCTGGCATGCCATGGGCGTGTCACTCAATGCGGGCGGGGCGCTGGCCTGGTTCCTCAATGTGCTGTGTGCCGGCGCGGGCGAGCCACCATCCTTCGAGGCCATCGCTGCGGCCGCCGGGCGTAGCGTTCCCGGGGCACATGGCTTGCTGTTCCTGCCTTACCTCAACGGTGAGCGCTGCCCCCATCCCGATCCATCAGCCCGTGCCGCCTTCATCGGCCTCCATGCCCGCCATGATCACGCCGACCTCTCGCGCAGCGTACTGGAGGGCGTGGTGCATTCCCTGTGCGACATGCAGGACCTGATGCGCAGCATGGGCGTCTCCTCTGCCGAAGTCAGCACCTCCGGCGGCGGCGCGCGCTCGGCAGTATGGCGGCAGATCCAGGCCGACATGCTGGGTTGCGACGTCCTCACGCGCCAGGGCGCGGCCGAAGGAGCCGCCCTGGGCGCAGCGCTGCTGGCCGGCGTCAGCATGCAGGTATGGCCGGACATCGACCACGCCGCCAGCCTGCTGCCGGAGCTTACCCGCGAGCGCCCCGACGTCACCCGGCGCGGGCGCTATGAGCAGGCCCGCGCCATCTATCAGCAACTCTATCCGCTGCTCACCGGCAGCTTCGCCCGCCTGGGCGCATTGGCAGAGCTCGGGGAGGCGCCATGAACCAGCACGCACACGCCAGCTACGAGGCCCTCATCTTCGACCTCGACGGCACACTCATCGACAGTGCGCCCGACATCGCCGCCGCCGTCAATGCCTATCTGGCCGAACAAGGCCATGCCGCGCTGGAGGTGGCGCAGGTCGAACGCTTCATCGGCAATGGTCCGCGCCGCCTGATCGAGGACATCCTCGTTGAACAGGGTGTCGCGCTTGGCACGGCCGAACTGGATGCCGCCGTGGCGTGCTACATCGCTCACTACCGCCGCAATCCGGCCAGTCATACGCGCTTCTTTCCCCATGTGCGCGAAGACCTGGCCAAGCTGCGGGCGGCCGGCATCCGTCTGGGCATCTGCACCAACAAGCCGCATGCGCTGACGCGGCAAATCCTCGATCTGCTGGAGCTGTCGCCGCTGGTGGAAGTGGCGTTGGGCGCCGATGCCGTACCGGCCTGCAAGCCCGATCCCGGCCATCTGCTGGCGGTGGCCGAACAGATGGCGCTGGCCGAGGGCGCCTGGGCCTACGTCGGCGATACCACGGTCGACCAGGCCACGGCCGCTGCGGCCGGCGTGCCGTTCTTCGTGGTGCCCTGGGGGGGCGGCAGCGATGTCAGGGTTGGTCAGGCGCAAAGGCTGCATCGTCTGGAGGACCTGCTGTCTTATAGAATCGCCCCCTGTGAAAAACCGACAATAAAAGCCGACAATAAAGGACAGTCATGAGCAATAGCCTGCTACAGCAGATACTGCGCGAGCAAGAGGAAATGAAGACCGCCGAATTGCGTATCGCGCGTTTCGTCAGCCAGGCGCCGGGCGAGGTGATCCACATGACCATGGCCGCGCTGGCCGAGCGTTGTGCCGTCAGCGACCCGACCATCGTGCGCTTCTGCCGCCGCTTCGGCTTCAACGGCTATCAGGACTTCAAGTTGGGACTGGCGCAAAGCCTGGTGCCCACGGCGCCCTTCGTCTACGAGCAGATCACCAGGCACGATGATATCGGCAACATCGTGCGCAAGACCTGCCGTAATTCCCTGTCCGCCATCCAGCGCGCACTGGACGATCTGGTACCGCGCCAGATCGAAGAGGCAGCGGCCCTGCTGCAGTCGGCCAACTGGATCGGCATCTATGCCAGCGGCATTTCCGAGATCACCGCGCTGGATGCTGAACACAAATTCCAGCGCGTGGGCCTGCGTTGCTCGGCGGTGATGGAAGAAAAGAAGCAATGGATGCACGCCGAGCGCTCGCGCCCCAACGAAGTGGCGTTGATCTTTTCGCAATCGGGGCATACCAAGCGCATGGTGGAGCTGGCCATGGCGGCCCGTACCGGCGGCGCCCGGGTGGTGTCGGTGACCGCAGCCAACAGCCCGCTGGCAGCGGTCACGGATGCCCTCATTGCCGTCTTGCCCTATGACCAGACCGAATTCATGACGCCGCTGGCTTCGCGTCTGAATCACCACCTGGTGGTCAACATGCTGGTGACCGCCATTGCCGTGGCCAGCAACAGCGAATTCCCCGATCAGTTGCCGGCGCTCGATTCCTGGATGACGGACAAGATCTAGCGCTTTGCCCACCCGCATCCGGGCCCGTGTTTTTCAAGAGGAGATATCCATGCAGTTGAACCAGAACGAAGCAAAGAAACTGGCCGGCCGCCGCGCCATCGAGGAATTCGTACGCAATGGCATGCGCCTGGGACTGGGCTCGGGAACCACTTCGCACTTCTTCGTGCGGGAACTGGCCAAGCACATCGCCGATGGCCTCGACGTCACCTGTACCGCCACCTCGCGCTCCACCATCGACGTCGCCCGCGAAGTCGGCATTACCATCATGGACCCCAATGAGATCGGCCAGCTCGACCTGACCATCGACGGTCCGGATGAAATCGATCGCGACTTCCAGATGATCAAGGGCGGCGGCGCCTGCCTGCTATGGGAAAAGATCATCGCCCACGCCTCCACCCAAATGATCACCATCTGTGACGAGAGCAAGATCGTCGACCGGCTGGGCGCTTTCCCGCTGCCGGTGGAGGTGGTGCAATTCGCCTGGAAGCAGACCGAACGCATGATCGCTAGGCTGTTGCAAGGGCAGGGCGTCGAGGCGCGTATCGTCCGTCGTACCCGGGACGAGCGGCCGGTGGTGACCGATAGCGGCAATTTCATCCTGGACTGCCATTGCCTGAGCATCGCCAATGCTCCGCTGCTGGAGACCGAACTCAACCGCATCCCCGGCGTGGTCGAGAACGGACTGTTCACGCGTGAAGCCGCGGGCATGGTGGTGGGCTGCTTTGATGGCACTTCCCATGTTCGCTTGCGTGCAGAGATCTAGTAAAACTCCGTCCGTCTGGCACAAGCATTCTTTTGCCTAGCCTTACGTTTTTTCTTGTTGTGTTTTTCCCCGAGGATGGCCCCTGATGTAAGCAGAAGCGTTTCACTGATAGTCAGCATGGCCTCGCTTGCATCATTTTTATAGCAAAACTATATAAATTTTTGGAGGTAGACATGAAGCACAATCACCAATCCACCCGCCGCCAGATCGTCCTGGGCAGCCTGGCACTGGGGGCCATGGCCACCACGCGCTGGGCATCGGCGCAGCAGAAACTGCTGATCCCATTCAGCAACAAGAGCCTGGACTATTACTTCTTCGTGATCGAGGAGGCGGCCGTGAAGCGCGCCGTCGAAGCCAACCAGGGCAGCTTCCAGGCCACCAATGCCAGCTTCGACAACACCCGCCAGTTGGAGCAATGGCAATCGCTGATGCTCTCGCGGCCGGCGGCGCTGGTGTCGGACCCGATCGACAGCCAGGCCATCGTCAGCGCGCTGCGCCGCTATAACCAGCAGAAGATCCCGGTGGCCATCATCGATACACCGGCCGAAAGCGGCAACGTCGCCATCACCGTCAGCTTCGACAACCGCCTGGGCGGCGTCATGGCTGCCAGGGAAATCATCAACCGACTGATCAAGAAGCACGGCAGCCCCAAGGGCAAGGTGCTCAACTGCTACGGCGCGCTGGCCAGCGTGGCCTGGCGCCAGCGCAAGGAGGGCATGGATGCCGAGTTCGCCAAGTATCCCGGCATCACCTACATTGCCCGACCCACCGAAGGCAAGCTGGACCAGATGCTGTCCGTCACCCTGGCCACGCTGTCCGAACATCCTGACCTGGACGCCGTGCATGCGCCCAGCGATTCGCCGGCACGCGGCATCGCCACCGCCCTGCAGCAGAAGAACCGCTGGAAGAAGGTTGATGAAAAGGACCACGTCATCTTCGTCACCATCGATGGCGAGCCGGTGGCGCTGCGCTGGATACAGGATGGCTACATGGACGCCTGCGTTTCGCAGGACCCGATCGCCTACGGCGAGGTGGCGGTGGAAATGCTGGTCAAGTATTCCATCCCCGGCAAGGAAGTCCCCATCGGGCCGTACGAGAACAAGAAATACTTCTGGGAGAAGGGCCAGATCGTCAAGGGCCAGACCGGTCCCACGCTGATCATTCCACCCTTCGTGATCGACCGCAGCAATGCCGCCGACCAGCGGCACTGGGGTTACGTGGCCGAGAAGGTCTGGGGCATCGCCTATACGTGATGACCTGATGGCCAGAAGGCCTGCCGGCCGATGAGCCAATAGCGGCCAATAGCGGATCACCACTCGCCAAGGAGGCGCCATGACGACCCAAGCAGCCCCCCGTGCATCGGCACAGGCCCACCCGGACCTGGCCCTGCGCGTGGAAAACATCAGCAAGCGCTATGGCGCCTTCCATGCACTGCGTTCCATCAACCTCGGCGTCCGCCGCGGCAGCATCCACGGCCTGCTCGGCGAAAACGGCGCCGGCAAGAGCACGCTGGTGGGCATCATTTCCGGCCAGCGCGCTCCCAGCGAAGGCCGTATTTTCCTGAACGACCAGGAGATCCAGGGCGCCGACGTCAAGCGCATGGAAGCCGCCGGCGTCTTCCTGGTACCGCAGGAACCGATGATCATCGAGCACATGTCGGTGATGGAAAATCTGATGCTGGGCCTCTGGCCGGCCTCACGCGGTTTCATCGCCTGGCGCCGCATGCGCGAGAACGCCACGCGCATGCTGGCCGGCACCGGTATCGAGGCCGACCGCCTGGCCGGTAGCCTGGATGCCGTCGCCCGTCGCAAGCTCAATATCCTGCGGGCCATGTTCTCCGGCGGCAGCGTCATCATCCTCGATGAGCCGACGGCCTCACTCACGGTGCCGGACCGTCTGCAGCTGTTCGACTTCATGCGCCAGCTGCGCGCATCCGGCGTGACCTTTCTCTTCATTTCCCACTTCAACGATGAAATCCTCGACATCTGCGACGCCGTCACCGTACTGCGCGACGGCGAACTGGTGGCCAACTGCGAGGAGGTGGGCAGCCTGAATTCCTCCCGGCTTTCCGAGTTTGTCCTCGGGCGCGAACTGGACCTGTTCCAGCGCGATCGCAGTCTATCCCCCAAGGGCGAGGAAGGGATCCGCCTGAGCGGCGTGCGGGGAGAGCGATTGGACGTGGCGCAGCTGGACATCCGCGCCGGCGAGATCGTCGGTTTCACCGGCTTGCCAGGGGAGGGGGCCAAGGAGCTGGCGCGCAGCCTGTTCGGCCTGGCAGCGCTGCAGGCCGGGCAGATCGCCTTTGCGCGCGAGGCGACAGCCCGCGTGCCGCAGACGCCAGACCAGGCCTTCGCCATGGGCATCGCCTATCTTTCCGACGACCGCCGTCGCGACGGTGTGGTGGGGCATCTGTCTATCCGTGAAAACATCGCGTTGTCCTCACTGCGCCAGCGCATCCGGCGCGGCCTGGTGGATCGTGGACAGGAGCAGCAGGTCTGTTCCTCCTACTTCACTCGCATGGGCATCAAGGCCGGCAGCGCCGACGAGGCCGTCAATACCCTCAGCGGCGGCAACCAGCAAAAGGTCTGCCTGGGGCGCGTGCTGGCGACCATGCCGCGCCTGCTGATCCTGGACGAGCCGACCCGTGGCATCGACGTGGGTGTCAAGCAGGATGTCCTGCGCATCCTCGATCAGCTGAGCCGGGCCGGCGTGAGCGTGATCATCGTCTCCACCGATGTCGATGAACTGGCCCGGGCAGCGGACCGCGTCTGCATCTTCCAGCGCGGGCGTATCGCCCACGTGGTCGAGGGCGACGACATCAGTACCGACAGGCTGCGCCAGCTTTCGCAATGAGCGCCGTCTGGAACAGACCATGAAAAAAGGAGACACCCGCATGACAAGCGCAACAGAAATCGGCGCCACGCCCGGCGCCCCGCAGTCCGCCAGCGGACAACCTGGCCCACAAGGCAGGCCACAGGGCAGTTCATCACACCGGCCCCGCCAGGTACTGGGCTGGGTACTGCGCAATGTGGTCTGGATCTGGCTGGTCGCCCTGGTGCTGGGCTTCGGCCTGTTCAGCCAGTTCTTCCTCAGCGTGATGAACCTGCAGAACATCCTGGTCCAGGCCACCGTGCTGGGCCTGCTGGCGCTGGCAGTGGCCCTGCCGTTGCTGGTGGGCGAGATCGACCTGTCGCTGCCGGCCAACCTGGGCTTTTCCTCGGCCATCGGCGCCTGGCTGTATGCCAGCGTCGGCGGGCCATGGTGGATCACCATGCTGGCCGGCGTGGCGGTGGCCACCCTGATCGGCTGGTTCAACGGCCTGTGCATCACCCGACTGCGCATGGTCTCGCTGATCCAGACGCTGTCCATGATGATCGTGCTGCAGGGCGCCTTGCTGGCGCTGACCCAGGGCAAGACCATCACCAACCTCGCCGATGGCTACATCTGGATCGGCTCGGCCACCCTCGGTGGCTGGCCGATCATGCCGGTGATCTTCGTGCTGGCCTTGCTGGCGATGTCGGTGCTGCTGCGCCGGACCGTGCTGGGCCGCTCCATCTACGCCGTGGGCGGCAATGCGCTGGCCTCGCATGCGGCCGGCATCCGGGTGCACCGGATCAAGATCATCTGCTACGCACTGGCCGGTTTCCTGGCGGGGGTTGCCGGTTATCTGCTGGCTTCCTGGCAGATCGCCATCACCTCCAACCAGGGCGCGAGCTATCTGCTGTATGCGATCGCCGCCCCCATCATCGGCGGTGTGAGCGTATTCGGCGGGCGTGGCAGCGTACTGGGCATCCTCGGTGGCGTGCTGTTGCTGACGGTGATCCAGGTCGGCCTGGCCATCACCAACGTGCCCTCGTTCTATGTCGGCATGATTGGCGGGGTGATGATCTTCATCGCCGTTGCCATCGATGCCATCCGCGTGCGCTTCTTCGTCCAGTGAGCCCGACGATGGAAGCCTTGATCCGCAAGCTGCAGGACATCGTGGGCCCGCCCCACGTGCTGACCAGCGCCTCCGCCAAGCGCCGCTATTGCCGGGGCTATCGCTATGGCCAGGGCGACGCGGCTGCCGTGGTGCGCCCCGGCAGCCTGCGCCAGATGTGGCAGGTGCTGCAGGCCTGTCATGCGGCCGACACCATCGTCATCTGCCAGGCGGCCAACACCGGCCTGACGGGCGGCTCCAGTCCTGCAGAAGCGGGCTATGACCGGCCCGTGATCGTGCTCAACACCTTGCGCCTGCGTCGGCTGGAACTGCTGGCACAGGGACAGCAGGTGCTGACCCAGCCCGGCGTCACGCTGGACCAGCTGGAACGGACCCTGAAGCCGCTTGGGCGGGAGCCGCATTCGGTGATCGGATCAAGCTGCATGGGCGCCTCCGTCACCGGCGGCATCTGCAACAACTCCGGTGGCTCGCTGATACGCCGTGGACCGGCCTACACCCAGTTGTCGCTGTATGCGCAGGTGGATAGCGACGGTCAACTGCGTCTGGTCAATCATCTGGGGCTGGAATTGGGAGAGACACCGGAAGAAATCCTCGACCGCCTGGACAGCGGCCAGTTGCCCAATACCGACAGTGGTGGCGTTGGCGCTGCTGCCGACTGCGACTGCGGTGGTCGCCATGCGTCCGATCATGAGTATGCCCAGCATGTGCGCGATGTCGACGCCGCCACGCCAGCCCGCTACAACGCCGACCCGCGCCGCCTCTATGAGGCCTCAGGCTCGGCCGGCCACGTGGTGGTATTCGCCCTGCGGCTGGACACCTTTACGGCCGATGCCTCGTCCACCGTGTTCTACATCGGCAGCAACGACGCCGCCGAACTGGAAGACATCCGGCGCGGCCTGCTGCAGCAGTCGCCGCATCTGCCGATTGCCGGCGAATACATGCACCGATCCGCCTTCGAGGCCAGCGAGCGCTATGGCAAGGACCTGTTCCTCTTCATCCATCATTTCGGCACGGAACGTCTGATGCAGGCCTTCGCCATGAAGAGCCGGGTCGACGCCTGGCTGGAGCGGCTGGGCCTGCGCCCCGGCTGCAGTGACCGCCTGCTGCAGCGGCTCTCTGAGTGGTTGCCGCGACATTTGCCGGCGCGGTTGACGCAATATCGGGATCTTTATCAGCACCATTTGCTGTTGAAGATGAGTGAAGACGGCGCGGCCTTCGCACGGGGCTTCCTGCAGGCGCGCATGCCGTCGGTGACGGGGGATTTCTTCGAATGTGATGCCGCCGAGGGCAGGGCGGCCTTCCTCAACCGCTTCGTGGTGGGCGCCGCCATCGTGCGCTATCGCGCCGTCCATGCGCAGGAAGTGGAAGACATCGTGGCGCTGGATATCGCGCTACCGCGCAATACCCGCGACTGGTTCGAGCAATTGCCGCCCGCGATCGCCGAGAAGATCCGCTTTACCATGTATTGCGGCCACTTCTTTTGCCACGTGATGCACCAGGAATACCTGGTCCGGAAGGGGGAAGACTGCGAGCAGGTCAAATCAGCCATCCTGGCCCTGCTCGACGCCAAGGGCGCCAAGTACCCGGCCGAACATAACGTCGGCCATCAATACCGGGCCGAACCCGCACTGGAAGATTTCTATCGCAGGCTCGACCCGACCAACAGCTTCAACCCCGGTGTCGGCAAGACCTCGCGGCTGAAGCACTGGCGTTAGGCGTGCGGTTGCGGGGTCAGAAAGCGTCCCCCGGCACCCGCACCCAACCTTCCATCAGCACTCGGGCGCTGCGGCTCATGATGGCCTTGGTGACCACCCACTGGCCGTCTTCCAGCCTGGCCTCGGCACCCACGCGCAAGGTGCCGGAGGGGTGGCCGAAGCGCACGCTGGTGCGTTCGCCACCACCGGCGGCAAGGTTGACCAGGGTACCGGGAATGGCCGCGGCCGTGCCAATGGCTACCGCTGCGGTCCCCATCATGGCGTGGTGCAGCTTGCCCATGGACATGGCGCGCACCAGGACGTCGGTATCCCGCACGCCCACCGTCTTGCCGCTGGATGAGACATATTCCTTGGGCTTGGCCACGAAGGCCACCTTGGGAGTGTGCTGGCGGGTGGCGGCTTCTTCTACCTTGGTGATCAAGCCCATGCGGATGGCACCGTGGGCGCGGATGGTCTCGAAACGCGCCAGCGCGGCCGGGTCGCTGTTGATGGCGTCCTGCAGCTCGGTGCCGGTGTAGCCGATCTCTTCCGCATTGAGGAAGATGGTCGGAATGCCGGCATTGATCATGGTGGCCTGGAAGCTGCCCACGCCGGGCACGTCCAGCGTATCGACGACGTTCCCGGTGGGGAACATGGCACCGCCGGCACCTTCTTCCTCGGCCGCCGGGTCCATGAATTCAAGTTGCACTTCGGCGGCGGGGAAGGTCACGCCGTCCAGTTCGAAGTCACCGGTTTCCTGCACCTGGCCGCCCCGGATCGGGACATGCGCCACGATGGTCTTGCCGATATTGGCTTGCCAGATGGTGATCACGGCCACGCCATCCTGCGGCAGCTTGGAGGGATCGACCAGGCCGGCGGCAATGGCAAACGGGCCGACGGCGGCCGACAGGTTGCCGCAATTGCCGCTCCAGTCCACGAAATCCTTGTCGATGGAGACCTGGCCGAACAGGTAGTCGACGTCATGGCCGGGACGGCTGCTGCGCGAGATGATGACCGTCTTGCTGGTGCTGGAGGTAGCGCCGCCCATGCCATCGATCTGCTTGCCATAGGGATCGGGGCTGCCGATGACGCGCTGGAGCAGCTTGTCACGGGCGCGACCGGGTACGCGGGCGGCTTCGGGCAGGTCGTCCAGCTTGAAGAAGACGCCCTTGCTGGTGCCGCCACGCAGGTAGGTGGCGGGGATACGGATCTGGGGGACTTGGCTCATGCTTGTTCCTTTGCGTTCTGGCCGGCACTGGCGGAGGCTTCCAGGAAGTCCTGGGCGAAGCGTTGCAGCACGCCGCCGGCTTCATAGATCGAGACTTCTTCGGCGGTATCGAGACGGCAGGTCACCGGCACTTCGACGCGTTCGCCGTTCTTGCGATGGATGACCAGGGTCAGGTCCGCGCGCGGGCGGCGCTGGCCGATGACGTCATAGGTTTCGGTACCGTCGATGGCATAGGTGTTGCGATTCTCGCCGGCCTTGAACTCCAGCGGCAGCACGCCCATGCCGATCAGGTTGGTACGGTGGATGCGTTCGAAGCCCTCGGCCACGATGGCTTCCACACCGGCCAGACGCACGCCCTTGGCGGCCCAGTCACGCGAGGAACCCTGACCATAGTCGGCGCCGGCGATGATGATCAGCGGCTGCTTGCGTTCCATGTAGGCTTCGATGGTTTCCCACATGCGCATGACTTTGCCTTCCGGCTCCAGGCGCGCCAGCGAACCTTGCTGCACGCTGCCATCGGCCTTCTTCACCATCTCGTTGAACAGCTTGGGATTGGCGAAGGTGGCGCGCTGCGCGGTCAGGTGGTCGCCGCGGTGGGTGGCGTAGGAATTGAAGTCTTCTTCCGGCAGGCCCATCTTGGCCAAGTACTCACCGGCGGCGCTATCGAGCAGGATGGCGTTGGAGGGTGAGAGGTGGTCGGTGGTGATGTTGTCACCCAGCACGGCCAGGGGGCGCATGCCCGAGAGCGTGCGCTCGCCGGCCAGCGCGCCTTCCCAGTAGGGCGGACGGCGGATGTAGGTGCTCTGCGCGCGCCAGTTGTACAGCGGGCTGACCGACTGGCTGCGATCCACGCGGGCCGAAAACATCGGCGTGTAGACATTGCGGAACTGCTGTGGCTTGACGGCGCTGGCGACCACGGCGTCGATCTCCTCGTCGCTGGGCCAGATGTCCTTGAGACGGATCTCGCGGCCGTCAGCCGACTTGCCCAGCACATCCTGCTCGATGTCGAAGCGGATGGTGCCGGCAATCGCATAGGCCACCACCAGCGGCGGCGAGGCCAGGAATGCCTGTTTGGCATAGGGGTGGATGCGGCCGTCGAAGTTGCGGTTGCCGGACAGCAAGGCGGTGCTATACAGGTCGCGGTCGATGATTTCCTGCTGGATCTTGGGATCGAGCGCACCGGACATGCCGTTGCAGGTGGTGCAGGCGAAGGCCACGATGCCGAAGCCCAGTTTCTCCAGGTCGGCAGTCAGACCGGCTTCGTCCAGGTACAGTTCGACCGCCTTGGAGCCAGGCGCCAGCGAGCTCTTGACCCAGGGCTTGCGTTCCAGTCCCAGACGATTGGCGTTACGTGCCAGCAGCGCCGCTGCGATCACGTTGCGCGGATTGCTGGTGTTGGTGCAGCTGGTGATGGCGGCGATGATGACGGCGCCGTCGGGCATCTTGCCCGGTTCGTTCTCGACCTTGCCGGCGATGCCCTGGGCGGCCAGCTCGGAGACCGGCAGGCGCTTGTGCGGATTGCTGGGGCCGGCCAGGGTGCGCACCACGGTCGAGAGGTCGAAGTGCAGCACGCGCTCGTACTCGGCCTTGACCAGGGTGTCGGACCACAGGCCGGCTTCCTTGGCATAGGTTTCCACCAGCTTGACCTGCTCGTCTTCACGGCCGGTCAGCTTGAGATAGTCGATGGTCTGCTGGTCGATGGAGAACATGGCAGCGGTGGCGCCATATTCCGGGGCCATGTTGGAGATGGTGGCGCGGTCGCCGAGGGTCAGGCTGGCAGCGCCGTCGCCATAGAATTCCAGATAGGCGCCCACCACCTTCTGCTTGCGCAGGAACTCGGTCAGCGAGAGCACGATGTCGGTGGCGGTAATGCCGGGCTGGCGACGACCGGTCAGCTCCACACCGATGATGTCGGGCAGGCGCATCCAGGAGGCGCGGCCCAGCATGACGTTCTCGGCTTCCAGTCCACCCACGCCGATGGCGATGACGCCCAGCGCATCCACATGCGGGGTATGGCTGTCGGTACCAACCAGGGTATCGGGGAAGGCCACGCCATCCTTGGCATGGATCACCGGCGACATCTTCTCCAGATTGATCTGGTGCATGATCCCGTTGCCGGGCGGGATCACGTCCACATTCTCGAAGGCCAGCTTGGTCCAGTCGATGAAGTGGAAACGGTCTTCATTGCGGCGATCCTCGATGGCACGGTTCTTCTCGAAGGCCTGCGGGTCGTCGCCGCCACATTCCACCGCCAGCGAATGGTCCACGATCAATTGCACCGGCACCACCGGGTTGACCTTGGCCGGATCGCCACCCATGTCGGCAATCGCATCGCGCAGGCCGGCCAGGTCCACCAGCGCGGTCTGGCCAAGGATGTCATGGCACACCACGCGGGCCGGGAACCAGGGGAAGTCCAGTTCGCGCTTGCGCTCGATCAGCTGACGCAGCGAATCGGAGAGGGTGGCGGGGTCGCAGCGGCGCACCAGGTTCTCGGCCAGCACGCGGGAAGTGTAGGGCAGTCCCTCCCAGGCGCCGGCGCGGATGGCCTCCACCGCAGCGCGGGCGTCGAAGTAATCCAGGCGGGTGCCGGGCAGTGGCTTGCGGTATTGGGTATTCATGGCAGTTGGCTCGTGTCTCGTTGATGGAATTGGAATGATTGTGGGTTGGGCTGTTTCGTGGCGATGACTGCGCTCAGGCCTGATCGCGCCTGCTGTTCGCGCTGCCGCTCTCCCTCTGCGCGATCTGTTGTTCGATGTTGCGACGGGAGGCGCCGATGTGGCGCCGCATGAGCAGGTCGGCCAGTTCGCCGTCGCCGTCGGCCAGGGCATCGAGAATGCGGTGGTGTTCGGCAAAGGCCTGGCGCGGGCGGTTTGGGGCGGCGGAATACTGGATGCGGTACATGCGGGCCAGCTGGTACAGCTCGCCGCAGAGGATGCGGGTCAGGATCTGGTTGCCGCTGGCCTGGATGATCTTGTAATGGAAGTCGTAGTCGCCTTCCTGCTGGTAATAGCCGCGCCCGGCCTGGAAGGCTTCATCCTTCTCGTGGGTTTCCAGCACCCGGCGCAGTTCGTCGAGTTCGGCGCGGCTCATGCGTTGGGCGGCCAGGCGGCAGGCCATGCCTTCCAGGGATTCGCGGATCTGGAACAGTTCCACCAGCCCCTCCAGCGTCAGCGAGACCACCCGGGCCCCCACATGCGGAACCCGGACCAGCAGGTTCTGGCCTTCCAGCCGGTGGATGGCTTCGCGTAATGGTCCGCGGCTGATGCCATAGGTGCGGGCCAGTTCGGGTTCGGAAATCTTGCTGCCGGGCGCGATTTCGCCCTGCACGATGGCGCTCTGGATCTTGCGGAAAACGTGTTCGGACAGTGTTTCTCCTTCACGTTCGGCACTGGGCAACGCAATCAGCTCGCTCATCTCATTTTTACCGTGTCGACAATCCAAGGGATTTGATGCGGTTAATCATAGCACTTTGATTAAAAAAGGGAAGAAGTGTCGACACCATAACAATTTAAGCACTAGGCAGTTAAAAAATAGCATGAGGAAATTTTCGTTACAGGTGAGAAAATTCACCCGCCGCTTGGGAATACATGAAATGTCCTTCGAAATTTTTTCAAATTTTTTCCCTATATGCGGGAATCGTTCACCTAGAGTGAGAATTTAACCTTATATTTCCGTCATGGACTCTCCACAAACCTCTACCATTGTTGACCGCGTACTCCACGTCCTCGCCGGCGTGGCTCGTGCCGGCAAGCCCGTGAGCGCCAAGCAGATTGCTGCGATGGTGCAACAGCCGGTCAGTACCGTCTATCGCCACCTGGCCTCGCTGAAGAAGTGGGGATTGCTGCAGGAGCATATGAACTCGGGCACCTTCGAGCCTGGTCCGACCGGCGTGCAACTGGCCTGGGGCTTCGACCAGAATTCCAACCTGATCAGCCAGAGCCGGGAAGAGATCATCTCCCTGGTCCAGCGCAGCGGTGAGAGCGTGGGCCTGCTGGTGCCGATCAATGGCCAGATGGTGTGCATCGCCATGGAAGAAAGCGACCAGCCGCTGCGCTGTTCCTTCACCAAGGGCCGGGCGCATCCGCTGCTCAAGGGCGCTTCGGCCAAGAGCCTGCTGGCCTTCATGCCGCGCAAGCTGCAACAGAAACTGGTGGCCGACCAGCTCGTGGACAAGCCGGAAGAGGTCGCCGCGCTGGAAGCCCAGCTCGATGAAATCCGTCGCCGCGGCTACTGCATCAGCGAGAGCGAAGTCGACCTGGGCGTGTGGGGTGTCTCCGTTCCCATCATGACCTCCAATGGCCGTCTGGAAGGCACCATCACCCTGATGGCACCGGCGCTGCGCGTGGGCAATCGCGAGCAGGAACTGGTGCGCATGACGGTGGAAGCGGCACAGCGCATCTGTAATCGTTTTTGAACCTGCCCGGTCGCGCCGTCCTAGGGGCGTGACGGGCGGAATGCCCCAGGGATTTTGCAGTCCATCGCGCCGGAATGCTCCGGCGTCCAGTCCATGTTGTCGTTTCTATTGAGGAACTCATGATGAAGATTTCCAAGCTTCTTTGCGCCTTCACCGCCAGCATTGCCATGCTGACTGCCGTCATGCCGGCCGCCCACGCCGCCGACAACGTGATCCGTGTAGGCACCGACGCCACCTTCCCGCCAATGGAATTCGTCAAGGACGGCAAGCGCACCGGCTTCGACATCGAACTCATCGAAGCCCTGGCCAAGACCATGGGCAAGAAGGTCCAGTGGGTCGATATCGATTTCAAGGGCCTCATTCCCGGCCTGATCTCCAACCGTTTCGACATCGCCGCATCGGCCATCTACATGACCGACGAGCGCCGCAAGGTGGTCAACTTCAGCGATCCCTACTACCGTGGCGGCCTGGCCGTGCTGGTGCGTCGTGACGACACCAGCATCAAGGTGCCGGACGACCTGAACAAGGGCAAGCGCGTCTCGGTCCAGGTGGGCACCAAGTCGGTCAGCTACCTGAAGGACAACTACCCGGGCGTGGAGCGCGTGGAAGTGGAAAAGAACCAGGCCATGTTCGACCTGCTGGCCACCGGCCGCGTCAATGCGGTGGTGACCGGCCGTCCCGCGGCGGTGGAATATGCCCGTACCCAGCCGCTGGTACGTGTGCTGGACAAGGGCCTGACCACCGAGCTCTATGGTTACGCCATGCGCAAGGGCGATACCGAGCTGGCCGAGCAACTCAACAAGGCCCTGCAGACCCTGCGCGTCAATGGCACCTATACCGCATTGACCGACAAGTGGTTCGGCAAGGCCGAGTAAGCTACGCTTCAAGCACCGGCTTGGGCCGGGGTAGCGGCCGGCGTGAGCCGGTGAGGCCGACGGCCGCTGCCCTACGTGCATACTTTCCTGCATTTTTTCACGCAGTTTCACGCATCTTCCTTCCTTGAGACCGCACAAGGCCCGGCCCGTTGACGATCCGACCGGGAACGGGACCTCTTTTGCCGGAGCATTTCATGAATCTGGATTTTTCAGGCGTCTGGGATAGTTGGCCGGCGCTCTTTCACGGCACCCTGGTCACGGTTGAAATCACCGCCGCCTCGCTGGTGCTGGGCTGTGTACTGGGCCTGCTGGTGGGCCTGGGTCGTCTCAATCCGCAGCGCCGCTTCATCTATGGCATCTGTACCGTCTACCTGACCCTGGTCCGGGGTACACCGCTGCTGGTACAGCTGTTCCTGTGGTTCTTCGGGCTGCCGCACCTGGGCCTGCTGCTGCCGGCCTATGTCTGCGGCATTCTCGGGCTGGGCATCTATAGCGGGGCCTATGTCTCCGAGATCGTGCGCGGTTCCATCCAGTCCATCGAGCGCGGCCAGATGGAAGCGGCCCGCTCGCTGGGCCTGCCTTACCGCATGGCCATGCGCCGGGTGATCCTGCCGCAGGCCTTCGTGCGCATGATCCCGCCGCTGGGCAATGAATTCATCGCGCTGATCAAGAATTCGGCGCTGGTGTCGCTGCTGACCATCGCCGACCTGATGCACGAGGGCGAGAAGATCATCAGCGTGACCTACCGGTCGCTGGAGACCTATCTGGCCATCGCCGTCATCTATCTGGTTCTTACCAGCGCCACCACCCTGGTGTTGCGCCGGATCGAAAAAGTATTGCGTTCGGAAGGGAGGGTCTGATGTCGCAGCCCATCGTCGAAATCAAGGGATTGCAGAAATCCTTTGGCAGTCATGTCGTCCTCAAGAACATCGACTTTTCAGTCCAGCCCAGCCAGGTGGTGGTCATCATCGGCCCCAGTGGCAGTGGCAAGAGTACCTTCCTGCGCTGCCTGAACGGCCTGGAGACCGCCGAAGGCGGCACCGCGGTGGTCAGCGGCCATCCGGTGGTGGAGGGCGGTCGGATGATGCCCGAAACCAAGCTCGACGCCTTGCGCGCCGAAGTGGGCATGGTGTTCCAGTCCTTCAACCTGTTCCCCCATCTGAGCGTGCTGGACAACATCACACTGGCCCCCACCTGCCTGCGCGGCGTCCCGCGCAAGGAGGCACAGGAGAAGGGCCTGCGGCTGTTGAAGAAGGTCGGCCTGGAACACAAGGCCAAGGATTTCCCCGGCACGCTGTCCGGTGGCCAGAAGCAGCGGGTGGCGATCGCCCGCGCCCTGGCCATGGACCCCAAGGTCATGCTGTTCGACGAACCGACCTCGGCGCTTGACCCGGAGCTGGTCGGCGAAGTGCTGCAGGTGATGAAGGACCTGGCGGCCGAAGGCATGACCATGCTCATCGTCACCCATGAAATGGGCTTTGCCCGCGAAGTGGCCGATGTGGTGGTGGTGATGGATCACGGCAGCATCGTCGAATCCGGCCCGCCGTCGGCCATCTTCACTGCGCCGCGCGAAGCCCGTACCCGCAGCTTCCTGCAGACCATGCTGGCACGCGAGGTCGCCCATGGCGCTTGATCTGAGCCAGACAGAGGCCCCGGCCCGCGCGCAAAAACCGGCCAGCCCCATCCAGTTCGTGGGCGAACTGGGTCGCATCACTGCCGTCCCCTGGAAGAACGAGGGCGGGCAGACGCGTGAGCTCTGCGTGGAGCCACCGCAGTCGGATTTCTCCGGTTTCCTGTGGCGGGTCAG
Source organism: Herbaspirillum sp. C7C2 (assembly GCF_022627865.1). Taxonomy (NCBI): domain Bacteria; kingdom Pseudomonadati; phylum Pseudomonadota; class Betaproteobacteria; order Burkholderiales; family Oxalobacteraceae; genus Herbaspirillum; species Herbaspirillum sp. C7C2. Next base: position 53,004 of record NZ_JABXGI010000005.1, read on the forward strand.
CGTGGCCGATGTGGGTGCCGATGGTGCGTTCTCGACCTTTAACGGCATCGACCGCACCATCGTCTTGCTCGAAGGTGGTGGCTTTGGCATGTATACCGACGGAGCGCGCGTCCACGATCTGGCAGAATGCTTCGTACCGCATGAGTTCCCGGGTGAACAGGCCATCAGTGTCCAGTTGCATGGCGCGCCGACGCTGGACTTCAACCTGATGGTCCGGCGCGAACGTGCAAGCGGCAAGGTGGTGGTCTTGCGCGAGCAGAATTCCCGCTGCCTGCCGGCTGATACCGCATTGCTGTATGTAGCGCGTGGCGCGGCCTGCCTGTCGGACGAAAGCGGTCTGCAGCAAGCCCTGCGTTGCGGTGAATTCGCCCGCCTGCGTGACGGTCACGGCACGCGCCAGCCGGATCTGCTGTGCACGCCCGGCAGCGTGGTGCTGGCGGTCTGCATCCGCCTCACCCCTGAAGGAACGCAGAGCTAGTCCTTCGAGTGCCGGCACGGTCATCTTCCACCCGCCCCAAGCGGTATGGCCTTGCCCGGCATCCATTTTCAAGAAACGCCAATAATAAAGGTGAGCACATGGCATCGCCTCGCGAACTAGACCCACAATACCTCACTCCCTTTGCCGGCGGCACGATATTCTGCCCCCTGGCCCTGCTGCCGGAAGGCTGGCGCCGCGATGTCATGCTGCGCTGGGACGAGACCGGCGCGCTCATCGAAGTCCGTGCCGACCAGGCCCCGGGACAAGCCGCAGTGGCCAGCGGCCCGGTGATCGCCGGCATGCCCAATCTGCACTCGCATGCCTTCCAGCGCGCCATGGCCGGGCTGACCGAAGTCATGGGCAGCCCCTCCGACTCCTTCTGGAGCTGGCGCAAGCTGATGTACCGCTTCGCCCAGCGCCTGCAACCGGAACATCTGGAAGCCATCGCCCGCCATCTCTACATCGAGATGCTCAAGGCAGGCTATACCTCGGTCTGTGAATTCCATTACCTGCACCACGCCCCCGGCGGCGCGGCCTATGCCGATCCGGCCGAACTGGGGCTGCGGGTGATGCAGGCGGCCGGCGATGTCGGCATCGGCATGACCTTGCTGCCGGTGCTGTACCAGTATGGTGGCTTCGGCAGCCAGCCGACCTTGGCCGAGCAGGCGCGCTTCATCGGCACGGCACAGAGCCTGCTGGCCCTGCGCGAGCGTCTGCTGCACGCCTTGCCGGAAAATCCCATGCGCCGCTATGGCGTGGCACCGCATTCGCTGCGGGCAGTATCGCCGGCAGGACTGGAGGAACTGGTCAGCGGCTTGCGGCACCAGTCCGGCGGACAGGATGCCCCGGTGCATATTCATATCGCCGAACAGGAACGTGAAGTCCAGGACTGCCTGGCCTGGTGCGGCCAGCGACCGGTGCAGTTGCTGCACTCGCTGCAGGCCATCGACGCACGCTGGTGCCTGGTGCATGCCACCCACATGGATGCTGCCGAATACCAGGCCGTCGCCGCCAGTGGTGCCGTCGTGGGGCTATGCCCGACGACCGAAGCCAATCTGGGCGACGGCATCATCGATGCGGCCCGTCTGCTGGAGTCCGATACGCGCTGGGGTATCGGCTCGGACAGCAATATCGCCATCAACCTGCGCTCCGAACTGCGCCTGCTGGAGTATGGACAGCGTCTGCACCATCGCCGCCGCAACGTGCTGGCTTCCGAAGCCGAGCCCATCGTCGGCGAGCGCCTGTATGCTCGCGCCGTGGCGGGTGGTGCCGCTGCCAGCGGACGCCCGGTGGCGGGGCTGGCCGTGGGCCAGCGTGCCGATTTCATCGTCCTCGACGGCGAGGACATCAACCTGGCCGACCGCAGCCCGGAGCAATTGCTGTCGGCGCTGGTCTTCTGCGAACATGACGGCCAGCCCATCCGCGATGTCTACGTTGGCGGCCGCCAGGTGGTCGCGGCCGGTCATCATGCGCTGGAAGACAGCGCCCGTCGCGCCTATCGCAGCGCCGTTGCCGAACTGTTGAAGGACTGAGGAAGAAACCATGTCGAACGATATCTACCAGTTGCACCAGGGCAGCACCCCCTTGCTGATTTCCATGCCGCACGTCGGCACGCAATTGCCGCAGGACCTGCAATCGTCCTTCAGCGAGACCGGCCTGCAGGTCGACGATACCGACTGGCACATCGCCGAGCTCTATGACTTCGCCAGTACGCTGGGCGTTTCGGTGCTGCGACCTTTCCACTCGCGCTACACCATTGACCTGAACCGTCCGGCCGATGGGCAGAGCCTGTATCCGGGGCAGAACACCACCGGCCTGTGCCCCTTGACCACCTTCGACAACGTCGCCCTGTATCGTCCCGGCTGCGAGCCGGATGAGGCCGAGATCGCGCGCCGCCTGCAGATCTACTGGCATCCCTATCATGCCGCCCTGCAGGGCGAACTGGCGCGGCTCAAGGCCATCCACGGATACGCCTTGCTATGGGATGCGCATTCGATCCGTTCGCTCATCCCGCACCTGTTCGAGGGCGAACTGCCGGTCTTCAATTTCGGCAACGCCAGTGGTGCGGCCTGCGCGCCGGGCCTGGGCGAGGATCTGCTGGCGCTGGCGCAGCAACTGGCGCCGCACTACCCGGCGGTGCTCAATGGCCGCTTCAAGGGCGGCTATATCACGCGCCACTATGGACAGCCGGCGCAGCAGGTCCACGCCATGCAGCTGGAACTGGCCCAGCGCAGCTACATGCAGGAAGAGGCCCCATACGCCCTGGATCACACCCTGGCCGGCCAGCTCAAGCCGGTGCTGCAGCGACTGGTGGAGCGCTTCCTGGCATTTCGTCCGACATAGACGAGCCCCCTGGATGCCAGCGGACGGCCTGCCATTGCGCAGGCCGTTTTTGCATCCGCAGCTCCCGGGCAGGGCGCCATTTGATCCAGCGCAAATGCGCGCACGACGGGCCTGGCGAGCCCGTGGCGCTTGATGCATGTCAAGTCGCTTCAGATGGCACGGCCTTAGTATGCAGTCATACGAGCTCGACGCAATACGCAATACGCAATACGCAAGGCGAAATGCACAACGAGTCCGACGCCATTCCTGTCACCCCCTGAGGTCATCATGTTCAAGAACATACTGCTGGCAACCGATGGTTCCCGTCTGTGTAACGAGTCCGTGAAGGCGGCCATCGCACTGGCGAAAAGCTGCGGCAGCAATCTGGTGGGGCTGTCGGTGGCCGGCAATCTGCGGGCACTGTCCATCCCGGAAGTCAGCGTGGGCGTGGACGTGGCCCGTACCGACGAAGCCGGCCGCGCCCGTGCCATGGCCAGCGTGGAAATGATCACCGAAATGGCGCGCGAGCAGGGCGTTCCCTGCTCGGTGCAGGTGGCCCAGGGCGGCCGCCCCTACGAAGAAATCATGCGCGTGGCCGAACGCGAACACTGCGACGCCATCTTCATGGCCTCCAAGGCGCGTTCGACGCTGGGCCGGCTGCTCATGGGCAGCCAGACGCAGAAGCTGCTGGCACGCAGCAAGGTGCCAGTCCTGGTGTTCCGTTGATCCATCAAGGCGCGTCCCTGTAGCGGGGCGTACCGTATAAGGTTTGTGGTGTGGAGGGTCGGGCCGTTCCTGTGGAGAGGGACGGCCCTTTTTTTTGTTCATTTTGTTTGCGCTTGATGTACCGGTGGGAGTCGTCCCAGCCATCGTCAAGACTTGGAGAACGGGCGCTGCCTTGTTACAGTCTGGCCTGGTTCATGAAACGACAACAAGGAGCAGCCATTGGCCCACACCCCTCACCAATCCCAGGGCGGTAACGCCTTTACCCGATTCTTCGCGCATGAAGCGGCCGGTGGCATCGTGCTCGCCATTGCCGCCGTACTGGCGCTGCTGGTCAGCAACAGTGGCTGGCGTCAGGCCTACGAGTCCTTTACGCGCATCCAGGGCACGGTCGATATCGGTGGACTGGTGGTCTTGTCCAAGCCCTTGCTGCTGTGGGTCAATGATTTGTGGATGGCGGTGTTCTTCTTCCTGGTCGGGCTGGAGATCAAGCGCGAATTCGTGGAAGGCGAACTGGCCTCGCGCAAGAAGGCCATCCTGCCCGCCGCCGCAGCCCTGGGCGGCATGGTCGTGCCGGCCGGGATCTATGCCCTGATCAATCTCGGCGACCCGGTCGCCTTGCGCGGCTGGGCCATCCCGGCCGCCACCGATATCGCCTTTGCCATCGGCATCGTCATGCTGCTGGGCTCACGGGTACCGACTTCGCTCAAGGTGTTCCTGACGGCCGTGGCCATCATCGACGATCTGGGCGCCATCGTCGTCATCGCCCTGTTCTATACCGACAACCTCTCACTGGGCATGCTGGCCGGCGCCGGCATGGGCACGCTGGTGCTGGTGCTGCTCAATCGCAGCGGCGTGCGCCGCGCCGACGTCTATCTGCTGGTGGGCCTGGTGATCTGGGTCTGCGTACTCAAGTCCGGCATCCATGCCACGCTGGCCGGGGTAGTGACGGCGCTGGCCATTCCCATGCGCGATGCCGACGAGCAGCCGCTGGCCGGCGCACTGGAACACGGGCTACACCCTTGGGTGGCGTTCCTGGTGTTGCCGATGTTCGCCTTTGCCAATGCCGGCGTTTCGCTGCAGGGGATGTCGCTGGGCAGCCTGTTCGAGCCGATTCCGCTGGGGATTGCCGCCGGCCTTGTGCTGGGCAAGACCATCGGCGTCTTCGGCGCCGCCTGGCTGATGGTGCGCAGCGGACTGGCCGATGCACCGGCCGGCGCCACCACGCGCCAGTTCATCGGCGTGTGCATGCTGTGCGGGATCGGTTTCACCATGAGCCTGTTCATCGGCGGCCTGGCCTTCCAGGGCCTGGGCGCCGATTTCGAAGCCAAGCTCAAGCTCGGCGTGTTGGGTGGTTCCATCCTGGCGGGCCTGTGCGGAACGCTGGTGTTGTGGCGCAAGATATAAGCGGCGTGAACATCAGGCCATCGTGACATGTCGGGGCGGCAAGCAGGGCGGATGCCGCCTAAAAGCGTCCCAATCCCGCGTCAAATTCGCATCACGTCGTCGTTTGGCGACTATTCAACAACTTTCGGTTTTGCAACGCAAAAGATTGATCAAAAATTAAGTTTTTGCACACCGTTAGTGCATATCCGCTCTGCAATGGGCTTATGTGCTCATCCGTGAGAATGCGCACTGCTGCATGGTTCTGTTGATGCAGGGCAGGGCCGGCGCCAAATGCTGCTGCGCGGAATAATGGATTCTTTACATCATCATTTGGCAGTAGGAAGATATTTGCACGGGCCTTTATCGGCGCGGCGTGGAAGGGCGCCGGGCCGTTTTCGGGTGACAGCAAGGCCCGCAGCAAGTGGGGGATGTTGTTGTTTCGACATTTTCATCCCTTGGGACGATAAGCTGCGCGAATAACAGCGCAGCAGTCATAGCAGAGGAGACAGACATGAACCTGATGGAAATGTTGATGGCCTATGGTAGCCAGATGCTGGCGTGGTATGCCTTGTATGTGGTGATCGGCAGTTGTGCCTTTGGTGCTTACGTCTGGCGCCGTACCCATTTCGGTCACTGATCCCCGTACAGGATTGCCAGGGCGCGCGCCGGCCTCGATCCGGTGCGTCGCAGTCGGCGGGTTGCGTGCAACATGCAGCACCTGCCTGAATCGCAGACGAAAGGGTAAAACCAGTCGCCAGCCTGAAGCATGCCGTTTTCCATCCTGGGCAGGGGCCTGGACATGGGAGCGGTGCTGCGCTGGTTACCGCTCGGCTGCCTGAATTTCGTATCTCCAGTTCCTCCGTACTTTCATCACGGCGGGAGGTGCCATGCCGGCGCCTCCCGCCGTTTGTATTGGCCCACCGACTGCGCTCCAACTGCGCGCAGAGCCACGCTGGGTGAGGTATCCAGCCCCTCCTCGACCTTCCGTTGTCGTCCCCGCAAAATGAAAAAAAAGCTGCACTGCAGCTTTATTTTCTTATTTTGCGGTGCTATTCTCCAACTCGCGCAAACGTTTGCGCAACGATAACGGCGTCTATCTTCTAGGAAACGCCGGCAACATCAATACTGGAGACCCAGATGAACAAATTCACCCGCCGCCATTTCGCTATTGCTACCCTGGCTTGTGCAGTCCTCCCCGGCGCCGCCCTGGCGCAGACCCCGGCCAAGCCCAAGGTGGCGCTGGTCATGAAGTCGCTGGCCAACGAGTTCTTCCTGAACATGGAAAACGGCGCCCGCGAATACCAGAAGGCCAATGCCGGCAAGTTCGACCTGATCGCCAACGGCATCAAGGATGAGCAGGACACCGCCAACCAGATCAAGATCGTCGAACAGATGATCGTCTCCAAGGTCAACGCCCTGGTCATCGCCCCGGCCGATTCGAAGGCGCTGGTGCCGGTGGTCAAGAAGGCCATCGACGCCGGCATCATCGTGGTCAACATCGATAACAAGCTGGACGACGCGGCGCTGAAGGAAAAGGGCATCACCGTGCCCTTCGTCGGCCCGGACAACCGCAAGGGCGCCAAGCTGGCCGGCGATTTCCTGGGCAAGCAACTGCAGAAGGGTGACAAGGTCGCCATCATCGAAGGCGTCTCCACCACCTTCAACGCGCAGCAGCGCACCCTAGGCTTCCAGGATGCGATGAAGGACGTCGGCGCCAATGTGGTGACCGTGCAGTCCGGCCAGTGGGAAATCGACCAGGGCAACAAGGTCGCCGCCTCCATCCTGAACGCCCATCCGGACATCAAGGCCATCCTGGCCGGCAACGACAACATGGCCCTGGGCGCCGTGGCCGCCATCCGCGCCGCCGGCAAGACCGGCAAGGTGCAACTGGTCGGCTACGACAACATCAACGCCATCAAGCCGATGTTGAAGGATGGCCGCGTGCTGGCCACTGTTGACCAGTTCGCCCAGCAGCAGGCCGTGTTCGGCATCGAAACCGCCCTGAAGGCGGTCTCCGAGAAGAAGCCGCAAAGCGCCCTGGGCGGCGTGGTCGAGACCAAGGTCTCGCTGGTCACCAAGTAAGCTGGCGGCAAGCGCGGCGCAGGCCTGCACTGGTGCGCTAGTGCAGCCACCCGCGTCTCACTTGCAAGGTACCTGCGCCCGTTCTGCGGCGCAGGCCTTTGCTTCCTCATCGTCCTTTCTGCCGCCGCTCCATGCGCGCCAAAGACCCATGCAGCCCAACGACTCCCCCTCCCGAACTGCCGCCTTGCTGACCCTGTCCGGCATCGGCAAGAGCTATGCCGCACCGGTACTGGACGGCATCGACCTGGATCTGCATCCAGGCCAGGTGCTGGCCCTGACCGGCGAAAACGGTGCCGGCAAGAGTACGCTGTCCAAGATCATCTGCGGCCTGGTCGATGCCAGTGCCGGCCAGATGACACTGGATGGCCAAGCCTATCAACCGGTGTCGCGCACCCAGGCCGAGGCGCTGGGCATCCGCATGGTGATGCAGGAACTGAACCTGATCCCCACGCTGTCGATTGCCGAAAACCTGTTCCTGGAAAAGCTGCCGCGTCGCTTTGGCTGGATCGACCGCAAGAAACTGGCCGAGGCCGCCCGTACCCAGATGGAAGTGGTCGGCCTGGGCGAACTGGACCCGTGGACGCCGGTCGGCGACCTGGGTCTGGGTCATCAGCAGATGGTCGAGATCGCCCGCAACCTGATCGGCAGCTGCCGTTGCCTGATCCTGGACGAACCCACGGCCATGCTGACCAACCGCGAGGTGGAACTGCTGTTCTCGCGCATCGAGCGCCTGCGCGCCGAAGGCGTGGCCATCATCTATATCTCGCACCGGCTGGAAGAACTGAAACGCATCGCCGACCGCATCGTGGTGCTGCGTGACGGCAAGCTGGTCTGCAACGACGACATCGGCCGTTACTCCACCGAGCAACTGGTGCAACTGATGGCCGGCGAACTGACCAAGGTTGACCTGGACGCCGGCCATCGCCGTATCGGCGCGCCCCTGCTGCGCGTGCGCGGTCTGGGTCGGGCCGGCGTGGTACAGCCGGCCAGCTTCGCCCTGCATGCCGGCGAGGTGCTGGGCATCGCCGGGCTGATCGGCTCCGGCCGCACCGAACTGCTGCGCCTGATCTTCGGCGCCGATCGCGCCGACCAGGGTGAAGTCTTCATCGGCGAGGGCCAGCAACCGGCCCGCATCCGCAGTCCCAAGGATGCGGTCAAGGCCGGCATTGCCATGGTCACCGAAGACCGCAAAGGGCAGGGCCTGCTGCTGCCGCAAGCCATCAGCGTGAACACCTCGCTGGCCCATCTGGGCCGCGTCAGCCGGGGCGGCATGCTGGACCACGCGGCCGAAGCCGACGTCGCTCGCGACTATGTGAAGAAACTGCGCATCCGCAGTGCCAGCGTGGCGCAGGCTGCCGGTGAACTTTCCGGTGGCAACCAGCAGAAGGTGGTGATCGCACGCTGGCTGTACCGCGATTGCCCGATCATGCTCTTCGACGAGCCCACCCGGGGCATCGACATCGGCGCCAAGTCCGATATCTACCGCCTCTTCGCCGAACTGGCGGCACAGGGCAAGGGCCTGCTGGTGGTTTCCAGCGACCTGCGCGAACTGATGCAGATCTGCGACCGCATCGCCGTCATGAGCGCCGGCCGCATCGCCGACACCTTCAGCCGTGACGACTGGTCGCAGGAGCGCATCCTGGCGGCTGCCTTCAGTGGCTATGTCGGACGCCAGGAAGCCGCCGAAGCGGCGCATGTGGCCGGCAACACGGCCTGAGCGGGCCGCCTGCGCCCAGCCAGAACTTCAACTGCCAAGAATTGACGAGACAGATGCAAACTTCCTCTACCTCCACTCCTGCCGCCAGCCGGCAAGCGGCCTACCTGGCCGGTTTCAAGAACTACCTGGGTCTCATCGCCGCGCTGTTGGCGATGTGCGTGATGTTCGCCTTCCTGAGTGAAAACTTCCTCAGTGCGGCCACCTTCATCACGCTCTCCAATGACATCCCGCCGCTGGTGGTGATGTCGGTGGGCATGACCTTCATCCTCATCATCGGTGGCATCGACCTGTCGGTCGGCTCGGTGATGGCACTGGCGGCCTCCATGCTGTCCATGGCCATGGTGCGCTGGGGCTGGCCGCTGTACGCCGCCGCCCCCCTGGGCGTGGTGGTTGCGGCGCTGTGCGGCACGCTGACCGGTCTGGTGTCGGTGCACTGGCGCATTCCGTCCTTCATCGTTTCGCTGGGCGTGCTGGAAATCGCCCGCGGCCTGGCCTACCAGGTCACCAACTCGCGCACCGAATACATCGGCAGCGCCGTGGACGTCATCAGCTCGCCGGTGCTGTTTGGCATGTCGCCGGCCTTCCTCTCGGCCATCGCCATCGTCATCATTGCGCAACTGGTGCTCACGCGGACCGTCCTGGGGCGCTACTGGATCGGTATCGGCACCAACGAAGAAGCGGTGCGCCTGTCCGGGGTCAATCCCAACCCCAGCAAGATCCTGGCCTTCGCCCTGATGGGCGGGCTGGCCGGCATCGCAGCGCTGTTCCAGGTGTCGCGCCTGGAAGCGGCCGATCCCAACGGCGGCGTGGGCATGGAACTGCAGGTGATCGCGGCCGTGGTCATCGGCGGCACCAGCCTCATGGGCGGGCGTGGCTCCATCGTCAGCACCTTCATCGGCGTGCTGATCATTTCGGTACTGGAAGCCGGCCTGGCGCAGGTGGGCGTGAGCGAGCCGATGAAGCGCATCATCACCGGCGCGGTCATCGTGGTGGCCGTGATCCTGGACACCTATCGTCGTCGTGGCCAGCGCCACGCTCGCTGACGGCAGCACCCACGCCATGTCTACCATCAAGGATGTCGCCAGGCTGGCCGGGGTGTCCTACACCACGGTCTCGCACGTGCTCAACCAGACCCGTCCGGTCAGCCCGGAGGCCAGGGAGCGCGTGCTGGCCGCGGTCAAGGAACTGGACTACGTGCCCAGTGCGCTGGCGCGTTCGCTGCGCAGCAAGGTCACCGGCAGTATCGGCCTGATCATCCCCAACAACACCAACCCGTACTTTTCGGAGCTGGCGCGGGGCATCGAAGACCACTGCTATGGCGCCGGCTACAGCGTCATCCTGTGCAATTCCGACGATGACCCGGCCAAGCAGCGCGACTACCTGCTGGTGTTGCAGACCAAGCGCTGCGACGGCCTCATTCTCGCCACGCTGAACCAGTCCGACCTGAACCCGGCCGGCAAGCTGGACATCCCCACCGTGCTGCTGGACCGCGCCCCCAAGGAACTGGACATCGATCTGGTCAGCACCGACAACGCCCTCGGCGGCAGCCTGGCAGCCCGCCATCTGCTGGACCTGAAGCGGCGCCACGTGGCCTGCATCGCCGGACCGGAGGGGCTGGACCTGTCCGACGAGCGGGTGCAGGGTTTCCGCCAGACGCTGGAGGAGGGCGGTGGCAAGCTTGCGCCCAGTGACCTGCTGCATGCCGACTTCAGCGGCATCGGCGGCTACCAGGCGGCCATGCGACTGCTGCAGGAGCGTCCCGCCGATGCGCGTCCCGACGCCATCTTCTGCTGCAACGACATGATGGCCATCGGCGTGCTGCGTGCCGCGGGCGAATTGCAGATCGACGTGCCGGGCCAGCTGTCGGTGGTCGGCTTCGATGACATCGAACTGGCCCAGTTCGTCCATCCGCCCCTGACCACGGTGGCCCAGAACACCCGCAGGCTGGGCAACCTGACGGCGCAGTTCCTGCTGGAACGCATCGCCGACCCGGACCTGCCGGCGCGCCGCGAGACGGTAGCGCCACAATTGCAACTGCGGGGCTCGACCGCCCCGTTCGACAACAAGATAAAGAAATAAGAGAAAGCACATGATCGTCATCATCGGCAGCGTCAACATGGACCTGGTTTTGCGCGTGCCTCGCATGCCCATGCCGGGAGAAACCCTGGCGGGCGACAAATTCATGACCATCCCCGGCGGCAAGGGCGCCAACCAGGCTGTGGCCTGCGCCCGCCTGGCCGCGCCGGGCACCGCAGTGGCCATGGTGGCCTGCGTGGGCGACGATGCCTTCGGCGCCCAGATGCGCCAGTCCATTACTGCCTGCGGCATCGATGACCGCTACCTCGACGAAGTGGCAGGCGAAGCCACCGGCATTGCCTCCATCATGGTCGACGCCAACGCCCAGAACAGCATCGTCATCGCCGCTGGCGCCAATGGCCGCCTGGACGTGGAACGCATCGAACGCGCCCGCCCGCTGATAGAACAGGCCTCCATCGTCCTGCTGCAACTGGAAGTCCCCATCCCCACCGTGATCCACGCCATCGAGATGGCCCACTCCCTGGGCAAGACCGTGGTGCTGAACCCGGCGCCGGCGCAGGCGCTGCCTCGCGAACTGCTGCAGAAGGTCGATTACCTGATCCTCAATGAGATCGAAGCTGCCATGTTGGCCGAAGAGCGTACCGTGGCCAACTCCGACGACATCCCGCAACTGGCCGCGCGCCTGCATGCGCTGGGCGCACGCAATGTGGTGGTCACGCTGGGTGAGAAGGGCGTCTACGGCGCCTTCGCCGATGGCCGGCAAGACCATCTGCCGGCGCGCAAGGTGCAGGCGGTCGATACCACGGCTGCAGGCGATACCTTCATCGGCGGCTTCATCGGTGCCATCGCCCAGGGGCGCGACCCGTTCGACGCCATCGCCTACGCCCAGGCCGCTGCTGCCCTGAGCGTGACGCGCATCGGCGCCCAGACCTCCATCCCGACACGCGACGAAGTCGTGCTCTGATCATTTGATTTCTCTGCCAGGAATGCCATGAAAAAGACCGCCTTGCTCAACGCCGCCATCTCCCAGCTGATTGCCACCATGGGGCATGGCGACACCGTGGTCATCGGCGACGTCGGCTTGCCGGCACCGGCCGGCGTCCCTGTGATCGACCTTGCGGTCACGCGCGGCGTGCCGGACTTCATGACCGTGCTGCAGACGGTGCTGAGCGAACTGCAGGTCGAATTCCACGTCGTCGCCGACGAAATGCAGACCGTCAGTCCCGCCCTGGCCGCCCAGGTCGAAGCGCTGGGACTGGCCGGCAAGCGCAGCGTCCCGCATGAAGACTTCAAGCGCCAGAGTGCCCGCGCCAAGGCCTTGATCCGCACCGGCGAATGCACCCCCTATGCCAATATCATCCTCGGTTCCGGCGTGGTGTTCTGAGCCCTGGGCCTGCCATCCCTCTGACAAGCGGCCGGCCGCTTCTCCTATAGCCAGCAAGGGTCCTACAGCTGATACTGTCGCGTTTGGATGAAACCTAAGCGGTCAGGACAGAACCATGCAAAGTGAAGGAGGGCGGAGATGCGCGTGCACCCGGTAAGGCTGCCTGGGAGGCCACTGCTGGCCAGGCTGGGCTGCCTGCTGACCTGGTGCGTGACCGCGCTGGTGGCGCTGGCGGCCTTGCTGGCCCTGCTGGTGGCGCTATTCGACTGGAACCTGGTCAAGCCCTGGATCAGCCGCCAGCTCTCCACCATGCTGGCCCGGGAAATACGGGTCGATGGCCCGATCAGCCTGTCCTGGTCGCTGGCCCCGGCCACACCCCAAAGCGACAGATCCTGGCTGCCGCAACTGCACTTTACCGCACGTGACCTGCAGATCGGCAACCCGGACTGGGCGCAGAGCGCCGACCATCTGGTCCGGGCCAGTCTGCTGGATCTGCATTTTTCCCCACTCCCGCTATTGCACTGGCACTGGCATATCACCGACATGCGCGTGACCGGCCTGGACCTGGTCATGGAACGGGCCGACGAGCGCCGCAAGAACTGGCGCTTCTCCGACCAGCCACGTTCGCGCTGGAGCTTCGACATCCACCAGATCGTCTTCGACCATGCCCAGATCCGCTATGTGGATCAGCCGCTGGACCTGGACCTGCGCTTCGACGCCCGCCCCCTGAGTGCGGCCGCCATGCGCTCCGCCGAGGGCAGCGACAGTCCGCCTGGACTGGTCCTGCAGGCAGCGGTATCGGGCCGCTACGGTGAGGCTGACATACAGGGCCAATTGCGCGGCGGCCCCTTGCCCGACCTGCTCAACGAAGGCAGCGTCTATCCCCTTCAGGCACAGGGCGACGTGGGTGAAGTCCACACCGTGATCAGCGGCAATCTCGTCAATCCTCATCAGCTACGGCGTGCCGACCTGCAGATCCGCCTGAGTGGCGACAGCCTGGACCGGCTCTATGCCGCCAGCGGCGTTCCTCTGCCGGCCACGCGTGCGTTCAGCACCCAGGGCGGCCTGACCATCCAGCGGGCCGAGGCCGCGGGCGCGGGCAAAACCGATCGCGATAACGCCACCAAGGCCTGGGACTGGCGCTATGAACGCTTCACCGGCAAGGTCGGTGAGAGTGATTTCGCCGGGGATGCCCATTACTACCGTGGCCCGCCCAAGAACCACCTGAGCGTGACCGCCCACGCCGATCTGTTGCGGCTGGAGGATTACGTGCCGGCCGCCGGTGGCAAGCAGAAAGAGAGCAAAAAAGAGGGTAAAAGCGAAGGCAAGCGCCAGGATCGTGTGCTGCCGGAACGCCCGGCGCAGCCGCAGCGCTGGGCCAGGCTGGATGCCGACATCGAACTCAAGGCCAGTCGCGTGCAATTGCATGGTGGGCTGGACTGGCAGGACGCCAGCACCACCCTGCGGCTGAAGGACCAGGTGCTAACCGTCGCGCCCCTGCAATTTGCCATGGCCGGTGGCAAGGGGGACGGCGAACTCACGCTCGATGGCCGCCAGAACGACATCCGTTCAAGCCTGCAAGTGAACCTGCATGGGGTGCAGGTGCGCCAGCTGTTTCCGAAACTGGCCAGGATCGACGCCAGCTTCGGCAAGCTGGACGGCCAGGCCCGCCTCAACGGCAGCGGCAACTCGGTCGCCGCCATGATGGCCAGCGCCGACGGGCGGATCAAGGCCGATCTGAGCCAGGGCACCATCAGCCAGTTCATCCTGGAAGCTGCCGGTCTGAACCTGGCCAACGCGGTGTTTGCCAAGATGTACCGCGACCAGCAGGTCAAACTGCTATGCGGCGCCGCCGATGTGACGATCAAGGAGGGCGTGGCGCAGGTCCGGCACGGCATCCTCAATACCGAGGACGCGGCCATCGACATCACCGGCCAAGTCGATCTGGGACAGGAAAAGCTGGCGCTGAACGTCTATCCGCGCACCAAGCAGGTTCGCATCCTGTCGCTGCGCACCCCCTTGTATGTGCGGGGCAGCTTCGCCAAGCCCGACATCGGTGCCAGCAAGGAAGGCCTGGCTGCGCGGGCCGGGGCGGCCGCCGCCCTGGCCCTAGTAGCACCGGTGGCAGCGGTGATTCCGCTGATCACCCCCGGCGAGAAGATACCCGACGATTGCGCCCCGCACGCTGCGGCCGATGCGCGCTAGCGCTGCAACAGCGCTAGCCCAGGAATTCGAACAGCGCCTGGAATGGCGGTAGGGCCACCACCAGCCGCTGCGGCTCCTGGTGCAGCGGCAGCCCCAGGGCTTGGGCCCCTGCGCTGATGCGTGAGAGGTCGCCGCCTGAAAAGCGCAGCGCCGCGAAAGCGGCCGGGCGCTGCGGTGCAAAGGCGGCCAGCCCGCCAAAGCGCGCCTGCAAGCCAGCGGCATCGGCAAATTCGAGTGCGAAACCGTCTTTCCATTCCCCCAGGCGGGCATAGGCGGCCCGGGTAGCCTCGGGATCGGCATCGGTCACCAGCATGCTGGTGAGACCCTGCACGCCATTGGCATGGCCCATCCATTCAGGGCGCCACACCAGTTCCGGCGTGAAGTGATGGCAGGCGTAGACCCGTCCCGCGGCGAACTGGCCGGGAATCAGGCGTACGGTGGAAAAACGGGCATCGGTGGCAACCCCGTCCAGCAGCACCGGCCGCGAGAAGTGTTGCACCGGCTTCACCACCAGGCCCAGTGCCTGCCAGGCGTCGTGGCAGGCCGGCACGTCGGCCACGGCATAGACCAGGCCGTCGAGGCCCAGCGGGCTGTCCAGGATTTCCTGGCGCACCTTGTCGCTGTCGCGGGGCTGGCCGATCAACTCCAGGTAGCCGCCGGGGAACATCACCAGATGGTTGACCGAGCCCAGTGTGTGATAGCCGCGCGGGGTGAGCGTAAAGCCCAGCGCCTGCAGCTGGGCATGGGCAGCATCGATGTCGTAGTGGGTATTGAGGACGAGGTGATCCAGCCGCGCGGGAATATTTTGCGCCAGCGGGAGCGTTTCGGGCAGACCTTGGGTCATAGAAGCCAATCAACAAGAATGAATCTGCCAGGAAGCGGCAGGCCGCCATTTTACGTGCGGCAAGCTGGCCTGTCATGGCAGGGGATTTGTCTCGGAAAGTGGCCGCGACGCCAAGCTTTCCGATAAGCTTGCCACGAAGCTCTACCGTAGCGGCGCAAGTGGGTGGACGTGGGCAGTCAATCGACCCGTACGAAGACAGTACGATCAGGAAGGGCATTATTTTGGATCAGCAACCGGCAATGGAGGGGAATAGCCCCCTCAGCAGCGCCTATCGTCACGCCTTGCTGGAGGCTATCGATGATGGTTTTTGCATCATCGAGTTCATCGATGGGCCGCATGGCCCCTTGAGTGATTATGTTCATATCGAGGCCAACTCCGGCTATTACCGTCATACCGGCATCGAGGGCATCGTCGGCAAGCGCCTGCGTGAAATCGAGCCCGAGAATGCCCAGGTCTGGCTGGATGTGTATGGACAGGTCCTGCTGACCGGCCAGCCGCTGCGTTTCGAGCAGGAATTCAAGGCCGTCGGTCGTCATATCGAGGTCTCCGCCACGCGCGTGGGCCCGGTGGAAATGCGCCAGGTCTCGGTCCTGTTCCGGGACGTGACGGCGCGTCGCCGGACCGAGGCCGCCTTGCGCGAGAACGTCCAGCGCGTGCAACTGGCCCTGGAAGCCGGCGCCATCATCGGCACCTGGATCTGGGATATCCCCTCGGACCGCCTGAACGTCGACGAGGGCTTTGCCGTGGCCTTCGGCCTGGCGCCAGAGCGCGACCTGTCGCGCCTGTGCATCGCCGACATCATGGAAGCGGTGCACCCTGACGACCGCGAACTACTGTCGGCCCGCATCCGTGAAACCCTGGCCCGGGGCGGCACCTACGCCCACCAGTACCGCACGCGTCGACGCGATGGTCGCTACTACTGGCTGGAAGCCAACGGCCGCGTGGAATTGACCCCGGATGGCGTACCCAGCACCTTCCCCGGCGTGTTGATGGATATCGAAGGCCGGCGCGCCGTCGAAGCCGAGCGTGACCGCGCCCTGGCCGCCTTGCGCTCGCTCAATGAGACCCTGGAACAGCGCGTCCAGGAACGGACCAACGCCTTGCTGGAAGCTGAGGAGGCCCTGCGCCAGGCGCAGAAGATGGAAGCGGTGGGGCAACTGACCGGTGGCCTGGCGCACGACTTCAACAATATCCTGGCCGGCATCAGCGGCAGCCTGGAACTGATGAAGGTGCGCATGGCCCAGGGCCGCATCAGCGACATCGAACGCCATCTCAATGGTGCACAGTCTGCCGTCAAGCGTGCTGCCGCGTTGACCCAGCGCCTGCTGGCGTTTTCGCGACGCCAGACGCTGGACCCCAAGCCCGCCGACCTCAATCGCATCGTGGCCGACATGCACGAACTGATCGGCCGCAGCGTCGGCCCGGCCATCACGGTGGAAACCATTGCCGCCGGCGGGCTCTGGCATACCTTCGTGGACGTCGGCCAACTGGAAAACGCCTTGCTCAACCTCTGCATCAATGCCCGCGACGCCATGCCGCATGGGGGCCGCCTCACCATCGAGACTGCCAACCGCTGGCTGGACGACATGGCGGCCATGCAGCGCGGTGTGACGCCGGGCCAGTATGTGTCCCTATGCGTGAGCGATACCGGCACCGGCATGTCGCCGGACGTGGTGGCGCGTGCCTTTGATCCCTTCTTCACCACCAAGCCCACGGGGCAGGGGACGGGGTTGGGCCTGTCCATGGTGTATGGCTTTGCCGGCCAGTCGGGCGGTGCGGTACGCATCTATTCCGAACTGGGCCAGGGCGCCACCCTCTGCATCTACCTGCCGCGCCACCACGGCCAGGCGGGCGAAGAAGACCTGCTCATGCCGGACGAAGCCGGCGCCACGGCAGCGCCAGGCAGCAAGACCATCCTGGTGGTGGACGATGAACCGCTGGTGCGCATGGTGACCGTGGAGGTCCTGTCCGACCTGGGCTACAGCGTGCTGGAGGCCGAAGATGGGCCGACCGCCCTGAAGCTGCTGCAAGCCTATCCGGAGCTGGACCTGCTGATCACCGACGTCGGCCTGCCCAATGGCATGAATGGCCGCCAACTGGCCGACGCCATCCGCGCGCCGCGACCGGATTTGCCGGTGCTGTTCGTGACCGGTTATGCCGAGAACGCAGTGCTCAACCATGGCCACCTGGAACGGGGCATGCAGGTATTGACCAAGCCGTTTGCAGCCGATGTGCTAGCGCGGCGGGTGCGGGAGCTGGTGGGAGAGGAAAGGTAGTCCGCGAGCCTCAGTCGAGTTCCTGAAGGCAGTAGTCTGAACGGTGGCGGCACGGCTGCTCCCGTTGGCAGCATTTCAGGCAAGGCAATCTGCATCTGGTCGCATGACGCTGGCGACGCGTGGGGACAGCCGTGACAATCGGGTCCATCGTTTTACCGGAAACCGCCATGTCCCCGACCCCCATCGTCACCCTACACCTGAGTGCTGCGTTGTGTGCCGCGGCAATCGGCCCGCTCGCCCTCTGGACCCGCCTGGGTCGCACGGTACGTCCGCGCTGGCATCGCCTCCTCGGTTATGGCTGGCTGGGCTGTATGGTCATCACCGCGCTGTCAGCGCTCTTCATCCGTTCGCATGACTTGCCCAATGTCGGCGGATTTTCGCCACTGCATCTGCTGGTGCCGTTGACCGGGGTGGGGCTCTATCGCGCCGTCACCGCAGCCAGGCGCGGAGACATCGTCCAGCATCGGCGCACCATGCAGGGCATCTATGTCGGCGCCTGTCTGGTGGCGGGGCTCTTCACACTGCTGCCCTCACGCTATCTGGGGCGACTGGTCTGGGGGCAATGGCTGGGCTGGCTGTGACCGCGCTGGCCCGTCTAGACGGCAGCGCCAAAGAATGAACCGATGGCCGCTGTGCTGGCCATGGCCAGCGAGCTCCACAGGCTGACCCGCAAGGCCCCCTTCCAGAGGTTGGCGCCCCCGGTCCGGGCCGCGACCGCGCCCAGCACCGCCAGCGACAACAGGGCAGCGATCACGATCGCCTCCAGCAGCACGCCTGCAGGGGCCAGCCATACCACGGCCAGCGGCAAGGCTGCGCCCACGGCGAAACTCAGCGCCGAGACCAGTGCTGCCTGTACCGGGCGCGCGGTGGTGGTTTCGGAGATGCCCAGCTCATCGCGTGCATGGGCGTCCAGGGCGTCGTGGGCCATCAACTGGGTCGCTACCTGGTTAGCAGTTTCCTGCTTCAGGCCACGGCGCATGTAGATCGCCATCAACTCGCGATGTTCGCCCTCGGGGTCGGTTGCCAGTTCTTCCTTCTCCTGGCTCAAGGCCGCCTTTTCGCTATCAGCCTGGGAATGCACGGAGACATATTCGCCGGTGGCCATGGACATGGCACCAGCCACCAGGCCAGCCACGCCCGTCAGCAATACATTTTCGTGGCTGGCGTTGGCGGCCACCACGCCCACCAGCAGGCTGGCAGTGGAGACGATGCCGTCGTTGGCACCCAGGACGGCGGCACGCAGCCAGGAAATGGCATCGACCTTGTGATGTTCGAGATGGAATCTGGGCATGGCTATGCAGTAGACGAGGTGTCGGAATGGCGCAGATTCTAGGGGTGGGGCGGCGAGAATGCCATGACAATTAGCGAAAATGAGGGCAATTCGCATTTGTTGGCCGCTTGGTGAAGAAACTGACGGGCGCTGACTTCCTGCAGTCCCACGAGGATGACAGACGGGATGACGGGCCGCTCGCGGTAGTGGCCGATGCCGCTGGTTTTAGCGCTCTGCTAGTCTGGGCTGCAGGATCGCCTATTCGTTTCCGCTGACACTGCAAAGGCTGCAGAGCCTGACATAGCACCATCACCAGAAGGAGAACATCATGTCCGATCGCAAGCCCAAGACTGCCATCGCAATCGTTGCCGCCATTGCGGTGTTGGCGCTAATCGGTGGCGTTTCCTTGCTGGGGATGTTCCAGGCCGCCGGCCACAGTTGAACGGCAGCGACACGACGCCGCGGCAGGCCGGGTGCAAATCCGGTAGAGGGTATGAACCTCTACGTTCAGCCCTGACTGCCGTGGCGTGACCTGCTCTCCAGCCATCGGAACAGTACCATCCCCGCCAGCATCGCGACGACGAATACCATCCCTTTACGTTCTCCCTCACCCAGCAGCACCAGTGCCGGGCCCGGGCAGATGCCGGCGATTCCCCAGCCGACGCCAAACAGCAGACTGCCCAGAATCAGGCGCCGGTCAATGCGCGTGGCAGGGGGGAGTTGCATGGGCTGTCCCAGCAGCGATTGCTGCATCTTGCGGGCGCGCGCGAAAGCGATCACACCGACCCCGATCGCTCCACCCATCACGAAGGCCAGCGAAGGATCCCACGCCCCCGCCAGATCAAGAAAGCCGAGTACCTTGGCCGGATCGGCCATGCCGGAAACGATCAGTCCCAGGCCGAACAGGAGGCCGGCTACCCCTGCAGCGAGCGCAGCGAGCATCTCTTTTTTATTCATCTTTGCATCCATGGATGGTGAACTCAGAATCCGGCCAGGTGGCGCAGCAGGTAGACGCTGACGAAGCCGGCGCCCATGAAGCTGGCAGTGGCGACTGCCGACCGCGGGGAAAAGCGGGATAAGCCACAGACGCCATGCCCGCTGGTGCAGCCGGCGCCGTAGCGCGTGCCCACCCCCACCAGCAAGCCGGCCAGCACGACCTGCGGGTAGCCGGCATCGATGCGCACCGCGGGGAGGGCCGTGACGGCGCCATAGAGCAGCGGCGCCAGCAACAGTCCCAGCACGAACAGGACGCGCCAGCCGGTGTCGCGCGAGGGGGGCTGCAGCAGCCCGGCCACGATGCCGCTGATACCGGCAATGCGGCCAGTGAAAAGCACCAGCAGGGCGGCAGCGGCCCCGATCAGCATACCGCCCACCAGCGCCCCGCCTGGGGTAAAACTGTTCCACGCAATGTGCATGTTCATTCCTTCGGGCAGTAGAGTTGGTACATCAGTTCGAGCATCGCGAGCAGCCGTTCATCGGCCACACGGTAGTAGACGCGCTTACCGTCGCGGCGGGTAGTGACCACGCCCTCGTTGCGTAGCACGCCCAGTTGTTGCGACAGGGTGGGCTGCCGGATATCAAGCGCTTCTTCCAGTTCGCTGACGCACATCTCCTGCTGCGACAGCTGGCACATCAGCAGCAGGCGGTCTTCATTGGCAAGGACTTTCAGGGCGGTGACCGCTTCACCGGCGGCCTGGCGCATCTGTTCGGCGCGTAGCGGGGTTACGTTGCTCATGCGTTTTCAATATCATAAAAGATAATATATTAAAATATATAATAACGGCCGCAAACGTACAACGCAAGGATTTCAGAAAAGGGGCAGGAAAGAGAAGGGACTGCAGGCAGGAGTGCGGGCGGGGCTGCGGCAGAGGACGCGCAAGCAAGCAGGCGGCGGACCGGTGTTGGCGAGATCCTCGCCCGGATGATTCAGGAAGCGGCGTGCAGCAGATCGATCAGCCGACAACTGGCCTGTCTGGCGGCCGCCATGGCTTCTTCGGCAAATGCAAAAGGCGCGTCCTGTCCGCAAAACTGCAGTTCGCCATTGATATAGAGATCCCAGGTCCACCCACCGACACCGGTTCTTCCACTGCCGCCTGTAGCACCGCCGTCGGGGCTGGCCGGACATTTGAGCTCGATCCGGACCAACTCGTTGCGATACCTGAAAAGTGCCTTTCTCATCTTCCCCGCCGCGTTTCTTATCGTGGAGCAGGTGGCTTTGACAAAGCTCATCCTGAACTGCCCCAGTGTACGCTACTACTCCAATGACAACAGTGCTATTGAGCCACATGCACGAAATGCAATCATTGCCAATACGGCAATAGCAGTCGTCTATGGATTTTCACTTGGCGGCGATACGCTTCCCTCCAGATGCGTCGGGCCCGGCGCCAAGCAGCTTGTCTAGCCATTCGTCGTGATGATGGTGGGGCGTGGTGATGGCGTAGAAGCTCTCGACCAGTTCACTGGTCTGCCCGGCCACGACCAGGGTGCCGTTGCGCAGTTCATCCTGCACCACCACTTCCGGGAGGACGGTCAGCCAGCCGCTGTCGCGGGCGATCAGTCGCAGCATGGCCATGTCGTCGACTTCGGCGCGCATGCGAGGGCGCACATCGTTGGAAATGCACAGGGCGTCGAACTGCATGCGCAGTGCGTGGCGCGGCCCGGGCAGCGCCATGTCCACGCCTTCCAGATCTTGCGGGATACGCAGGCTGCGGCTTTCCCAGCGCTGCGCCGGGCCCACCACCGATACCGCCTGGCTGCCCAGGAAACGGCAGTGCAGCGGACGATCCGGGTCGGAGGGCACCGTCTCGTTGGCCAGGACCACGTCCAGCTGGTGTTGCACCAGGCGCTCCAGCAGGCCCTCCAGCAAGCCCGATTCCAGGGTCAGCGACACGGTGGCGTCCGACATCATGGGGCGCAGCCAGTTTTCCTGGTAGTTACGCGACAGCGTCGCCACGCTGCCCACCCGCAGCCGGGTGATGCCGGCGGAGCGGCCTTCCAGGCGGCCCAGCATTTCCTGGCTCAAGCCGAAGATATTGTCGGCATAGGTGAAGACCAGTTGACCGGTATCAGTCAGGCTCAGTCGACGGCCCTCGCGGATGAAGAGATCTTCTTCCAGCTGCTTTTCCAGCTGACGAATCTGGGCTGACACCGCCGATTGCGAGGTATGGAGCTCTTCCGCCGCGCGGGTCAAATGGCCGAGCTTGGCGACTCGCCAGAAATAGCGCAGATGATGGAAATTAAGCTGTTCTAGTCGCATCGTTCTTTTTTATAGATTGATTTGTTCATATAAATGTAATTTACAGAACGATCTTTGACAAGCATCATCCCGCCATCGCACTGCATGAGGCTTCCTGTCATGACCACCATTTCCGTTCTTTCCTGCGCAGCCTGGGCGGCGCCCGGGCTGATGTTCGCCATGGCCACCCTGGCGGCCGGCACCTCGCTGCCAGCCACGCGCCTGTGGCGTTGTTACCAGGCACTCTCAGGCCTGGCGCTGTTGCTGGCATTGTCGCTGGCCGTGGCAGCCTTGTTCTTCGATTGCCATGGCGCTCCCTGGCCCGGGGTTCTGGGTACGTCCACCCTCGGTCTGGTGCTGGCGCTGCTGGTGCAGGGCCTGGGCACGGTGATCGGCAGCTTTTCGGCACGCTACCTGCAGGGGGAGGGCGGTCAGCGCCAGTACATCGCGGCCCTGTCGGTGGTGCTGATGGCCGTGCACCTCTTGCTGCTGGCGGACCACTGGCTGGTGCTCATCGTCGCCTGGGCGCTGGTCGGGCTGGCGCTGGAAAAGCTGCTGTGCTTCTACCCGGACCGGCCCTTCGCTCGCCTGGCGGCCTACAAGAAACGCATCGCCGACCGCCTGGCCGATGTGCTGCTGGTCGCAGCGGCCGCACTGGCGTGGTCGGCAGTCGGCAGCGGTTCGTTGCCGGCGCTTTGGTCTCACGCGGAACAACAGGGCATGTCCCCGGGCCTGCAGCTGAGCGCACTCTGCCTGGTGCTGGCGGTGATCCTGCGCACCGCCTTGCTGCCAGTACATGGCTGGCTGATCCAGGTGATGGAGGCGCCCACGCCGGTCTCGGCCCTGCTACATGCAGGCGTGGTCAACCTCGGCGGCTTCGTGCTGGTGCGCTTTGCACCGCTGCTGGAGCAGGCCGTGGCCGCGCGCAGCGTGCTGCTGGTGTTCAGTGGCGGGACGGTGCTGCTGGCCGGGCTGGTCATGCTCACACGCATCAGCATCAAGGTGAAGCTGGCGTGGTCCACCGTGGCGCAGATGGGTTTCATGCTGCTCGAATGCGCTGCCGGCCTGTACATGTTTGCGGCCCTGCATCTGATCGGTCATTCACTGTACAAGGCGCATGCCTTCCTGTCCGCGTCGTCGGTGGTGCGGGACACCCGGCTGCAAGCCCTGCATGCGCCGGCCCTGCCATCCACGGCCAGCGTGGTCGGAGCACCACTGCTCAGCGCTGCGTTGGTCGTGGCCCTGCAAAGCGTCAGTCCCCATGCGGCCTGGCCGTGGTGGTGGAGCGGGGTGCTGGCTCTGGCCTGGGCACCCTTGTTGTGGCTGCCGCAGCGGCCGGAAGGGTCACGCCTGCGCAGCGTCGGCCTGGGGCTGGGTGGCGCCGCCGGCCTGACGCTGGCCGCTCTCGTGGCGCACCTGTTGCCGCTGCAGATCGTCGATTTCCCCCGCACCGGCTACGGTGTGCTGGCACTGCTGACCATGCTGGCCCTGTATGTCTGCATGGGCTTGCTGCAGCTTCGCCCGCAAGCCATGGCGGCATGGCGTCGCCGCAGTTACGCCGGCTTCTACCTGGATGAGGCCTACACCCGCCTGGCCCTGACCCTGTGGCCATCCGACTGGGCGCCCAAAGCGCGCCGGGCGGCCGCAAATCAGGGTACAACGCAGACCGCGCCCAGCTTGCTGGGCGATGCCCGGCATTGAGCCAGCCAGATCCGGATCACAAGGAGAACACCCATGAATGCCTTCCATCAGAATGCCCAGGCAGCGCTGGCCAGCGCGCCGGTGCAGGCACAGGCCTGGACCGGGCAACAGGACCGCCTGCTCGAACAAGCCTGCCAGGACGCCTGCGGCGCCATTGCCCCGGCCTGGCCACTGGATCGCGCCATTGCCGTCAATCCCCACTGGACCCGCGTGGGTATGCCGCTGCGCCAGGTTGCTGCGCGCATGCTGCTGCTGGGCGGGATCCAGGTCTTCCCGCCGCAGGAGCAGTTGCGCCAGGCCTGGGAGCAGGGCCGCGTCACCCGCGACGACTTGCGCTATGCGCTGCAACAGTCGCAGGAAGCGGCCGACCGTGGCATCGACGAGGCCCATTGCCTGGCGATGCTGACCTCGCCCACCCAGGTGCAGCGGCTGCCCTTGCTGATCGACGTCCTGGACAACGATCCGCAGCGCCATACCCGGCTATCCTGGCGGCAGGCCATCACGCACCAGGTCAGCCAGACCTGTGCCGCCTATTTCGACCGTCACCAGGCCGATTGGCAGCCGCAGCGCGGCATGGGCCTCTACGCCTTCTGGCGCGAGACGCTGGAGCATGACCACGGCATCGGCCTGTTGATGGGCCTGCCACACATCGCCGATGGGATCCGCGCCTTGCCGGCCAGCGCCCATGAGGCCGAGCGCTGGGTCATGCAGCACCTGGGCCTGTCCAGTGAAGTCTGGGCCGATTATCTGGAAGCAGTGCTGCTGACGGTCAATGGCTGGGCCTCATGGTGCGCGTATCTAGGCTGGCAGGCGCGCCTTGAACAGGGCGAGGACCAGCACCTGCGCGAACTGCTGGCCATCCGCATGGCCTGGGGCGCCTTGCTGCTGGAGTGCAAGGACGATGCCGCGGCCGGTCACGCTTTTCACACCGTCCAGCAGGCCTGGGCGCGGTCGCCGGAACGGTTGCAACAGGCGCAGCACGATCTGCTGGTGGACGAACTCTGGCAGGTGGCCCTGGAGGCCGGCTATCAGCGCCGTCTGGCGCAGCAACTGCAGCGCCATGGCGAGCCCACCGCGAGCGCTGCGCCTACCATCGAGGTGCAAGCCGCCTTCTGCATCGACGTGCGCAGCGAGCCCTTGCGCCGCGCCCTGGAGAGCGTGCATCCCGGCATGCAGACCCTGGGCTTTGCCGGTTTCTTCGGTCTGCCGGTGGCCTATACCCCGCTGGCCAGCGAAGCCAGTCGTCCGCAATTGCCTGGCCTGCTGGCACCGGCCTACCAGGTGCGCGACGCCATCCAGCCAGCCGGTGCCGCCCGGCCCAGCAGCGTGCTGACCGACGCCATGAGCCGCAGCCGGCGCCAGACCCTGGCCACCCAGGAACAGTGGCAGGGCAATACCCGCTGGCCGGGGTCGGCGTTTTCCTTCGTCGAGGTGGCCGGCGTGACGGCGCTGGGGGGCTTGTGGAAGTGGTTGCGCCCCGGACAGGCCGAACGCGCGCGGGACGACCTGCACGGCTTGCCGAGCCGGTACCGCCAGCTCTGCCGTCCGCAATTGAACGCCATCTCGCTTCCCGACAAGATCACCCTGGCCGCGCGGGTGCTGCACGCCATGGGACTGGATCGGCAGATCGCGCCGCTGGTGCTGCTGGTGGGCCATGGCAGCCAGTCGGCCAACAATGCGCATGCGGCCGCCCTGGATTGTGGCGCCTGCTGCGGCCAGACCGGCGAGGTCAATGCCCGTACGCTGGCACAGCTACTCAATGAGATCGAGGTGCGGCGCGGCCTGCTGGAGCGGGGGATCCTCATTCCCGAGGACAGCCGCTTCCTGGCCCTCCTGCACAACACCACCACCGACGAGGTGGAGGCCTTCGATCTGGACCTCTTGCCGACGAACGCCCGCCAGCGCTGGGATGCCTTGCAACCGACCCTGGCCGAGGCCGGCGATCGGGTGCGCCGTGAACGCGCCGGCCGGCTCGGCCTGCAGGACAGGCTGACGCCGCCAGCCCTGTTGAAGGCATTGCGCCGGCGCGCCAATGACGGTGCCGAGACCCGCCCGGAATGGGGGCTCACCGGCAATGCCGCCTTTCTGATTGCGCCCCGCGCGCGCAGCCGTGGGCTGGATCTGGGCGGTCGCTGCTTCCTGCACGATTACGACGCCAGTCAGGACGCCGACGGCAGCGTGCTGGAACTGCTGATGACCGCACCCATGCTGGTGACCCACTGGATCAACTGGCAGTACCACGCGTCCACCAGCGACCCGGTGCGGCTGGGCAGCGGCAACAAGCTGCTGCACAACGTGGTGGGCGGCACCATTGGCGTATTCGAAGGCAATGGCGGCGATCTGCGCATCGGGTTGTCGCGCCAGTCACTGCATGACGGCCAGCAGTGGGTGCATGAGCCCTTGCGGCTGACGGTAGTGGTGGACGCCCCGCAGGCAGCCATCGATGACATCGTCTCCCGCCATGCCATCGTGCGGCAGTTGCTGGAGCATGGATGGCTGCATCTGTGGCGCTTTGCCGGCAGCGGCCTGGTGCAGTGGAAGCAGGGCGGCTGGCAGGGTCTGGCTCTTTGAAAACCCCGGGACGCCCGGTATTTGAGGTAGCATGATCGCCGTTTTGCCTACCCTGATCGCCGGAGAACCCATGAAATCCACCCAGCCCGCCCTCGGCCCCTCGCCCGGACCTGGCCTGTCGCACCGGTCGCGCCGGTCGATTGGCCAGGCGCGGCAGCGCGCGCCGTGGCACTACCTTGCCATGTTGTGCCTGGGGCTGGCGCTATCGGGCTGTGCCACCGAAGCCTATCGCGCCACCGAAAGCCAGTGTGCACCGGCGGCTTACGCGCAATACCCGGTGATCAACCAGACCCGCATGGAAATGCGTACCCGCCCCATCCAGGTGCCGACCGGGCAGACCCGCTGCAGCTCAGTCACCAACGGCAACCGTACCGATACTGTCTGCCAGGACATCACCCGCACCGAGTACCAGCAATACCCGGTCTACGTCACGGTCGACATCAACGAATACGGCCGCGACCAGGTCATCGCCGCCTGCGCCCGCAGCCAGTGCCTGCGCACGCACGGCAATCCGGACTGCAAATAGACTGAGAGACTGAGAGACTGAGAGACTGAGAGACTGATTGGCTGAGGACGGAGCCGTTCAGACCGCGTCCAGCGGAATCTTCAGGTAGCGCACGCCGTTGTCCTCAGGCGGCGGCAACTGGCCGGCGCGCATGTTGACTTGCACCGAAGGCAGCAGCAATACCGGCATACCCAGGGTGGCATCACGGGCGCTGCGCATGGTGACGAATTCTTCTTCACTTATACCGTCACGAACGTGAATGTTGTTCTGGCGCTCCTCGGCGACGGTGGTCTCGAATTGCAGGGCACGGCCATTGGGCTGGTAGTCGTGGCACAGATAGATCCGGGTGTGCGCCGGCAGACTCAAAACCTCGTGGATGGAGCGGAACAGGGTGCGCGCATTCCCGCCAGGGAAGTCGCAGCGGGCGGTGCCGTAGTCGGGCATGAACAGGGTATCGCCGACGAAGGCCGCGACCTCGCCGGCTTCTTCCACGACATAGGTGATACAGGCCGGCGTATGGCCCGGTGTATGCATCACGCGGGCATGAAGCTCACCGATCTGGAACCGTTCGCCATCGGCAAACAGGTGATCGAACTGGCTACCGTCCCGGGCAAAGTCACCCCCCGCATTGAACAACTTGCCGAACACACCCTGCACCTGGCGGATGTGTTCGCCGATGGCGATACTCCCGCCCAGCTTGCGCTTGAGATAGGGAGCCGCCGACAGGTGGTCGGCGTGGGCGTGTGTTTCCAGGATCCACTGGACCGAGGCGCCCAGTTCCCCCACGCGCCGGATCAGCAGATCGGCGCTGGCCGTCGCGGTGCGACCAGACTTGGGGTCGTAATCCAGTACGCTGTCCAGCAGTGCGCATTGTCCGGTGGAGCGATCCAGCACGATATAGCTGACGGTACTGGTGGCGGGGTCGAAATGCCCTTCGATGTGGAGCTTGGTCATGTGGATTCCTTCCATGTCGGTGAGCACCCTCTATCAAGATGCATGCCAGCCAATGTTTTCCAAAGACGCCAGTTTGCCACTGTCGGCATGCTTGCGGCAGCGCGTTGCGTCAAAATGCCGGCCTTA
This sequence comes from Herbaspirillum sp. C7C2, assembly GCF_022627865.1. Lineage (NCBI taxonomy): Bacteria > Pseudomonadati > Pseudomonadota > Betaproteobacteria > Burkholderiales > Oxalobacteraceae > Herbaspirillum > Herbaspirillum sp. C7C2. The sequence continues at coordinate 80,820 of NZ_JABXGI010000005.1, forward strand.
ACTGTCTGGCGCATCGATTGCGGGTGAAGGCAAAGGCTTGGCCGGCAGCAAGCGCTCCAGCATATCGCGATGATAGGGATCATGCGAATCCACGTAGCGCGAGGCCGAGCTGATGTTCTTCCAACCGACATATTCCATCAGTGCGCGCAGCTCCCACCCATTGGCGCTGGCCCAGCTGGCAAAGCCGCGGCGCAAGGAGTGCGCGCTGTACAGATGCACATCGGCAATGCCGGCCGCGCCCAGAATGCGCCGGAGCAGGGGAATGATGCTGGCGGCATGGATGGCGTCCTCGCTGATGCGGCCCCAGCGATCGATGCCGCGCAATACCGGACCGCTGCGCACGCCGCTCACCGCCAGCCAGTCAAGATAGGCCGCCACCGGGCAAAGCCGCGACAGCGCCGGCGTCAGATAGGTGCTGCCCTTGAGACTGCGGTCGGTCTTGGTGCGCGGCAGCTGGATGCGCATGCCCTGGCCGGCCACCGCCTCGATGCGCTCCACTTCCAGGCGTGCCAGTTCATCACTCCGAAAGCCCCGCCAGAAACCGATCAGCAACAAGGCCTTGTCGCGTGCATGCCGTAGCAGATCGGCAGAGCGGCCCTGCTGGCGAGCGAGGTCCTGTTGCTGCTCCAGCCAGCCCACGGCCTGCTCCAGCGCATCCAGTTGCAGCGGGCGGGCACGCCTTTCCTGGGCGGGATGCACTTCCTGGATGCCGCGCAGCATCTTGCGGACCACCGGCGCCTTCGTCGGGTCTGGAAAGCCCTGGTCGATGTGCCACTGGCCCAGCGCGGAGACCCGCTGCTTGAGCGTGTTGTGCGCCAGCACGCCGGCATAGCGGGCCAGGTAACGCAGAATCCCGTCCGCCGTGGCCGGCAGGAAGCCGCCCCATTCCTCCTCGAAGTGCTTCACGGCGGCACGGTAGCTGCGACGGGTGTTATCGCGGGTGGCAGCGTGCAGGTAGTCGTCAATGGCAATCATGGCGAGTCGCGCGCATCAGGCGCAAAAGAGGAAGAGCAGGGCTGAAAAGCGGCATTTTAGCCGATGGGAACAGATAATCATCTAATATCGAATCTCAATATTAAGATTATATTTGGCCATATCTCTTCATTTGTATTACGTAATTACGTATTATGTAATACATCATCAAATAACAGGATGCGATCATGGCCCGGACCGGCTTGTACAAATCGGAAGTGAAGAAAGCCCGCGACAGCCTGCTGGCGCTGGGACGGCACCCCTCCGTGGATGCGGTACGCGTGGAGTTGGGCAATACCGGGTCCAAGACCACCATCCACAAATATCTGAAGGAACTGGAAGAAGAGGAGGGCATCGGACAGCAGCCTCGCAGCATCAGCGCGGCCCTGCAGGAGATGGTGGAGCGCCTGGCGTCCCAGCTGCAGGCCGAGGCCGATGAGCGCGTGAGCGCCGCCAGGGAAGAGGTGAGGGCAGTCACGGCCCGGATGGAGCAGGCCCTGGCCGAGGCCAACGCGGCCAATGCGGATTTGTCGACCCGGCTGGACCTGGCCGGAAAAGCCCTGATCGCTGCCCGTGCCGCCCACGAAAGCAGCCGGGAGGAATGCCAGCAACAGGCCGTCGCCCTGCGTGCACTGGAGGTGCGCTCCACCGCCTTGCAGGAACGCCTGCAGGAAAACGAGCAGTATCGGCTCTCCCTCGAAGACAAGCACCAGCACGCCCGCGCTGCCCTGGACCACTACCGCAGCGCCGCCAAGGAACAGCGCGAGCAGGATCTGCGGCAGCATGAGCAGCAACTCCAGACGGCGCAGGCCGAACTGCGTCAACTGCGCCAGGAGCTCATCGTCAAGCAGACGGAAATCACCCGCGTCAACCAGGAAGGGGTGCGCCTGGTGGCCGACCTCTCGCATGCACGGCAAGCCCTGGTGGAGCAACAGGCACTGGCGGATCGGCGCGAGCAGCAGCTGGAATCGCTGCAGCAGGTGGCAGCCGGCAAGCAGGTGCTGGAGGCGCAACTGGCCGACAGGAATGCAGCGCTGGCAAGCCTGCAGGCCAGCCGGTCCGAGACCGAGGAAGCCCTGGCCGGCGCCCGCAAGCAGTTACAGGAGACGGAAATAGAACTGGCGGCCGCCCGCGCCAGGCTGGAAACCCACGAAGCGCTGACGCTGGCATGGCACCAGCAGAGAAATCATGAAGGAGAGGGTCATCAGCAGGCGCCGTCTTCGGGACCAGAAGATGCCGGCTTGAACCGGTGACCGGCAGCGTCGAGCCGGCTGCATCGTTAGCCGTTTCAAAGACCGCCATGCGGCGGATCGACAGCCCCTAACATCCCCTAAGCCCCTAAGGCGTGATCTTCCGCTTGCGCTGGGACTGACGAACGCTTCCGCCGGGTTCATGACGGCCAGCCGGTGCGATATCGGCCAGTTCCAGTTGTGCCGCAATGAAATCCACGAAGGCCCGGATCCGGTTGGACATCTGATGACGTTGGGAGTAGACGGCATATATATCGGCATTGGGTGACTGCCAGCCGGGCAGGACCCGAACCAGCCGCCCGTCTTCCAGGTAGCCCCGTACATCCCATTCCGCCCGCAGCAGGATTCCATGTCCTTCCAGGGCCCATTTCACAGCGATCTCGCCATCGTTGGTGGTCAGGTTGCCGCGAATCTTCACTGCCTCCGTCTTGGAAGAGGCGCCGCTTCCGGCGGTGAGCCGCCATAGCCCGTAGGCTTCGTCCCCTTGCCGGATTCCCACGCAGTTGTGCTTGGTCAGGTCGTGTGGCGTGACGGGCATGCCGCGTCGTGCCAGGTATTGGGGCGCGGCACACAGCAGCCTTGCGTTCGGCGCCAGACGCCTGGCCACGACCCGCGTATCAGGCGGCTCGCCGAAGCGGATGCAGACATCGAAGCTGTCGTCGGTCAACGGCGGGGGCATCACGGATAGCTGCAGCTGCACCGCGACCTGCGGATACTCGGCGACGAATTTCGAGATCACCGGCGCCACATGGCTGCGTCCGAAACCCAGGGTGGCATTGACACGCAGCAAGCCCTCCGGACGCCGCTTGGAACTCCCCAGCAGTTCGGACAGTTCGTCGATTTCATCCAGGATCCGACGGGCGTGTTCCAGATAAAGCTCCCCCTCCGGGGTGAGGGTCATGCGGCGGGTGGTCCGGTTGACCAGCGGCACGCCTGCGCGGCTCTCCATCTGGCTCAGGTGCTTGCTCACGGCTGCCGTCGTCAGGCCCAGCTCGCGTGCCGCCGCCGACAGGCTGCCGGCCATCGCCAGCACCGAGAAGAAGCGTAAATCCGAGGGAAGAACCACGTCTTGCATACGCGATTGTTAAATTTAAGTTAAGGATGCTTTGAGTTTAGCACCGGTTTTTGTAGAGCGAACGCCAGTAGAGTGCCACTCACCAAAACATTTTATGAAAGGCCGGAGACATGAAGACTTATCGCATCGCAACCATTCCGGGTGACGGCATCGGCAAGGAAGTCGTACCAGCGGGTCGCCAGGTGCTGGAGGCGCTGGCCGCCACCAGCAGCACATTCAAGTTCGACTTCGAGGACTTCGACTGGGGTGGCGACTACTACCGCAAGACCGGCGCCATGATGCCGGCCGACGGGCTGGACGCGCTTCGCGACAAGGATGCCATCCTGTTCGGCTCGGTCGGCGACCCGCACATTGCCGACCACATCACCCTGTGGGGCCTGCGCCTGAAGATCTGCCAGGGCTTCGATCAATACGCCAACGTGCGCCCGACCCGCATCCTGCCGGGTATCGATGCGCCCCTGAAGCGTTGCAAGGCAGAAGACCTGAACTGGGTCATCGTCCGCGAAAACTCCGAAGGCGAATATGCCGGCGTGGGCGGCCGTGTTCACCAGGGCCATCCGATCGAGGCCGCCACCGACGTGTCGATGATGACCCGTGCCGGTGTGGAGCGCATCATGCGTTTCGCCTTCAAGCTGGCGCAGTCGCGCCCCCGCAAGCTGCTGACCGTCATCACCAAGAGCAACGCCCAGCGCCATGCGATGGTGATGTGGGATGAAATCGCCGTGCAGATTGCCAAGGAATTCCCGGATGTGAAGTGGGACAAGGAACTGGTCGATGCCGCCACCGCACGCATGGTCAACCGTCCTGCCACGCTGGACACCATCGTGGCCACCAACCTGCATGCCGACATCCTGTCCGACCTGGCCGCCGCGCTGGCCGGCAGCCTGGGCATCGCCCCCACCGGCAACATCGATCCGGAGCGCCGCTATCCCTCGATGTTCGAGCCCATCCACGGTTCGGCATTCGACATCATGGGCCGTGGCCTGGCCAACCCGGTGGGCACCTTCTGGTCGGTGGTGATGATGCTGGACCACCTGGGCGAGCACGAAGCGGCGGCACAGGTCATGCAGGCCGTGGAAGCCGTGACCGCCGACCCGTCGCTGCATACCGGTGACCTGGGTGGCAAGGCCACCACGGCGCAGGTCACCGCAGCCGTCTGCGCCTTCGTCAGCAAGGCGGCGCACACCCGGAAGGCGGCGTAAGCCATTCTTCAGCGGTCCGAACGGACCGCCTCTGCCGACAAGCGTGCTCCCTCCCGGCCCCGGTTTCGGGTGCCGGCGGTGTGGCCTCGCGCTAAAAAAATCGAAGACAGGCACATCAAGCCTGCCATTGCCGGAGACGCAATGCCCACTGCCCAACCACCGTCCGAGCGGGCCCGGATCGACGCCTTGTTGAAAGGCATGTTCGATGCGGCGATTGCCATCGCCCAGCCGGCCGTCCGTATTCCCCAATTCCCGCCCGAGGCGCCGCGCGGGCGTCTGATCGTCATCATCGCCTGCGTTGCCGCGGCGGTGGGGCCGGTGATCGCAGCCGGCGCCAATAGCGTGGTAGGGCTGATCGCGGCCTTGACGCTGGTGAACGTGGGCATCAGTTTCGCCAAGCCGCCGCTGTGGAGCATGCCGACCATGTTCCTCTCCGGCACGGCCGCGGCCACCGGCATTGCCACCATCAATTCCATCGGCAACCTTGGCGGCTTTGTTGCGCCCAGCGTGATCGGCTGGATCAAGGACTCGAGCGGCAGCTATGCCGGTGGCTTGTATTTCGTGGCTGGGCTGCTGGTGTTTTCGGCGGTGCTTACGCTGATCATGTCGCGCTTCCAGACAAGGGAGCAGAGCCAGCACGCTTATCAAAAAGTCTAGGGCCCCGGATGAATCAGGTGCTACCGCAACAGGTGCCGACGGCAATCTGAGACGACAAGCGGATTTGAAATGAAAACATGGATGCCAAATGATCAGTGAATGGACTTCATGATCAGGCCAGCAGAAACCACCATGCAAACTATCGAAAACGCCAGTTTCAGATGGGCGGGGTGCCAGCGTACTGCGAGCTTCCCGCCTAGCAACATTCCGGCCATTGCGCCGGCGGAAAATGGCAAACCAATTGCGAGATCGAAGTGACCACTGACCATGCTGGTGCCGACACTGACCAGCGAAATCAGCGCGATCACCGCCAGCGACGTCGAGACGACAGACTGCATGGCCAGGTCGGTCACGCGCTGCAAGGACGGGACGATGACGAACCCGCCACCCACGCCGAGCAGCCCCGAGAGCACACCCGCCACACCACCCGTGACGGCCAGGCGACTGGCACAACGGGGTGTCCAGACGAAGCGTCCGCTCTGGTCGCGCAGGCAGGGGCAGTCATCTGGTACGGTGGCCGCGGCCGTCCTGCTGCGCCGGGCATCCCGCATGCCCTTGATGGCCACCCATGCCATGACAATGGCAAACAGCAGCGTCAGGTAGCGGGTATCGAGCTGATGGGCCAGCCACGTGCCTAGCGGAGTGAGGACAATGCCGACGGCGGCGATCAGCGCGGCGGCGCGATAGCGTACGATGCCAGCCCGCAAACCGATCACCGCCCCCATCGCCGAAGCAATGCCAACGGCCAGCAAACCGATGGGTCCAGCCTGCGGCACGCTCAGATGCAGGCCGAACACCAGCAGCGGAATGGCCAGGATACCGCCACCGGCACCGGTGAGCCCCATGATGCAGCCCACCAAGGCACCCAGTAACAGGCTCATGCTCATCTGTGCCTCCTCAACCGACCATTTCGGGTTGCGCCAGCCACTCGTGTCCCTTGAGCATGCCTTCCCAGTACAGCGGCGGCAGGATGCGCTCCTTGAGCAGCCAGGCCAGGCGCGATGGGCGCGTGCCATCCAGCATCCATGCCGGGAAACTGGGTGCCAGCTTGCCGCCATAGTTGAATTCGGCCAGAACGATCTTGCCGCGTTCTACGGTCAAGGGGCAGGAGCCATAGCCGTTGTAGCGGGCCTGAACAGATTGCCGACCCAGGTTGTGGAGCACATTGTGGGCGACCACCGGCGCCTGTTTGCGGGCCGCAGCGGCGGTCTTGGCATTGGGCGAGTTGGCCGCATCGCCCAGCCCGAAGATGTTGGCAAAGCGCTTGTGCTGCAAGGTCGATTGATCAACATCGATCCACCCGGCCGGATCGGCCAGAGGGCTGCTGCGGATGAAGTCCGGCGCCGTCTGCGGCGGCACCACGTGGATCATGTCAAAGGGGACTTCCACTTTCTGTGAGCTGCCGTCGGGGGAGCTGACTGCAAAGGTGGCGATCTTGCGTCCACCATCGATGGCGGTCAGGGTCTGTCCGAAGTTGAGGTCGATGCCATAGGCCTGCACGTATTCCATCAAGGCTGGCACGTATTCGGCCACGCCAAAGAGCACCGCACCAGCGGAGCGGAACTGCACATTCGATTTCTTGAGTACATCGGCGTGCCGCCATGCATCGCAAGAGAGATACATGGCCTTTTGCGGGGCACCGGCGCACTTGATGGGCATAGGCGGCTGGGTAAAGATGGCATCGCCCCCCTTGAAGCGCTCCACCAGTTCCCAGGTGTAGGGCGCCAGATCATAACGATAATTGGACGTCACGCCGTTGCGACCCAGGGTATCGGTGAGGCCTTCGATGCCGTCCCAGTTCAGTTTCAGACCGGGACAGACCACCAGCTGCTCGTACTTGACCACACGGCAGCCTTCCAGCAGGACCGCATTGCGCTCCGGCTCGAAACCTGCCACGGCCGATTTGATCCAGCGTACGCCGCGCGGGATCAACGATCCCATCACCCGGGCGGTCTGCGCCGGCCTGAATACGCCGCCGCCCACCAGGGTCCAGCCAGGTTGGTAATAATGGACATCGGCCGGGTCGATGATGGCAATATCCAGTCCAGGCTGGCGCGCCAGCAGGCTCGACGCCACCGAAATCCCTGCCGCGCCACCACCCACGATGACTACCTTGTGTGTCGAGTCGGCCACATCGAATGGGGTGGCATTGCTCTGGTTGATTCTGCGCACCAGTGCGCTCAGGTCGTAACCCGCCTGTTCGGCACGGGTCAATATCTCCCCCGTGGACATGCGGCCGGCGCGCGAGAGCCCCCACAGCGTGGTACTGCGCATGCCACTGCGGCAATAGGCCAGCACGGGCTTGGGCAGATCTTCGAGCAGACGATCGAATTCGTCAGCCTGGGCATTGGCCACCTGACCAGGAATCACCGGCAGATAGCGCGCCTCGATGCCCGCAGTCTGAGCTTGTTGTTCCACCTCTCTGAAACTGGGTTGGTCGCCGGCTTCCCCGTCCGGACGATTGCAGATGATGGATTTGAAGCCGGCTGCAGCGATCTCTTCCATATCGGCAGGCATGATCTGGGCCGAGACGGACAAGTTGGCCGTCAGTTGCTTGATGTTCATGGAATGTCTCCTTGATTGATGTGCCCCTGGCGGCGACGCCCCGGCGTCGGCCAGCAAGGGGAGGGGGATCAGCGATCCCGGGTAGCGCAACTGTTGATGCCCAGCAGCGGATACAGCGGACAGAAGCGGAACAAGCCGGTTCCTATCGGGATCAGGCCCAGCCAGCCCCACCATCCCACGGTGCCGGTCGCCGCAAGGATGACCAGGACGACGCCAATGACGATTCTCAAGATGCGGTCGATACCGCCTACATTGCATTTCATGATGACTCCTCAGGGTGGGTGATCAGACTGCGTCCAGCGGGATCTTCAGATAGCGCATGCCGTTGGCCTCGGCCGGTGGCAACTGACCCGCGCGCATGTTGACTTGCACCGACGGCAGCAGCAGCACCGGCATGGCCAGGGTGGCGTCACGGGCAGTCCGCATGGCCACGAATTCCTCCTCGCTGATGCCGTCGCGGACGTGGATGTTATTGCTACGCTCTTCCGCCACGGTGGTGACGAACTGAAGCTGCCGGCCGTTGGGCTGGTAGTCGTGACACAGGTAGATACGGGTATGCGGCGGCAGACTCAGTACCTTGTTGATCGAATGGAAGAGGGTGCGGGCGTTCCCGCCGGGGAAATCGCAGCGTGCGGTCCCGTAGTCGGGCATGAACAGGGTGTCGCCGACGAAGGCTGCGATCTGGTCACCTTCCTCCACGACATAGGTGATACAGGCAGGCGTATGGCCGGGGGTGTGCATGACACGCGCTTGCAGAGCGCCGATCTGGAAGCGTTCGCCATCGGCGAAGAGGTGATCGAACTGGCTGCCATCGTGGGCAAATTCACTGCCGGCATTGAAAAGCGCCCCAAATACGTTTTGCACCTGGCGGATGTGCTCACCGATGGCGATGCGTCCGCCCAGCTTGCGCTTGAGATAGGGGGCCGCAGACAGATGGTCGGCATGGGCATGGGTTTCCAGGATCCATTGCACCGAGGCACCGAGCTCCTGCACACGCCGGATCAGGTGATCGGCGCTACTGGTAGAGGTACGGCCGGATTTGGGATCGTAGTCCAGTACGCTATCCAGCAGTGCGCATTGCCGGGTTGTGCGATCCAGTACCAGATAGCTCACAGTACTGGTGGCAGGGTCGAAGTGACCTTCAATATGCAGGTTGTCCATGTTGTCGTCCTCTGTTGTCAGATATTTTCTTCATATCAAAACTTGTGCCAGATCACGAAACTTGCTCAACCAATTGATTTGTAAGGAATATTTTCTTAAATCGCTTCACCTGCAGATCGAATGACTGCCAGTGACACTGCCAATTGGCAGTGTCATACTGCCACCTGGCAGCGTTGGTGCGCCGACCCAGATGAGGTGATGGGTCCTGCACGGACTGGTCGCCGACGTCCCTTTGCCAGAACCATCCAGAAGGCAGCATTTGCCTGAATTAGTCTTGAAGAAAGCGAGAGAATTCGTGGAGTCGCTACCCGATGTTTTGCAGTCGTTCCAGGTACAGGCCCTGATTTCTTATCTGGACCATGAGCCCACGCCGATGATCGTGATGAATACGGAGTACGAGATTCTGGCTGCCAATACCGCCTACAAGCGCCAGTTCGCCACAGCTGGCAGGGCGCCCATTGGCCACAAGTGTTATGCAATGTCACACCATTACCAGGTTCCCTGCGACCAGGCCGGAGAGCATTGCCCCTTGCAACGTGCGCTGGCCACCAAGGGCCCGGATCGAGTGCTGCACATTCATCACACGCCGCGCGGACCAGAACATGTGGATGTTGAGCTGCGGCCCATCATCGACCACCAGCATCGCGTGGTGGGGTTCGTCGAGCGTCTGCAGACGGTGCGTCATGCCTCGGTACAGGCCAGTCGTCAGGGGCTGGTTGGCAAGTCAGCAGCCTTCAATCGTGCCCTGGGCGAATTGCAGCGGGTGGCGATGTCGGATCTACCGGTCTTGCTGCTTGGAGAGTCGGGCAGTGGCAAGGAACTGTTTGCGCGCGCAGTGCATGAAGCCAGTCCCCGGGTGCATGGGCCGTTCGTGGTGGTGGACTGCTCGGGATTGACCGAGAGCCTGTTCGAGAGCGAGTTGTTCGGATACGAAAAGGGCGCCTTTACCGGCGCCCACGTCCGCAAGGCGGGCCTGGTTGAAACAGCCAAGGGGGGCACCTTGTTCCTGGACGAAATCGGCGACGTGCCATTGGCGATGCAGGTCAAGCTGTTGAGGCTGATTGAATCCGGCACTTTCCGGCGCGTTGGTGCGGTCGACACACAGCAGGCCGAATTTCGCCTCGTGGCAGCAACCCATAAGCCGCTGCAGGAAATGGTGGCAAAAGGCGATTTCCGTCAGGACCTTTACTACCGCATCAGTGCTTTCCCGCTCCATCTGCCGCCGTTACGCGAGAGACGTGATGACATACCTTTGCTGGTCGAGTCATTGCTTCAGCGAGGGGCAGGGGGAGCAGGCAAGTCGCTGCAAATCTCTGCTGACGCGATGACGCAGCTGATGCAACACGACTGGCCTGGAAATATCCGCGAACTTCGCAACGTGATCGAGCGAGCGCGCCTGTTTGCGGACGATGGAGTGATCAAGAAAGAGCATCTCGCACTGGATCGTTTCTACCCGCCGCGAGCGCCCGGATTGGACAAGCCTGCAAGTGAAGTGCGCGATCTTGTAGAGATAGCACGCGAATTCAACGGCAGCCGCAAGGAGCTGGCAGCAAGCTTGGGTATGAGCGAACGTACGTTATACAGACGTATGAAAGAGGCAGGATCTTTTGGGCGTGATTAGTGCGGGACGGGGTGATTCTAGAAGGTGAGCGGAACGGATTGGACTGTTACCGCATGATTTTTGCGTCCACGATTACGATATAAACGGTTTTAATCTGCGTCGCTATTTTACGAGTGCTGAATAAGTGACCGGATGCATCCTGCATAAGAGAAGGGCGTCGTCTTCGAACCTTATCGGAAACCTGTTTCGGACTGCGTTCTCCAATTCAAACAATCCTTGGCAGCGGTAGCTTCGGATCGGCTGGGTCACCCCTTCGCAATCTATCTGAAAAGAAATCTTGCATTATGGTAACTTTAGTACAATAGTCATTAAAAATCTCTTGGGGCGAGATTGATGATTGTTTTTTTGACAATTCGAGGGCGGGTGCGTTGAAGGTGTATGAAAACGTAGTTATTGGCAACTTCCTATTTGGATTTGGTGCCCATGTCGGGGCACGTGTCGCATTGAGGCAAGGCCACACTAAAAATCTGCCGCTGGCCATCGATCTGTTGCAGCAGACTCCTTTGGACGCAATGGTAGCGGACCTCGTTGTACGGGGCTCACGCATGATGCGAATTCTTGAATTCAAACGCACCGAAAACAAAGACAGCAAAGAGATACACAAGCGCAGTTTTTTAGAGCGTTTGCTTAGCCAAGAGCCGCATTTGGGAGATATCTCCCGAAGCGTTCACTGGTATGTGAGTGCAGGACAGGGATTGCCCGAAAACTGTGGAATAGAAAAACTTTGCCCGTATCTGGATTTTGAAAGAGCTCCGATCAATCAGAATGTAGATCTGAATGGATTTTTCCAAGCTATGGCAGACGAAGCTCTTGGATTAGGTCCTGACCTTTCCCTGACTTTCACTATGTACCTAAATGCCTTGGCTGCTACGCACACAGCAGAAGGTAGTGGTTCATCTGGCGGTTTCATTATCTCGGTAGGCGAGGGCGGAAGGATTAACTACTCCCAGGTGGATGATTTTAGGCATCTCAACTACAGCTTGAGGCAGTATCACGCCCAGTATCTGGTTCAAGAGCGGGCCAAAGAGCAAGAGCGAACCCTCGTTCGCGAACATAAACTGGAAAAAACACAGGAACGTGGAATGAGCTTATGAACCATTCAATAAATGACCACATCCTCAGACACACTTATAGGTAAAGAAAAATAATGTCACTTTCCGAAGATCAATTGAACCAGCTGATGAAATTTGCTTTCACGGCACTGCAAGGGACAATCAATGATCGACAGGAGTTTGCGAGAAAACTTGAAGAGTTTCGCAACCAGATCGCTCAACTAAACGCTGTAAAAAATCAAATGCCGACCTTATTGCAGGAGCGCGTTGACCACGCCGTTCTAGAGGCGACAAAAACCTGCACGCACGAACTCACAACATCGGTCGCGGCTGCGACAAGAGCCGCCGAAGCCGCGGCAGCTGCATATAAAAATTCTCAAAAATCTCAACCATTCATCGTAGGGGGAGTATCTGCTTTACTTGGCATCGCAATATGCACCTTCGCATATTTTTGGACACCTTCTCTAAGCGAGATTCAAGACCGGCGAGATCAAATAGCCAAGCTTGAAGAAAACATATCTCAACTTCAAATTCAGACGGATAAATGTCCTGAAAAAAACGGCAAGCTACATCTATGTGTACTGCTAGATCCAGCCTTTGGATTTCTTGAAAAGAATGGTGATCGCTATGCAGTTCCTGCCACTTCCAAGACCGCCAAGAAATGAAGGGAAGGGAGCGTGATCATTGCCTGTTAGGGTAAATGCTTCAAGGAAGTTCTCTCATCTCTAGAGCGAGGGGTCGAATAATCGCAACGAGTACTCCTTGGGACGGCTTACCGCAGACCGTCCGATGCCGACAACGGCTACCACCACGCCACCCAACATTGATCCTATGGAATTTGATGTGAACTGGAACGCTCTTCCTGGAGCGTTCATGTACGAAATCTCTCGTCGGTATAATTTTACATAATACAAATTATGCGAAGTTTTAGACATTCCGGCTCAAGCTGAAATGAAGCCTTCTTCAGGCCGCAACGTCAACACCTGCACGCCTTTCCTGGTCACTGCCACAGTATGTTCAAACTGCGCCGACAACTTGCCGTCGGCCGTCACCACGGTCCAGCCGTCGTCTTCCGTGCGGCAGGCATGGTGCCCCTGATTCAGCATTGGCTCGATGGTAAATACCATTCCTTCCTGCAGGACCATCCCCGTCTTCGGTCGTCCCCAATGCAATACCTCCGGCGGCTCGTGCATTTCCCGGCCGATGCCATGGCCGCAGAACTCGCGGACCACCGAAAACCCGTGACGTTGCGCGTGACGTTGAATGGCATAGCCAATATCGCCAAGCTGGGCGCCTGGTCGCACGGCATGGATGCCTTTCCACATGGCTTCGTAGGTAATCTGCACCAGATGCCGGGCTTCCGGCGTGACCGCTCCGATCAGGTAGGTCTTGCTGGAGTCGGCGATATAGCCGTTCTTCTCCAGCGTAATGTCGAAGTTGACGATGTCGCCGTCCCTGAGGATCTCCGTTCCCGACGGCACACCATGACAGATCACGTTGTTGCGCGATGAATTGAGGGCGAACGCGTAGCCATACTGGCCTTTGCTGGCCGGCCGCGCGTGCAGCTCCTCGACGATAAAGCGGTCAACCCAGTCGTTGACCTGCATGGTAGACATGCCGGCAAGCTCCATCTGATCCAGCCCGCTGAATACGCTGGCCAGCAGCCTGCCTGATTCGGCCATCAGGGAGATTTCTTCGGGGCGCTTCTTCATGTCGCCGTCACTCTGACACTGGGCGTGACTACCCCGGCCTCCTGCAATTCGCGGGCGATGATCTCGTTGAAGGAAAGCGTTGGATTGGTCTCGGCCAGAACGCCGATCTTGATCCAGAACGCCGCCTGCGCATTGATGGAGCGGCAGGATACGGCCGTGGCCTTGCGGATCTGGTCGTGCAAGTCGTCGTCGATGTTCACAATACCCATGATTGACCTGTATATATATGATTCATATACGAAGTATATATTCATATCAAAAAACAGGTCAACCACCCGGTCAGTCCATCCCGGCGCAGGTGTTCAGGCGTCCACGGCTTCTGCGAGGTCCCGATACTGCCCGCGAAAATACAGCAATGGCTGTGCGCTTGCCGGCTTTTGCTGGTCCATGGCAAGCACCTCGCCGATGACGATGAGATGATCGCCAGCGATATGTTCAGCATGAATCCGACAATCCAGCCAGTGCAGACTGCCGGCAATGATGGGGTTGCCCAGGGGCGACGCCTGCCAATCCAACCCCTGCCACTTGTCTTGGCCACGGCGGGCGAACTGGCTGGAAATTTGCGCCTGATCGGCGGCCAGAATATTGACCGCAAAGCGCCCTGCCCGCCTGATCGCCGGATAGCTAACCGAACTGGACATGACGCTGAAAGACACCAGTGGCGGATTCACCGACACGCTGTAGAAGGACTGGCAAGTGAAGCCGATCGGCGAGGCGTCCACCAGCGAGGTAATCACCGTGATGCCGGAGGCGTAATGCCCGAGCGCGTCGCGAAAACGCGATGGGTCGATGCTTGTGCTGGTCAATGACATGATGGAACAGGAATGCGGCTTGGGATCGCAACTACCCAAATGGATATGAAAACTCAGCGTCAGCCTGGACGATCACCGCGCACCGCTGGCGGCGCCCGTCCAAACGGGTATGCCTACGCCTGCCTGGCCAGTTCCTGGCGGATGATCTCCGCGCCGGCAGCAAGTGCATTGAGCTTGCCTCGGGCGACGTCGCGCGCCAGGGGTGCCATGCCGCAGTTGGTGCAAGGATAGAGCTTGTCGGCATCGACGAACTGCAGCGCCTTGCGCAGGGTGTCGGCGACCTCCTCCGGGGTTTCGATGGTATTGCTGGCCACATCGATGGCGCCGACCATTACCTTCTTGCCACGGATGAGTTCAATCAGGTCCATGGGAACGCGCGAATTGTGGCACTCCAGCGAGACGATATCGATGCCGGACTGTTGCAGCTTCGGGAATGCTTCCTCGTATTGCCGCCACTCGGAGCCCAGGGTCTTCTTCCAGTCGGTGTTGGCCTTGATACCGTAGCCATAGCAGATATGGACGGCGGTTTCGCATTTCAGGCCTTCGATGGCACGTTCCAGCGTGGCCACGCCCCAGTCGTTGACTTCGTCGAAGAAGACATTGAAGGCAGGCTCATCGAACTGGATGATGTCTACGCCGGCCGCTTCCAGCTCCCGGGCTTCCTGATTGAGGATCTTGGCGAATTCCCACGCCAGTTTTTCGCGGCTCTTGTAGTGGGCGTCATAGAGCGTGTCGATCATGGTCATGGGGCCGGGCAGCGCCCATTTGATGGTTTGCCCGGTCTGCTGGCGCAGGAACCTGGCGTCTTCCACGAAGACCGGTTTCTGGCGCGAGACGGCACCGACCACGGTGGGCACGCTGGCATCGTAGCGGTCGCGGATACGCACGGTCTCGCGCTTCTCGAAATCGACCCCGTCCAGATGTTCGATAAAGGTCGTCACGAAATGCTGGCGCGTCTGTTCGCCATCACTGACGATATCGATGCCGGCATGGACCTGTTCCTGCAGGGACAGGCGCAAGGCATCGCGCTTGCCGTCACGCAGTTCTTCGCCTTGCAGTTTCCAGGGCGACCAGAGCTTCTCGGGTTCGGCGAGCCAGGAAGGTTTCGGCAGGCTGCCGGCGGTGGAGGTGGGTAAGAGTTTTTTCACGTTGGATGACCTGTTCTGTTGTATGAATCCGTGCGGCTAATCAATGGGCGTAATGGTTGGACCACTGCGCCAGTACCGCCTGGTAAGGCTTGATGAAGTGTTCTTCCGCAAACCTGCCCTGCTCCACCGCCAGCCGGCTGCGTTCTTCGCGGTCGTAGACGATGCGGGTCAGGGAATAATCCTGGTGCTTCAGGCTGGGCCGATAGGACTTGCCGGCAACCGAATTGGCGTTGTAGATCTCGGGCCGGTAGATCTTCTGGAAGGTCTCCATCGTGCTGATGGTGCTGATCAGTTCCAGGTTGGTGTAGTCGCCCAGCAGATCGCCGGAGAAATAGAACGCTAGCGGCGCGGCGCTGTCGGGCGGCATGAAGTAGCGTACCTGCATGCCCATCTTGCCGAAGTATTCATCGGTCAGCGAATACTCGTCCTGCAGGTATTCCACGCCCAATACCGGGTGCCGGTTCTCGGTGCGCCGGTAGGTCCGGCTGCCGGAGACACTCAGGCAGATGACCGGCGGCTTGCCGAAATGCGCCCGGTACACGTCAGACTCGACGAAGGACTTGAACAGCCGTCCATGCAGGTCGCCAAAATCCTCGGGCGCGCTGAAGACAGGCTGGTTGCGGTTGCGCTCCAGCAGGACCACGCTGAAATCGTAATCGCGTACATAGGAGGAGAAGTTGTTGCCCACGATGCCGGCAGTGCGTTCGCCCGTCTGCTGATCGATGACTGTCGTCTGCAATATCTCGATCAAGGGAAGTGCCGGACCGCTGCGCTCGCCGGCAATCTTCATCTCGACCGAGATGATCTCCAGCGCGACGTGATAGCGCTCGCCTGTCGGATTATCCCAATGCGCCAGGGCATTGAAGCGGTTGTCGATCATGCGGAAGGTGTTGCGCAGGTTCTCCTGCCGGCTTTCGCCCCGGGCAAGGTTGGCGAAGTTGGTAGTGATGCGCGTGTTCTCGGAAGGACGATAGTCCTCGTCGAAGCGGATGCTCTTGATGGCAAACGTAAATTCTTTGGTCATGGTGATTCAGCCTCTGGCCGTCCTGGTGATGACGATGTTCGAAGCGAATCTTAAGCGCAGTCATCCATGAAAAAAAGTGAAATTACCTCATTGATCCATTAGAGTGGCTCATGGACCAACGCAAGGCCCGCGACCGCAGCCGCCGCCCGACGGTACCTTCACTACCATCTGCGTGGATGAGAACTCACTCGCCTCAAGGCGCTCACCGGTTCAGCACAATGACGTGGCTTGCCGGAGGCAGAACGGGCAGCGTCAACAGGACAGGGCTGCGCCAACTCCCATCTGAATTACGTCAGGACGTTACAGTCCGGGCAGGATCCCTCCTCCGATACCCCAAAAGAGCCGCACCCGGATCAAGCGCTGACGCCGCACCTGTCAGCTCATTGTCAGCTTTTGTCCCCATAAGGAGACATCAGCGACCAAAATGCAACCAATTCCGGCAAAAAGCGCCATTTGTGGCGGCCAGAGCGATCATGATTTTGGCGTAAATGCCAACACCAGTATCTCTACTATTTTCTCTGCCGAAGGTCATCTTGATCGGGGCGGCGGGCATAGGGGGATCACCTCCAACAGCGTTTGGCGCGCGCTCCCTTCAGATCACGGCCGATATCGACCACCCTTCTCTGCAAGCCATGTGCTGGCAAGTGGCCGCAGTCGACATCGACACTCAATCTTGTGAATAGGAGCACGCAATGAAGAAAATCTATCTGGCTGCAATGATCGTTTCCACGTTCAGCGCATCGGCCATGGCATTCCAGCTTCCGGGCCACCAACCGCAACCTGCCGCCACTACCACGCGCATCACCAACCCTGTGGTGGTTTCCACGGCCGGTAACGGCGGTGCCGGCGGCGGCGCCGTCTCCGGTAACGCCAGCGCCGGCTCCACCACTGGCGGCAATGCGACCGGCGGCGGCGCCAGCCAATCCAACATCGGCGGCATCGCCAACACCGGGGGCAATCTGACCTCCACCGGCGGCACCAAGGCCATCGGCGGCGTCACCACATCCAGTGGTGCCGCCACTAGCCAATACCACTTCCCCTCGCCTTCGTCCGTTCCGGGCAATGTCCAGACGGCCAATGGCAATGCGGTGGCAGTCGGTGGCGCCACCACGTCCTCGACCGGGTCGGCCAACGCCTCGGCTGGTGGTAACTACAACGGCGGCGGCGCAGGCGTTTCCACCACCATCGGTGGCAGCGCCCAGAGTGGCCCGGCCGTGGGTGGCAATGGTGGTAACGGTGGCAATGCGGCTGCAAGCGCATTCATCCGCTGATCAGGCAGAGGCCGTTATAGCAAGAACCGGGGGAGGAAACCTCCCCCACTAACAGAAGGGGGCTAGCGTGGACAAAACTTTCCTGGTGCTGCTGATGACAGCACTTGTCGCATCATCCGCCTGGGCCGATCCCACTGCCACGGCGACGGCTAACGGTGGCATGGGCGGGGCGGGGGGCGCTGCAATGGGGGGTACGGCGTCGGGAGGCAGTGCAACCGGCGGCGCGGCGACCGGAAATGCGTCCAGTGTCATGGTTTCGGTGGCCAACGGCGTGGGTGGGTCCGACGGCAGTAGTGCCGGTACACCCACCACCATCAACTACGGGGGCAGCTACACGGTACGCACTACCCCGCCTATCGCCGCCCCCTCGTTGACCTCCACGTTTTCCGATACCTGCATGGGTTCATCGTCTTTCGGCGTAAGCATGGTGGGCTTCGGTGCCACCGGTGGCACCACCATGGTCGATGACGCTTGCGTGCGGCGCCTGGACTCGCGTGAATTCCGCGCCATGGGGATGGAGGACGTGGCCCTGGCCTTGCTGTGCCAGAGCGCGGCCAATCAGAAGGCGGTTGAAGCGACCGGCCGGAGTTGCCCGGGGAAAACGGTGGCCTTGCCCGCCTTGCCGAGCGCCACGCCGGCCGATGACGAATACTCCGATCCATTCGTGAGGCGGCGACTGGGCCTGGCACCTCTGACCACCGACAGCACGAAGCTGCCTGGCACGACGGCCGTATCGTCTCTTAGCCGGTAAGCGACGAAAGACCGCCATGTTGTTTCCCGCGCGGCAGGAAGTGGCTACGAAGCATGGGTTGGCGACGGAATGACCAGAAGCCTGCCTTTTTTGAAACAGATGGAGGTGCAAGAGTCTGGACGACCGACATATACATTCATTTTTGTATAGCGCTAGATGAAATGTTTGACGCCCGTCAAAAGTCGCCACTTTGAATCGCATCTAGCACCACTAAGATGAGTCAAGCAAGAAGTCAGTGGACTGAATATTCCATTCATTTCAGTGATGTCCGGGGGGAAACAGGGCTCGCGTTGAGGCTTGTTCTTGCTATACCCATAACAGAGGAACGCGCAAATGCATTCTTATCAATCAAAAGAATTAAGTGAAGAAAGCAGCTCCATCAAACAGGTAGGGGTCATCGTTTCGGATGGGGTTATCCTGGCGGACCTGGCCGAAATCGCCGAGGTCTTCTTCGTCGCGGACAAGATGCTCTCCTCCATGTTTTCCAGGAGCAACGGCTACCATTTTTCATTGCTTTCGGTCATGGGGGGCATGATCACGACGTCCAGTTCAGTACAGATCGGCACGCTGGCGTTGAAGCACGTGGCAATGAGCGCCTTTGACAGCATCATCATCGCCGATGGTCGCGGAAATTTCGCGGACTACAAGAACCAGCAACTACTGCAGTGGCTACGAACGCCCACCGCGGATCCCCGGCGCATCGCTGCGCTCTGCACGGGGGTCTTCGTCCTGGCGGGTGCCGGTCTTTTGGACCACAGAAAGGTCGCTACCCACTGGGCGCTGCGGGACAAACTGCATCGGGAATTTCCCAAGGTCGATATCCAGTCCAGCGACATCATCATCCAGGACGAAAACGTCTTTACGTCCGCAGACTCCGGAACCGGTGCTGAAATCGCCCTCTCCCTCATCGAAGATGATCTCGGCGGCAGTTTCGCCAACCGCATCGAGCAATCGCTGACAGTCCGGCAACATCACCAGTTCAAGCCCGCCATCTCCCGCGACAGCACCTTCAAGACGGGAGAAAAACGCCACCGAAGTGATCGCATCCAAAAGTCATTGCTATGGCTGGAAGAGCATATGGCCTCGCCGATCAACCTGGCCGACGCGGCCGATCATGTGGCCATGAGCGAGCGTAACTTTCAGCGCGAATTCAAACGGGAAACCGGGCAAACGCCCCACAGTTTTCTGACCAGGATCCGGCTGGAGGCCGCGTGCCTCTATCTGAAGGAGTCCGACCTGCCGATCGAGAAAATCGCACGACGATGCGGCCTGGTCAGCGGCGAACATCTCTCCAGGTTGTTCCGCAAGCACCACGGGATATCGCCGGGAGAATACCGCAGGAAGGAAGATTCTCCGCCGCCCTCCCCGATCATTTTGTCCACGGCCCATCTGCATATCCATCAATCATGAAAATCTCTCCCTTCTTCCGGTTCTATCATTTCTATCGCCGCAGCGGGAATTCGATCCGTCTGTCAGCCCGCCTTGCGTGGGACAAGGTCTTCACCAGTTATTACTGAACAGCCTTGAGCAACACATTGATCAGCCGGTCGCTTTGCTCCTTTCTTGCAATGGAGCCCAGATCATTGATCTACATCAGTTTGTGGCCTTTGCCACGGTATGTGGAAACCTCCGCATTCACTATCTTGAAGAAAAGCTCCTGCGATGGGCCCGCCCTCATAACAAACAGAAAGTGTGGGCATCAGGAAAGCGTTTGTCCGGCGGAAACACAAGTGGTCCCCAAACCATCGAGCCGCCACCCACCGGGGGCCTGGAGCCCGACATGAGCAAGTCCGACACCACCGGCAGTAGCCGCCTGTTTCCCGTATTGACGTGCAAGAGCTGCATCGTGCAGCGGCAGTGTTTTCCGCAAGGCCTCAGCGCCGCGGAAATAGAGCAATTCGAACAGCTGGTAGGACGGCGGCGGCGGGTCCTGCGGGGCCAGTTTGCCTATCGGGCGCATGACGAATGCACCAAGCTCTTCATCATCCGCATGGGCAGTTTCAAGACCGTGCGTGTCTCCACCCACGGTGGGATGGATGTGATCGCCTTTCACCACGTCGGCGACCTGCTGGGGATGGAGAGCGCATCACATACCCACTATGACGTCGATGCAATCGCACTTGAAGACAGCCAGATCTGCGAGGTCTCCTTCCACGGTCTGGAATACCTGTCGAGAAAGATCCCCAGCCTGCAGCATCAGATCCTGCGCCGCCTGAGCAACGAGGTGACATCGATGCAGCAGCAAAGCCTGTTGCTCAAGTCCAGGTCGGAGCAGCGCTTTGCCTCCTTCCTGTTGGACCTGTCCCGCATTTCCTCGCGTTGCGGTCACTCCGCAAACGACTTCTCATTGCGCATGAGCCGGACCGATATCGGTCTCTTCCTCGGCCTGACCAATGAGAGCATGAGCCGTCTCATCACCCGCTTCCGCAAAGCCGGCCTGATCGAAGTCAGTGTGCGCCACGTGCATGTCCTGGCGCTTCACGCGCTCGAAGAACTGGCCAGCGGCGCCGTTTCCTGGGACCAGTATGAACAGGATCAGATGGAGCAGCCCTGCGAGAAAACACCAGCAACGGAGAGGGGCCAGGTGCTGGTGCTTGAGCGGAAGGCCGCCACACCGCGCAGCGCCTGAAGGCGCTGCGAAATTCTTGACGTAGGTCACGCCCGCCAGGCAGCAGCGGCGCATCATTCCAGCAGATGTTCAAGGACACCCGTCACCGGCTCGCGACCGGCGTCGGCATTGCAGCGGCGCGCCAGACAACACTCCCGCCTTGGAGGAAAGAGGATGCAGGCCGACATCGAAGCGCTGACAAGAAAAAGAAAAGCCATCGTCGCCGACGGCCTGGTCAAGTATTTCGGTGAAGGGGCCACGCGGGTATTGGCCATTGATCACGCCTGCCTGACAGCCTGCTTCGGCGAAATCTCCTTCATCGTCGGGCCCTCCGGCAGCGGCAAGACCACCTTGCTGAGCATCCTTTCCGGCATCCTCAGGCCAAACGAGGGGACGGTAAGGGTCGACGGGGTCGATCTCTGGTCCCTGGACGACGATCAGCTGGCCGATTTCCGTCTCCATCGCGTCGGTTTCGTGTTCCAGGACTATCATCTCTTCCCGCGACTGACCAGCGCCGAGAACGTCGCCATCCCGCTGATACTGAGGCAACAGGCCTGGCAACCCGCGCTGGTCGCGGCCAACGAACTGCTGGAGGTGGTGGGCCTGAAAGGCCGGGGAGACATGCTGCCGGTCAAGCTCTCCGGCGGCGAGCAGCAACGTGTGGCCATCGCCAGGGCCATCGTTGGTGCTCCCCCTGTCCTCATTCTCGACGAACCCACCGCCTCGCTGGACGGCGACACCGGCCACATGATCCTCTCCTTTCTACGGGAGAAGGTGCTCAACCCGCAACGTTGCATCCTGATCGTCACCCACGATGCGCGCATCAATGAATTCGCGGACTGCATCGTGCACATGGCCGACGGCAAGGTCACCGGGCTGGACAAGGGGCCTGGATGAAAAACCGATCCATCTTCATTCTGGCCATCGTCGGCCTGATCATGGGCCTGGGCGCGGCCTGGCTGTTCGGGCTGGAACGCAAGCCTCCGCCACCCGCCTTCGCCCCGTCACCAATCCCTACCCCGACGCCATCTATGCCAATGGCATCATCGAAAGCGAGCAGGCTGGAGGCGCCAACATTCCGGTCTACCCGGAGGTCGCCGGCAGGATCATCCAGGTGCTGGTCGCAGAAGGCCAGCAAGTCAAGGCGGGCGCAGCCTTGCTGGTACTGGACGATGCCGTGCAGCGGGCCAGCACCGAGCAGGCCAGACTGCAGGCTGAATCCGCGCAGGCGCAACTATCCCAGCTAAAGGCGCAGCCACGCCCCGAGGCCCTGCAGGTCGCCCGCGCCCAGGTGGTACTGGCCGATGCCAATCTGAGGACCGCCCGGGACCAGTTCGACAAGCGCCGCGCCAGTCGGAACCTGGATGCCCGCTCGATCAGCCAGGATGTGCTCGATAACGCTGCGGACGCGCTGTATCAGGCCGAGGCCAGCCTGGAGGTGGCCAGGCGTCAGTTCGCACTGGTCCGTGCCGGGGCCTGGCGCTACGACATCATGGTGCAACAGCGGCAGGCCGAGGCACTGTCGCAAACCTATGTTGCAGCCCAGGCGCTGTTGCAAAAGTACACGATACGCGCCGCCACCGACGGTGTCGTCCTGGCGCTCAATGCATCGGTGGGCAGCTATGTATCGCCCCAGGGCGCCTATGAGGGAGCCAGCCGAGATAAAGCAAATGTTCATACATAAGCGAAAAAGTAATTAAGAAATCATCCATCATTCATATTTCATAGATGATTGGTTACCTTTTCGACCTTATGGATGCCTTGCTCACGTCCTACCGTCCGTGTCGCATTAGGAACGTGTAAGCACGGACGGTGCCAGGCTTATTTGGCAGGACGAATTCCCGTCACGACGGGCGCGGCTCCACTCCCCTTCAATTCGAATGTCACCTGGTCTCCGACTTTGAGGCCTTGTAGCATTTTCTCATCCGATACTTTGAAGCCCATGGTCATTGCCGGCCAGTTTAGTTCTTTGATGGGTTGATGTGCCAAGGTAACGGTTTTTTGCTTCTGGTCGAGGCTCTTGATGACACCGGTCCCATGAGAAATCATTTCGCCAGCATCGGCTTGGCCCATCTTCATGCCTTGCATGTCTGCGGAAAATACGGGCGCGCTGCTGCCCAGCGATGCGGTAAAAAGCATGGCGTACATCAAGTTCTTCATATCAACTTCCTTTCACATTGAGGATAAATTAAGCCGGATTGGCTTTGGGTTGACGACCACGCATCAAACGATACGCGGCCGGAATGACGAACATCGAAAGCAATGGAGCGGTAATCATGCCGCCGACCATCGGCGCTGCAATCCGGCTCATGACTTCGGAGCCGGCGCCGCTTCCCCACAGAATTGGGATCAGGCCCGCCAGGATGACGGCCACGGTCATCGCCTTTGGGCGGACCCTGAGCACGGCACCTTCGCGGATTGCATCCTCCAGTACGGGGACTGAGATAGCACCTACCTGTTGTTCACGGACAGAGACCGCCTGTTTCAGGTACAACAGCATGACTACGCCGAATTCAGCGGACACGCCAGCCAGAGCGATGAACCCGACACCGGTGGCAACCGAGAGGTTGTAGCCTTGAACATAGAGGAACCAGATGCCGCCGACCAAGGCAAATGGCAGTGAGGCCATGATCAATGCTGCCTCATCGAAGCGCCGGAACGTCAAATAGAGCAGCACGAAGATGATCATTAGCGTTGCCGGCACCACCAGCTTCAAACGTGCATTTGCTCGCTCCAGGTATTCGAATTGTCCCGAGTAGGCAATGCTCAACCCGGGCATCAGCTTTACCTTGGAACTGACCGCAGTGCGCAAGTCGGCGACCACAGATGACAGATCCCGCTCCCGGACATCGACATAGATCCAGCCGCTGGGCCGCGCATTCTCACTTTTGAGCATGGGTGGACCATCGCTGATCTTCAGCGTGGCAACAGTTCCCAAGGTGATCTGCTGGCCGCCGCCGGTCAGAATCGGTAGATCGCGCAGGCGCTCTAGCGAGTCCCGAGTCTCTCTCGGGTAACGAACGCTGATCGGATAACGCGCCAGTCCCTCAATCGTCTCACCGACGTTCTCCCCACCGATGGCCGACGAGACGATGCTCTGGACATCAGCGATGTTGAGACCGTAGTTGGCGGCGGTCAGCCGGTCGATATCGACATCCACGTAACGTCCGCCACTGAGACGTTCGGCGAGCGCGGAGCTGACGCCCGGTACTGCTTTGGCAACCTGTTCAATTTCTTGCGCCGTCTTGTCGATATCGGCCAGGCTGGTGCCTGACACTTTGACGCCAATCGGGCTTTTTATCCCGGTAGCCAGCATGTCTAGCCGGTTACGAATGGGCGGCACCCAGATATTTGACAGGCCAGGCACTTTGACGACCCGGTCAAGTTCATTCACCAACTTCGCCGGCGTCATGCCGGGGCGCCATTGATCACGCGGCTTGAATTGAATGGTCGTCTCGAACATCTCCAAGGGGGCGGGATCGGTCGCACTCTCGGCACGGCCGGCTTTGCCGAAAACACTGGCGACTTCCGGAACCGTCTTGATCAGGCGATCGGTCTGTTGCAGCAGTTCGGCAGCTTTGGATGCGGACAAGCCTGGCAAGGCAGACGGCATATAGAGTAGATCCCCCTCATCCATCTGCGGCAAGAACTCGCCGCCCAAACGGCTGATCGGCCATAAGGTCGTCAACAGCGCAAGCGCCGCAATTGCCAGTGTCGCCCTAGGCCGTCGCAAGACGGCTTCCAGTAACGGCCGATAGCAACGAATCAGCCAGCGATTGAGCGGATTGCTGTTCTCCGAAGGGATCTTCCCGTGGATCATGTAGCCCATCAGGATCGGAATCAGCGTGACGGATAATCCGGCGGCACCAGCCATTGCATAGGTCTTGGTAAATGCCAATGGCCCGAATAAGCGTCCCTCCTGCGCCTCCAGCGTGAATACCGGGATAAACGACAGGGTAATGATCAGCAAGCAGAAAAACAGCGTTGGTCCGACCTCTGCGGCCGCCTCACCAATGACTCTCCAATGGGTTTCCCCCTGCAAAGGTTGCCCTGGATGTCGATGCGTCCACTCTTCAATATGCTTGTGCGCATTCTCGATCATGACAACGGCGGCATCGACCATGGCACCAATTGCAATGGCGATCCCCCCTAGGGACATGATGTTGGCATTGACGCCCTGATACCGCATCACGATGAAGGCAATCATGATGCCCAGCGGCAGAGAGACGATGGCAACCAGGGCAGAACGCAGATGCCAGAGGAACAGGCCGCAAACGACCGCAACGACAATGAACTCCTCAAGCAGCTTGTGCGACAGGTTGTCGATGGCACGATCGATCAACTGGCTCCGGTCATAGACGGGTACGACCTCAACACCAGCGGGCAGGCTTTTTTTGAGCTCTTCCAGTCGGCTCTTGACGGCCGCAATGGTGTCCTGCGCGTTCTTGCCTGAGCGCAGGATGATGACGCCTCCCACCGACTCACCTTCGCCATTGAGTTCCGCAATACCGCGGCGCATCTCCGGTCCGAATTGGATGGTCGCCACATCACCCAGTTTGACGGGTACGCCGTTTTTCCCCGTCGCCAAGGGAATGTTGCGGAAGTCCGCCAGCGCCTTCAAATAGCCGGAAGCCCGCACCATGTACTCGGTTTCCGCCATCTCGGGGTCGTCTCAGAAAACGGAAAATAAAGCACGCTAAGGCATAGCCGAACCTGCCAAGCTTGCTCCACCCTGTAGTGACGCGATCAGCGGGCAGGAAACGTTCCCCCTTCGCGCATGGCAGGCGCACACCAACTCAGACAGCACGGCCTCCATGCGCGCCAGGTCAGCCATTTTCTCGCGCACGTCCTTGAGCTTGTGCTCGGCCAGACTGCTGGCTTCCTCGCAATGGGTGCCATCCTCCAGCCGCAGCAGCTCGGCGATCTCATCCAGGCTGAAGCCCAGCCGCTGGGCTGATTTCACGAAGCGCACCCGCGTTACATCCGCCTCGCCATAGCGGCGGATGCTGCCATAGGGCTTGTCAGGCTCCAGCAACAAGCCCTTGCGCTGATAGAAACGGATGGTCTCCACATTGACCCCGGCCGCCTTGGCGAAAACGCCAATGGTCAGGTTCTCCAAATTGTTTTCCATATCGCTTGACTCCGTACATGAGTACGGAAGTAAGGTTACGCTATCCAATTTCAATTCGAAAGGACAAGCGCATGTCTGAACCAAAAACCGGGCGCGGCGCGCTCTTCACTGGAGGGCTTGCCGCCATCCTCGCCTCGGCTTGCTGCCTCGGGCCGTTGGTTCTGATCGCCTTGGGGTTCAGCGGCGCTTGGATCGGCAACTTGGCGGTGTTGGAACCCTATCGCCCCATCTTTATCGGCGTGGCGCTGGTGGCGTTGTTCTTCGCCTGGCGGCGCATCTACCGGCAGGCAGCGGCCTGCAAACCGGGTGAGGTCTGCGCGATTCCCCAAGTGCGAGCTACTTACAAGCTCATTTTCTGGATCGTGGCCGCGCTGGTTCTGGTCGCGCTCGGATTTCCCTACGTCATGCCATTTTTCTACTGATCGGAGTTCACCATGAAGAAACTGTTTGCCTCCCTCGCCCTCGCCGCCGTTGTTGCCCCCGTCTGGGCCGCCACCCAGACCGTCACGCTGTCCGTACCGGGCATGACCTGCTCCGCCTGCCCGATCACTGTCAAGAAGGCGATTTCCAAGGTCGAAGGCGTCAGCAAAGTTGACGTGACTTTCGAGACACGCCAAGCGGTCGTCACCTTCGACGATGCCAAGACCAGCGTGCAGAAGCTGACCAAGGCAACCGCAGACGCGGGCTATCCGTCCAGCGTCAAGCAGTGAGTCACTGAAAACGGCACCGCAGCACAACGGACGTCATTGTCTGGCGCCACAAACGATAAAGGATCTGTTGCATGACCCATCTAAAAATCACCGGCATGACTTGCGACTCGTGCGCGGCGCACGTCAAGGAAGCGCTGGAAAAAGTGCCAGGCGTGCAGTCGGCGCTGGTGTCCTATCCGAAGGGCACAGCGCAACTCGCCATCGTGCCGGGCACATCGCCGGACGCGCTGACTGCCGCCGTGGCCGGACTGGGCTACAAGGCAACGCTAGCCGATGCGCCACTGGCGGACAACCGCGTCGGACTGCTCGACAAGGTGCGGGGATGGATGGCCGCCGCCGAAAAGCACAGTGGCAACGAGCCCCCGGTGCAGGTAGCGGTCATTGGCAGCGGTGGAGCCGCGATGGCGGCGGCGCTGAAAGCCGTCGAGCAAGGCGCGCAGGTCACGCTGATCGAGCGCGGCACCATCGGCGGCACCTGCGTCAATGTCGGCTGTGTGCCGTCCAAGATCATGATCCGCGCCGCCCACATCGCCCATCTGCGCCGGGAAAGCCCGTTCGATGGCGGTATTGCGGCAACTGTGCCTACGATTGACCGCAGTAAGCTGCTGGCCCAGCAGCAGGCCCGCGTCGACGAACTGCGGCACGCCAAGTACGAAGGCATCCTGGGCGGTAATCCGGCCATCACCGTTGTGCACGGTGAGGCGCGCTTCAAGGACGACCAGAGCCTTACCGTCCGTTTGAACGAGGGTGGCGAGCGCGTCGTGATGTTCGACCGCTGCCTGGTCGCCACGGGTGCCAGCCCGGCGGTCCCGCCGATTCCGGGCTTGAAAGAGTCACCCTACTGGACTTCCACCGAGGCCCTGGCGAGCGACACCATTCCCGAACGCCTTGCCGTAATCGGCTCGTCGGTGGTGGCGCTGGAGCTGGCGCAAGCCTTTGCCCGGCTGGGCAGCAAGGTCACGGTCCTGGCGCGCAATACCTTGTTCTTCCGTGAAGACCCGGCCATCGGCGAGGCGGTGACAGCCGCTTTCCGTGCCGAGGGCATCGAGGTGCTGGAGCACACGCAAGCCAGCCAGGTCGCCCATATGGACGGTGAATTCGTGCTGACCACCACGCACGGTGAATTGCGCGCCGACAAACTGCTGGTTGCCACCGGTCGGACACCGAACACGCGCAGCCTCGCGCTGGACGCAGCGGGGGTCACTGTCAATGCGCAAGGTGCCATCGCCATCGACCAAGGCATGCGCACGAGCAACCCGAACATCTACGCGGCCGGCGACTGCACCGACCAGCCGCAGTTCGTCTATGTGGCGGCAGCGGCCGGCACCCGTGCCGCGATCAACATGACCGGCGGCGATGCGGCGCTCGACCTGACCGCAATGCCGGCCGTGGTGTTCACCGATCCGCAAGTGGCGACCGTGGGCTACAGCGAGGCGGAAGCCCACCACGACGGGATCGAGACCGACAGCCGCACCTTGACCTTGGACAACGTGCCGCGTGCGCTCGCCAACTTCGACACACGCGGCTTCATCAAGTTGGTTATCGAGGAAGGCAGCCATCGGCTGATCGGCGTACAGGCGGTCGCGCCGGAAGCGGGTGAACTGATCCAGACGGCGGCTCTGGCCATTCGCAACCGCATGACGGTGCAGGAACTGGCCGACCAGTTGTTCCCCTACCTGACGATGGTCGAGGGGTTGAAGCTCGCGGCGCAGACCTTCAACAAGGATGTGAAGCAGCTTTCCTGCTGCGCCGGGTGAGAAAAAGGAGGTGTTCAATGAACGCCTACACGGTGTCCCGGCTGGCTCTTGATGCCGGGGTGAGCGTGCATATCGTGCGCGACTACCTGCTGCGCGGATTGCTGCGCCCGGTGGCGTGCACACCAGGCGGCTACGGCTTGTTCGATGACGCCGCCTTGCAACGGCTGTGCTTCGTGCGGGCGGCCTTCGAGGCGGGCATCGGCCTCGACGCGCTGGCGCGGCTGTGCCGGGCGCTGGATGCGGCGGACGGCGACGAAGCGGCCGCGCAGCTTGCCCTGCTGCGTCAGTTCGTCGAGCGTCGGCGCGAAGCGTTGGCCGATCTGGAAGTGCAGTTGGCCACCCTGCCGACCGAGCCGGCACAGCACGCGGAGAGTCTGCCATGAACAACCCCGAGCGCTTGCCGTCCGAGACGCACAAACCGATCACCGGCTACCTGTGGGGCGGACTGGCTGTGCTGACTTGCCCCTGCCACCTGCCCATCCTCGCTGTCGTGCTGGCCGGCACAACCGCCGGTGCTTTCCTCGGCGAGCATTGGGTCATCGCGGCGCTCGGTTTGACCGGCCTGTTCCTTCTGTCCCTGTCGCGGGCGTTGCGGGCATTCAGGGAAAGAGAATGAGCGCTTTCCGGCCGGATGGATGGACGACGCCGGAACTGGCCCAAGCGGTCGAGCGCGGGCAGCTTGAACTGCACTACCAGCCCGTCGTCGATCTGCGCAGTGGTGGGATTGTCGGCGCGGAAGCCCTGTTGCGCTGGCGTCATCCGACGCTTGGACTATTGCCACCGGGCCAGTTCCTGCCCGTGGTCGAATCGTCCGGCCTGATGCCTGAAATCGGCGCTTGGGTGCTGGGCGAAGCCTGCCGCCAGATGCGTGACTGGCGAATGCTGGCATGGCGACCGTTCCGGCTGGCCGTCAATGTTTCGGCGAGCCAAGTGGGACCGGACTTCGACGGGTGGGTAAAGGGCGTGCTGGCTGATGCCGAGTTGCCCGCCGAGTATCTCGAAATCGAGCTGACCGAATCGGTCGCGTTTGGTGATCCGGCGATCTTCCCCGCCCTGGACGCCTTGCGGCAGATCGGTGTGCGCTTCGCCGCCGATGACTTCGGGACGGGGTATTCCTGTCTGCAACATCTGAAGTGCTGCCCAATCAGCACGCTCAAGATCGACCAATCGTTTGTCGCCGGGCTCGCCAACGACCGCCGCGACCAAACCATCGTGCACACCGTGATTCAGCTTGCGCACGGGCTGGGCATGGATGTGGTGGCTGAAGGCGTGGAAACATCGGCGAGTCTTGATCTATTGCGACAAGCGGACTGCGACACAGGACAAGGCTTCCTGTTCGCGAAGCCAATGCCGGCGGCGGCATTCGCCGTCTTCGTCAGTCAATGGAGGGGTGCCACCATGAATGCAAGTGACTCGACCACCACCAGTTGCTGCGTGTGCTGCAAGGAAATCCCGCTCGATGCCGCCTTCACCCCGGAAGGCGCGGAATACGTCGAGCACTTCTGCGGGTTGGAGTGTTATCAACGCTTCGAAGCGCGTGCCAAGACAGGGAACGAAACCGATGCCGATCCGAACGCCTGCGACGGGGTCTCCTCGTTTTCAGTGCAATAAGTGACGGTACGCAAAGCTAGCACTGGCGCGGGGGTGGTCTGGGTAGACCGTTGATTTCATTGACTTTCCTGTTCGCTTTGTAAACGGGTATGGTGGCCTCCCACTTTTGAGGTTCACGATGCAGGGTTGGCACACAACGTTTTTGGGGATGCGTGGGCTCCCCCGCGATATCAGCGACTTCGAGATGAAGGCATTTTTCACCTTCGATGGTGCCGAGCGCGACGCAATCAATGCACGCCGAGGTGATTCCCACAAGCTTGGTCTGGCGCTCCATATTGGTTTCCTGCGCATGAGTGGGCGTTTGCTCGGTGCCTTTCGGGTAATTCCAGTAGCCTTGTGGCGCCACCTTGGCAACGAGCTTGGCATTGCAGCACCAGAAGTCGCCTCGCTGAGAGCCATGTATGAACGCGGGCGCACGCTATTCGATCACCAACAAGTAGCCTGCACGGTCCTTGGATTCCAGTGGATGAGCGAGCACCAGCGCCGCTCACTGGTACGTGAACTGCGCGACGAAGTGGCGCGCTGCGCCGACCGCGATCAGCTACTCGTGCGGGCGCGTCAATGGCTGTACAAGAACAAGCTGGTGATCGTGCACGAGCGGGCAATTCGGACACTGATTGCGGCGGCACTTGCCCAGCTTGAAGTTGAAACAGGCACCGCCATCGCCGCCAGCGTTGATCCAGCAACACTTGATCGCTGGCGAGCCTCAGTTTCAGAGCTGCGCCCAGATGGACAAACCCAGCAGAGTTGGCTATGGGCTGCACCGGCGAAACACTCAACCCGCCAAATCAGCGAGGTACTGGAGCGCATCGACCTGCTTTACACGCTGGACGTTCATAAGCACCTGGCAGACATCCCCGATCTCATCTTGCGCCGCTACGCGCGCCGACTTGTCTCCAGGCCGCCCTCAGCCGGAGCCAAGATCAAAGAGCCAGCGCGCACCGTGGAGGTCGCATGCTTTCTTCGGTATTGCCTGTTCACCACCACAGACCAGTTGATCCTTATGGTGCAGCGCCGGATCGCCGATCTGTGGCGTCAGGCTGCCGCCGATGTCCCCGCTACCGTCAATTGGGCCGCAATGTACAAAACGCTGCTCGGCGAACTTGTTGCCTTGAGCGCGCAAGGTGCGGTGCCAGATGCTGAGTTGCGTGCCCGTCTTGAAGCCTTGATCACCGAAACCCAGAAACGCAAACCACCGAGCAGGGCCTCCCTGGTCCGCGAGGGATTGATTGATGGAATTCGCCCCGTGCGGTCGTTGCTCGTCGCCATTGCAAAGCTGCCCTGGCAGGCCACCGGCGAGCATCCTGCCATCGAGTACCTTGCCAAGCTGCAAGCTTTATATCTCAAAGGATCCAGAAAGCTGCCAGTTGAAGTGGTGGCACCAAGTCTGGGAATGATCTGGCAGGTTTCGATCTCCAGCCCAGACCGGGAACGGGCGTTTCAGGCGTTGGAGGTGGCCACCCTGTTTGCCCTGCGCCGCGCGGTGCGCAATGGCTCGGTCTGGATTGAGCACAGCCTGAGCTTTCGGGGTCGTGCGCGCTTGTTCTTCACGGACGAGCGTTGGCAGGCAGAGTCCAAGAAACACTATGCCCGTCTATCGTTACCCAGCAAGGCTGCCACTTTCTTGAAGCCTTTGCTGGCCAGAGTAACTGCCGGTGTCGATGCGGTGGCCGCTGCAGCCCGCAGTGGCGTACTGCGCGTGGATGATGAACTCCATTTGTCGCCATTGCCCGCAGAGGACGAAGACCCAGAAGTGACCAAGCTGCGCGCGGCTTTGGATCACCGCATCGGTGAGGTTCAATTGCCGGAAGTGATTCTGGCCGTTGACGCCCAGGTGCGCTTTAGCTGGATCATGCTCGGACGTGAGCCGCGCTCTACCGACGAGCTGCTGATGGTCTATGCCGGCATCATGGCCCACGGCACCAGTCTGACTGCGGTCGAATGCGCGCGCATGATTCCGCAATTGTCTGCCACCAGCATTCGCCAGGCCATGCGCTGGGCGCGGGACGAACGGCGTCTGAGCCAGGCCTGCCAGGCTGTGCTGGAATTCATGCAGCGACACCCGATTGCCGCCACCTGGGGGCGGTCCGATTTGGCATCTTCTGACATGATGACCATGGAGACCACCAAACGGGTGTGGCAAGCCCGGCTTGATCCTCGGCGCAACACACCTTCCATTGGAATCTACTCCCATGTAAAAGACCGGTGGGGCATCTTCCATGCGCAGCCCTTTGTGCTCAATGAGCGCCAGGCGGGCGTGGCCATTGAAGGTGTCATCCGCCAAGAAAAGCTGGAGACCAGCCAGCTTGCTGTGGATACCCATGGCTACACCGACTTTGCCATGTCACATGCCCGTTTGCTTGGTTTTGATCTTTGCCCGCGGTTGAAGGAACTCAAACAGCGCCACCTCTTTGTGCCACGCGGCACCAAAGTGCCCGCAGAAATCGCTGCGGTGTGCGAAGCCAATGTCGACGTCGCTTTGATCGAAAAGCATTGGGATAGTCTGGTGCACCTGGCAGCCTCGGTCATGAGCGGACATGCCAGTGCGGTGGCAGCTCTTGCGCGGTTCGGTTCTGCCGCCCAGGGCGATCCAATCTATGAGGCTGGCGTGCAATTGGGGCGGTTGCTGCGTACGGCGTTTTTGGCTGACTACTTTGTCAAGGACGCTTTCAGGAACGAGTTGCGCCGGGTGCTCAATCGGGGCGAGGCTGTTAACGCCCTCAAGCGCGCCATTTATACCGGCCGGATCAGCCCGGCGCAGGCCAAACGTGTCGATGAAATGCAGGCTGTGGCCGATGCGTTGAGCCTGATGGCCAACATCGTGATGGCGTGGAATACCTCACAGATGCAGGCGGTCCTGGATCGCTGGTCGAACCGCCGCCAGGTCATTCCACCGGAACTGATCGAGAAGATTGCGCCCACCAGGCTGGAGAGCATCAACTTGCGGGGTGTGTTTCGCTTCCCGGTTGACCGCTATGCTGACCAAATCCTGCCTTCGCGGCCAAATGCATCGATAACTGGCACCAATGGATGAAACCGACCACGGTTTGACGCCACGAATCGCAGATTTGAAAGTGAACAGGAAAGTCAATGAAATCAACGATCTACCAACACCACCTCCGCGCCAGTGCTAGCTTTTCGTACCGTCACTTATTGCACTGAAAACGAGGAGACCCCAACGTGGACATCCAGATGCGCACCAATGTGCCGCACATCTTCGCCATCGGCGACATCGTGGGCCAGCCCATGCTGGCGCACAAGGCGGTGCATGAAGCGCACGTGGCGGCCGAGGTCATCGCCGGCGAACTGCAGGGCAACAAGGAACTGGCCAGCGCCGCCTTCAACGCCCGCGTGATCCCCAGCGTGGCCTACACCGACCCCGAAGTGGCCTGGGTGGGCCTGACCGAAGACCAGGCCAAGCAGCAGGGCATCAAGGTCAAGAAGGGCCTGTTCCCCTGGGCGGCCTCGGGCCGCGCCATTGCCAACGGCCGCGACGAAGGCGTCACCAAGCTGCTGTTCGACGACAGCCCCGAAGCAGGATCAGGAGACGGCCATGCTGGCCGGGGCCACGGCAAGATCTTGGGCGGTGGCATGGTCGGCACCCACGCGGGCGACATGATCGGAGAGATCGCGCTGGCTATCGAGATGGGTGCGGACGCAGTGGACATCGGCAAGACCATCCACCCGCATCCGACGCTGGGCGAGAGCATCGGCATGGCGGCGGAAGTGGCGCATGGCAGCTGCACGGATGTGCCGCCTGCGCGCAAGTAAGTCCGCAGCCAAGCTACCCTGACAAGGCCCGAACTGGCGACGGTTCGGGCCTTGTGCTTTGCGTACCCAAACAATCGCCGCAGAATACTGTGCATTTGTACAGTATTCATGTCAGCCACTTCCAAGCCCAAGCTCTACAACCCACGCCACCCCGAACGCACGCTGCTCTACCAAACGGTAGCCGAGCACTACGAGACCTGGCTAGAGTTGGCCAGCGCGGGTCAGTTCGACGGCCAGGGCGACCACCACACCCCCAAGCCCTTCGTGCGCAAAGCGTTTGCCAAGTATCTTGAGTGCGGCATCTTTGCCCATGGCTTTGCCCGCGCTCGCTGCGGCGACTGTGGGCACGACTACTTTGTAGCCTTCTCCTGCAAAGGCCGGGGAGTCTGCCCCTCGTGCACCACCCGGCGCATGGTGGAGACAGCAGCGCACCTGAACGACCACGTTTTCCCCCGCCTGCCGGTGCGCCAGTGGGTGCTGTCGGTTCCCAAGCGGCTTCGTTACTTCATGCAGCGCGACGGAGCGGTGCTGAGCATGGTGCTGCGCATCTTTCTGCGGGTGATCGCACAAACTCTGCAGACCCACAGCCCCGGTGCGGCCCATATGGACAAGGCAGGCCTGCACATCGGTGCCATCGCCTTCATTCACCGATTCGGCTCCAGCCTCAATGAACACGTCCACTTCCACGTTTGTGTGGTGGACGGGGTGTTTGAGGAAGTGGAGGGCGAGGGCGATGCTGATGCGACCCCTCGAATCTCATCGCCGGGTGTCATCTTTCACGCGGCCACCGGCATCGATGCGGCTACCGTGGCCCCAGTGCAGACCACACTGCAAAAACGCATCCTGCGCGCCTTCGTTGCTCGGGGCCTGCTGGAGAACTGTGACGCCAAAGACATGCTGGGCTACAAACACAGCGGCTTCTCGGTGGATGCGGGGGTGTGCATCGAAGCCCACGACCGCGCTGCGCTGGAGCGGCTGCTGCGCTATTGCGCGCGTCCACCGTTTTCCATGGAGCGCCTACGCAAAGAGGGAAGCAAACTGGTGTACCGCTGTGCCAAACAGCGCAGCGAGCCCACCAGTGACAAGCGTGGTGCCAAGGCAGATGAGCTGCACCTCACACCGCTGGAACTGATCGACCGCATCGCCGCGCTGGTGCCACCGCCACGCACCCACCGGCACCGCTACTTTGGTGTGCTGGCACCCAACTCGCCGCTCAGGGCGGCGGTAACGGCGCTGGCTCAGCCTGCTGCGTCGCAACCAGCCACGGTGGAGACTGCACAACCTGGCGCGGGCGTACCTGGGGTGGCGGCGCCGGGCAACGCGGCCACACCCACACCCGAACCTGAAGCACGCCCGAAGCGAGCGGCGCATTACTTGTGGGCGGTGCTGATTGCCCGCATCTACGAGGCATTTCCGCTGCTGTGCCCCATGTGCGGTGGGCAGATGCGCATCATTGCCTTCATCACCCACAGCGCCGAAATCCGCCACATCCTGAACCACATCGGGGTGGAGTCTGCCCCCCCGCACATCACCCCGGCACGCGGGCCACCGCTGTGGGAGGGCTGCGACGCGCCGGTGGATGATGGTGCGCAAGGCGAGCCGGATTGGGATCTGGCAGCTCAACCCGACGAGGTAGACCAGCGCGTCAATTGGTGACCCAGTGAAGCGGCGGTATCCATCGCTGCGGGGAAGCAGCTGCGCGCGCGCCAGGCCCAAATGCATACTGCCTCCCAAGCTCTTGCCATTGAGCGGCAAGCGAGCGCTCAACCTTCCTTGGCCGAACGTGTTTCGAGGCCCAAAACTCGTGCCATACTTGGCCTCATGCGGTTGAATTTCCTATCCGCGATGGAATTTTTCAGGTCTTCCAGAACGACGTAACCTTTGACGGCAAGATCAAGGGCAGACGCGGAAAGCGCCGTCCAGCCGGCGCCCGAAAAGCCCCTATTGTCGACGTAATTGACCAGCGCCGGCGACAACCCTTCCGGCGCATCCCAGCGCGGCACGACCACGCCTTTGGCCGGATCTCGGCCCACCGCGGACCATGCCCGCAGGTAATAGATGAGAACGGCCAGAAGCCCGCCGCCCGAGATCAGGATGGCCATATGATCTCGCAGCCACCAGCTTGTCTCCTGCGAACTCGCGGGCGCGGCAATCGCACCCTTGGGCAGCTTGACGGCAACCGTCATGCCCTCGCCCACCGAAAACGGGCGAGTGGAGGCGAAGAACACCTCGTTGCCTTCGCTGAGAATGCGCGCATCCTTGCCCTTCGCGCCAAGAGGGCCGGTAAAGACGGCGGTATCCGTGGCTTTCACGCCCTGTGGCAGCGTGATGGTAGCGGAAATCTCGCCCATGGGGAATTGCCAGCCATTGCCGGTAACATTCCAGGTCAGCTCGTCATAATCGCTGAAATAACGGATCTGCCGGGCGGTGGTGTAGGTGATCTGGAAGATATGTTCGCCGGTCGGCAGAAAACGGTCGGCGCTGCCGGTATAGATGCGGATGCCGCCATCGATGGTTTCGGTGCGCCAGTTCTCGGGCGCACCATCGCGCTCCACCGAAACGACGCTGAAATCCACCTTGGTGCGGCGGTTATTCGCATCCAGCGCATAAAGCGGAAAATCGCGGAAAATGCCGCGCTTGATGTTCTGGCCTTCGGCGCGGGCGGTGATGCTCTCCGTCACCGTCAGCTTTCCGTCTCGCGCAACCTCGATGACGGAATGATACGAACGGATGAACTCTTCCGCGAAAGCCGGGAAGGCCGCGCCCAGGAAGACGAACAGCGCGAGAAATCTTGCGGCGATGGTCTTCACGGGTGATTTCTCCTTAAGGGAATGGAGCGTTTCCGGTTTCAGAATACAGTCATTGCCGTCATACCGGGCTAGACCCGGTATCCAGCAGCCGCGCGTCTGCGCGGCTTGAAGAGTCTTTCGCGATCAAGGACTTGATCGCACTGGATTCCGGCTCAGGGCCGGAATGACGGAAAACCAATACCGTTCTTCTAATGCTGCGGCTCGGCAGCGGTTTCCTTTTCCGAGTATTCGACGCCCAGCGAGGCGAGCGCCTTCCAGTAACCGGGATAGGTCTTGCCCACGCAGGCCGGATTCTGGATGGCAATGCCGCCGATCTTCAGCGCCGCCAGCGCAAAGCTCATGGCGATACGGTGGTCGGCGAAAGTGTCGATCGAGGCATTCACCGTCTGGCCCGCAAGCGAGGGATCGGAATGCACGATCAAGTCGTCGCCTGCCTCATGCGCCAAACCATCGCGGATTTCGTTGAGGCCGAGTGAGACGGCGCGGATTCGGTCGCATTCCTTGACGCGCAGATTGGCGATGCCGACGAAACGCACCGGTGTTTCGTTGAAGGCAGCGAGAACCGCAATGGTGGGAATGGCATCCTGCATCTGCGAACCGTCGATTTCAGCGGGCAGGTGGGGAAACTGCGCCATGACCTCATGGGCCTTGGCATCCGGCTGGGTGAACTTATCGGCCGGCGTGCCGATATCGATGGCGCCGCCGGTCAAAAGCTCAGCGCCCCAGAGATAGGTGGCGGCGGAGGCATCCGGCTCGATGTGGAAATCGGTTGCCGTGTAACCCGTCGGATGCACGCGCCAGATGGCGTTGCTCACCCGCTCCACCTTCGCACCGAATGCTTCCATGGCCGATGTGGTGAGATCGATATAGCCCTTCGCGCCGATTTCCTCGCCCTTGAGGATGATATCGACAGGCTTGTCGCCGCAGGCGGCGGCCATCAGAAGTGCGGAC
Organism: Herbaspirillum sp. C7C2; assembly: GCF_022627865.1. Classification (NCBI taxonomy): domain Bacteria; kingdom Pseudomonadati; phylum Pseudomonadota; class Betaproteobacteria; order Burkholderiales; family Oxalobacteraceae; genus Herbaspirillum; species Herbaspirillum sp. C7C2. The sequence goes on from NZ_JABXGI010000005.1 coordinate 118,442, forward strand.
ACATATTGGCTGGAAAGGTTGGCGTCGATCGTGACGCTGCCCTTCGGGAAACCCGTACCCTTGCCGCAGACGGTGACGGGCGGGCAGCCGGTCGGCGCCTCCGCCTCAACGCCGAGGGAGCGCAGGGCTTCCACCAGCGGCATGATCGGGCGTTTGCGCATATGCTCGTCGCCATCGATGATGACGGCGCCATCCACAAGGGCGGCAGCGGCGGTGAGAAAGCGGGTGGCTGTGCCGGCATTGCCGAGGAAAAGCGGCTTTTCCGGCTGATGCAACACACCTGAACTCTCCACCACGAAGGTGGTGGCGTCAGGCTCGGTTACCTTGACACCCATCTCACGCAGCGCTTCTGCCATGTAAAGCGTATCGTCGCTTTTCAGCGCGCCCGTGAGACGGCTTTTGCCCTTGGCGAGCCCGGCCAGCAGAAGTGCACGGTTGGTAATGGATTTGGAACCGGGCGGCTCCACCTTGCCGGAAAGCGGGTGGCCGGGCGGGGTGATGGTCAGTTCGATCATGATCGTCGTCTTGTCAAAGTATGCGGCGCAAAGCCGGGCTATCGGAATATCGGCGGGAATTTGTGAGCCGGTGCTTAGAACTTAACGGTCGGCACGGCGCGGTCGGCCGGGTTGTCGATCTCGAAATAGGGCGCCTTGGCAAAACCGAACTGCCCCGCCACGAGATTGGACGGGAAGCTCTCCACCTTGACGTTAAGATCGCGGGCAGCGCCATTGTAGGGAGCCAGCCGAGATAAAGCAAATGTTCATACATAAGCGAAAAAGTAATTAAGAAATAATCCATTATTCATATTTCGTAGATGATTGGTTGCCATTGCGCGCATATCGATGCCTTGCTCACATCCAACCGTCCGTGTCGCATAGGAAATTTGCAATCACGGACGGTACCCGGCTTATTTAGCTGGACGAATTCCCGTCACGACAGGTGCGGCTCCACTCCCCTTTAAGTCGAATGTGACCTGGTCTCCGACTTTGAGTCCTTGTAGCATTTTCTCATCCGATACTTTGAAGCCCATGGTCATCGCTGGCCAGTTTAGTTCTTTAATGGGTTGATGCGCCAAGGTAACGGTTTTCTGCTTCGGGTCGAGGCTCTTGATGACCCCGGTTCCATGAGAAACCATTTCGCCAACATCAGCCTGGCCCATTTTCATGCCCTGCATATCTGCGGCAAACACGGGCGCAATGCTGCCCAGGGATGCGGTAAAAAGCATGGCGTAAATCACGTTCTTCATGACAACTTCCTTTCACTTTGAAGATAAATTAAGCCGGATTGGCTTTGGGTTGACGACCACGCATCAAGCGATACGCGGCCGGAATGACGAACATCGAAAGCAACGGAGCGGTAATCATGCCGCCGACCATCGGCGCTGCAATCCGGCTCATGACTTCGGAGCCGGCACCGCTTCCCCACAGAATCGGAATCAGCCCCGCCAGGATGACGGCCACGGTCATCGCTTTTGGGCGTACCCTGAGCACGGCACCTTCGCGGATTGCATCCTCCAGTACGGGGACCGAGATAGCGCCTACCTGTTGTTCACGGACAGAGACCGCCTGCTTCAGGTACAGCAGCATGACGACGCCGAATTCAGCGGACACGCCCGCAAGAGCAATGAAACCGACACCGGTGGCAACCGATAGGTTGTAGCCCTGGGCATAGAGAAACCAGATGCCGCCGACCAAAGCAAATGGCAGTGACGCCATGATCAATGCTGCCTCATCGAAGCGTCGGAACGTCAGATAGAGCAGCACGAAGATGATCATCAGCGTCGCCGGCACCACTAGCTTTAAACGTGCATTTGCCCGCTCCAGGTATTCGAATTGCCCCGAGTAAGCAATGCTCAGTCCGGGCGTTAGCTTTACTTTGGAACTGACCGCAGCGCGCAAATCGGCGACCACAGATGACAGATCCCTATCCCGGACATCGACATAGATCCAGCCGCTGGGCCGAGCATTCTCACTTTTGAGCATGGGCGGGCCATCGCTGATCTTCAGCTTGGCGACGGTTCCCAAGGTGATCTGCTGCCCGCTGGCGGTCAGGATCGGCAGATCGCGCAGTCGCTCCAGCGAGTCGCGAGTCTCTCTCGGATAGCGAACGCTGATCGGATAACGTGCCAGTCCCTCAATCGTCTCACCGACATTCTCCCCACCGATGGCCGACGAGACGATGCTCTGGACATCAGCGATATTGAGACCGTAGTTGGCGGCAGTCAGCCGGTCGATATCGACATCCACGTAACGTCCGCCACTGAGACGTTCGGCGAGCGCGGAGCTGACACCTGGCACCTCTTTGGCAACCTGTTCGATTTGTTGCGCCGTCTTGTCGATATCAACCAGGCTAGTGCCTGACACTTTGACGCCAATCGGGCTTTTTATCCCGGTAGCCAGCATGTCTAGCCTGTTACGAATGGGCGGTACCCAGATGTTCGATAGGCCAGGCACTTTGACGACCCGGTCAAGCTCATTCACCAACTTTGCCGGCGTCATGCCGGGGCGCCATTGATCACGCGGCTTGAATTGAATGGTCGTTTCGAACATCTCCAGGGGGGCTGGATCGGTCGCACTCTCAGCACGGCCAGCTTTGCCGAAAACACTGGCGACTTCCGGAACCGTCTTGATCAGGCGATCGGTCTGTTGCAGCAGTTCGGCAGCTTTGGATGCGGACAAGCCTGGCAAGGCTGACGGCATATAGAGTAGATCCCCCTCATCCATCTGCGGCAAGAACTCACCGCCCAAACGGCTGATCGGCCATAAGGTCGTCAACAGCGCAAGCGCCGCAATTGCCAGTGTCGTCCTAGGGCGGCGCAAGACGGCTTCCAGTAACGGCCGATAGCAACGAATCAGCCAGCGATTGAGCGGATTGCTGTTCTCCGAGGGGATCTTCCCGCGGATCATGTAGCCCATCAGGATCGGGATCAGTGTGACGGATAGTCCGGCGGCACCGGCCATTGCATAGGTCTTGGTAAATGCCAATGGCCCGAATAAGCGTCCCTCCTGCGCCTCGAGGGTAAATACCGGGATAAATGACAGCGTAATGATCAGCAAGCAGAAAAACAGCGTTGGTCCGACCTCTGCCGCCGCCTCACCGATGACTCTCCAATGGGTTTCCCCCTGTAAAGGTTGCCCTGGATGTCGATGCTTCCACTCTTCGATATGCTTGTGCGCATTCTCGATCATGACGACGGCGGCATCGACCATAGCACCAATTGCAATGGCGATCCCTCCTAGGGACATGATGTTGGCGTTGACGCCCTGATACCGCATGACGATGAAGGCAATCATGATGCCCAGTGGCAGAGAGACGATGGCCACCAGTGCGGAACGCAGATGCCAGAGAAACAGGCCGCAAACAACCGCAACGACGATGAACTCCTCAAGCAGCTTGTGCGACAGGTTGTCGATGGCGCGATCGATCAACTGGCTGCGGTCGTAGACAGGTACGACCTCAACACCGGTGGGTAGGCTTTTTTTGAGCTCTTCCAGTCGGCTCTTGACGGCCGCAATGGTGTCCCGCGCATTCTTGCCTGAGCGCAGGATGATGACGCCGCCCACCGACTCGCCTTCGCCATTGAGTTCCGCAATGCCGCGGCGCATCTCCGGCCCGAATTGGATGGCCGCTACATCGCCCAGTTTGACGGGTACGCCGTTTTTCCCCGTCGCCAAGGGAATGTTGCGGAAGTCCGCCAGCGTCTTCAAATAGCCGGAAGCCCGCACCATGTACTCGGTTTCCGCCATCTCCAGCACCGAGCCACCGGTTTCTTGGTTGGCCTTTTTGATCGCGTCGACAACCTTGTCTTGCCCGATGCTGTAGGCCGCCAGTTTCACCGGGTCGAGCACTACTTGGTATTGCTTGACCATGCCGCCTACCGTTGCGACTTCGGCGACATTGGGCAGGCTCTTGAGCTCATATTTCAGGAACCAGTCTTGCAGGCTACGTAACTGGGCCAGGTCGTGTTGCCCGCTCCTGTCGACCAGCGCGTACTCATAGATCCAGCCGACGCCGGTAGCGTCCGGCCCCAGTGATGCCTTGGCCGAGGCCGGAAGGCGCCCCTGCACCTGGTTGAGATATTCCAGTACCCGGGAACGTGCCCAATACATATCCGTGCCGTCCTCAAACAAGACATAGACGAAGGAGTCCCCGAAGAACGAGTAGCCCCGCACCGTCTTTGCACCCGGCACCGACAGCATGGTAGTTGCCAGCGGATACGTTACCTGGTTCTCGACGATTTGCGGCGCCTGGCCAGCATAGGTAGTCCGGATGATGACCTGAACATCCGAAAGATCGGGCAACGCGTCCACAGGGGTGGTCTTGAGCGCCCATACCCCCCAGGCCCCCAGAAAAAGCACGCCAAACAAGACCAGGAAGCGGCTGCGAAGCGACCATTTGATGAGTTTTTCGATCATGGCGTGCTCCGATCCAGCTTCTCGATCACATAATTGCCATTTCTCTCTTGGAAACCGAAATGCACGCTATCTCCCGCCTTGAGACGTGTTGCCATCTCAGGCCGCGCCAGTTTGAATGACATTGTCATGGCTCCCCAACCCAGTGTTGGGACCGGACCGTGCGAGAGCGTGATGTCAGTGTCCCGCAGTGATTCGATTTTCCCGGTCGCCTCATTGAGTGACATCTGGGCGCTCTTGGCGTCGGCGCCTGGTGAAGTGTTCAGCCGCGCGAGCACGCCTTTAAGGCTGGCCTCGGAATCGATGAGGAATTGACCGGACGTGACAACTTGTTGGCCTTCAGTGACGCCATCCAGGATGACGCTCTTTCCATCGGATTCTTGGCCAAGCTTCACTTCGACCGGCTGGTAGCGACCATCGCCTGTTGTGACCAGCAGGATATTGCGCGCGCCGGTGCGGATGACCGCTTCAGACGGTACCAGTAGACTTGGTGCTGCCTTGCCGCCTCCTAAGCCGATTTGCGCATACATGCCCGGCTTCAATTTGCCATCGCGATTGGGCAACTCGGCGCGAACCCGGAGGGTACGGCTGTCGGCGTTGCTCTCCGGCAGAACGGCAAGGATCTTGCCTGTGAATTTTTCGCCTGGGTACGCCGCAAAATCCGCTTCCAGCTTACCGCCGACGTTGACTAGTGCGGCTTGCGCCTCAGGAATTGCCGCTTCTAGCCACACGGTATCGAGCCCGTTGATCCTGGCCAAAGGCGCTCCGGCCGATACCGTCATTCCACTCCTGATATCCAAGGTCTGAATCAAGCCCGCAATAGGTGCAGCGATGGTCACTACCGTCTGAGGTCGGCCGCTTTTCTCTACACGGCTAATCAGATCAGCCGGCATTCCGAGCAACTGCAGACGTGCACGGGCGGCCTGGATCAGCGCCAGGTCCTTCGTACCGAGCACCGCCAAAAATTCCGCTTGGGCGCCAGCCCATTCCGGAATGAGCAAGTCCACCAGGGGCCCGCCGCGTTCAATGACGTCGCCAGGAGCACGTGCGTAGACCCGCTCAACAAAGCCGTTGCTTCGGGCCTGGACAATCGCCACCTGGCGATCATTGAGCTGCACGTTGGCGACAGCGCGCACGGTGCTCGAAAAGCTGCCACGCTCGACCTTGGCGGTGCGCATTCCCAGGTTCTGGCTAATCCCAGAGTCAATCTTGACGCCGGCGCCGTCACCTTGCTCATCCGCATATTTCGCGACCAGTTGCATGTCCATGAACGGCGACTTTCCCGGCTTGTCGAAACGCTGATTCGGCATCATCGGGTCGTACCAATACAGTACCTTGCGTTCAACTTGCGTGGCAGGATTCCCTGTCTTGATAGGCATGGCTTCGGCGCCGGCGGCGCGATGGGCCATCCAATATCCACCCATGCCGCTCACCGCGGCAACCGCCGCGATCAGTACGGCGATCTGGTAAGTGCTTTTTTTCATTGTTGATCTTCCCCATAGGCGAAATAGAGTTGGGCGGCGACTGCGGATCTTTGCGCCTCCAAATCGATGATTTTCAGGCGCTGGTCGACGACTTCCCGGCGTGCCGCGAGGACTGTCGTCAAGTCACTTTTGCCTGCGCGATAGCTGGCGTATTGGAGGTCGGTTTTTTGCTGTGCCAGCGGCAAGGCCGTCTGGTTAGCGCGTTCAAGCTGCCGGGTCAAGGATTGGTAGTCGGCCAGATCGCTTTCGAGCTCGTTGGTGTGATCGCGCAGCATGGCCTCGCGGTCTGCATCGATGCGATATAGCTCTTGCTGTTTAGCCGCGATGAGGGGATCCTGCCTTGTCGCGGGGGAAACTGGAATCTCGAACGTGAACTGGACCGACACCATGTTGCCAAAGCGCGGGTCACGTCGCTGATAGGCTAGCTCGACACCCCAATCGGATTTCTTCATCGCCTGCGCTTGGCGCAATTCTGCTTCCGCCTTGTGGCTCTCCGCAGAATAGGCTTCCAGTTCCGGATGCTTGTGCAAGTGATCGCGTAAATGGTCAGCATCGATGCGCAGCTCAGGCAACGCATCGACCAGTGGCTCATCGGCTTCACCACCCACATAGCGGCGGAGGCCGGACTTGGCCTTGACGAGGTCGCGGATCAGTTCATCACGACGGTCAGCCAATTGAGCCGCTTCCTGCTTGGGCATTACGCTATCGGCCACCTGGGTACGGCCAGACGCGATCTGGGCGCGCACGGCATCTACCAGAAGCTGATTCTCTTTGCCCAAATCATCGAACAGCGAGATCTTGCGTTCCAGGAAATAGCGCTTGAGCCAAGCCAAGGCCGTGGCTCGGCGCAGCTTGAGGCGCTCCACTTGCCGCTGTGCTTGCGCAGTTTCGATCGAAGCTTCGGCTACGGCAACGCGGGCCTGGCGCTTGGCCGCATTGGGAAAATCCTGCATGACGCCGATTTTCTGCATCGTCATGGAGTCGGCATTGAGTCGGCCTCGATCCGGCCCGGAGACGGGATAGTTGTCGACTCCGGCAAAGATCTTGGGGTCAGGTAAAGCACCTGCGGGTATCGCCGATGATTGGGCTGCCGCAATTTGAGCCCTGTTGGAGGCCAGGTTGGGAGACTGGCGCTCGGCGATATCGAGCGCAGCGTTAAAAGATAAGGGAGCCGCGTGGGCAAGGCCGGACATCCCTGCCAGCAAAGCAAGCAGGGCCCCGGATATCCTGTGAAAGGACATGATTGTTCACTCCATAGCGTGACTGCGCGAAAAAGCGCGCGAAAGACCACTTGGCGCTCAAGCCAAGCGTGTCAAGAAATCAGCAACGATCAGAGTGAACGAGGGGGACGCCACAATCCGGACAGATCGTGGGAAGGAAGAAACGATTCGGGCAACAGGGAGACCGTTGCGATCAAGGGAAGAACCTGCAGATTAACGTCCGCTGAAGGTGTGGTCGACGGAAACACTTGGCAAATCTTGCAGGCGTCTCCCATCTTGCATGGCGCCGTCGATTTTGATGACTTGTCCCCACTTGACATGCTCATGACGCAAGTTTCGTCCGAGCTGTTTGCGGAGACCGACATCTCCATGGCAGGAGTGACACTACGCATCATTTCGACCATGCGCACAGCCGCCAATCCCTCAAGGGGAATGGCAATGGCTAGCAACACTATCAGAAATGTACGAAGCATTTTCATCGCACAAATTATAGATCATGTCTCGATGAGCTGGGTTTAAATAGATTTCTGGTTCATTCGCTTGCTCAGTTCTAATGCGCTTTCTCGGCGTTCGCTGTATCGGTCGGTCAGGAACGGCGAGACATCACGCGTTAGCAGCGTGAATTTGAACAGTTCTTCCATCACATCGACCACCCGCTCGTAGTAAGGCGATGGCTTCATCCTGCCGGCGTCGTCAAATTCTAGGTACGCTTTGAGGTAGCCTGAGATTTTCGGACACTCTTGTTTGGTAGAGTTGCACCGACAGGAGCCTTTATGAAGAAATTGAAGAAGACGTACCCCACTGCGCTGCGTGAAGAAGCTGTGAAGCTGGTTTTGACGCAGGGTCTTTCGATCGAACAGGCAGCCGCCAGCGTGAGCATTCCCAAGGGGACGCTCGCCAATTGGGTGGCAGCAGCACGCCGTGGTCCATCAGAAGCGACGCCGCCAGGCAGCCGTACGGTGGCCGAACTGGAGGCAGAAAACGCGCGGCTTCGCAAGGAGCTGGCCGAGACAAAAATGGAGCGGGATATCGTAAAAAAAGCGGCAGCGTACTTTGCGCAGGAGTCGCTGCCAGGTACGCGTGGATGAAAACGGCGCGACTCGAATTTCCCGTGACGATGCTGTGCAAGACGCTGGGCGTCTCGCGCAGTGGCTTCTACGATTGGCTGCACGCCAAACCGTCGACACGAGCGCAGGAAGACAGCCGACTGAAAGTGCTGATCACCGCCGCGCACCGGCAAAGCCGCGAGACCTATGGCACGCGGCGCGTCAAGCACGAATTGGCCGTGCAGGGCCACGACGTCGGACGCGATCGCGTTGCGCGGCTGCGCAGGGAGCTCAAACTGCGCTGCAAGCAGCGGCGTAAATTCGTGGCGACGACCAACTCCAAGCATGACCTTCCGGTGGCTGAGAATTTGCTGGAACAGCGGTTCACGCCAACGCGGCCGGGCGAAGTCTGGGTCACGGATATCACCTACATTCCAACTGCCGAAGGCTGGCTGTATCTGGCCGGCCTGAAGGACGTCTTCACCTGCGAGATCGTCGGCTACGCGATGGGCGAGCGGATGACGCAGGATCTGACGGCGCAAGCGCTGTGGAGGGCTGTTGCCAACAAACGCCCGGCGCCGGGACTGATCCATCACTCGGACCGAGGCAGTCAATATTGCGCCCACGCGTACCGCGATCTGGTGACGCAGTTCGGCATGCGAGCCTCGATGTCGCGCAGGGGGAACTGCTACGACAACGCGCCGATGGAGAGCTTCTGGGGCACGCTGAAAAACGAGCTTGTTCATCATCGTCGCTATGCCACCCGCGCCGAGGCGCAAGCGTCGATCCAGGAATACATCGAGATTTTCTATAACCGACAGCGGCGCCATTCCCGCATCGGATTTGTTCCGCCAGCGTTGTTCGCTGAAGAATTCAGCAAACAGCCGCAGGCGGCTTGAGACAAGCGTGTCCGCTATTGACAGTACACCTCACTTTGGCCACCGAGGATTGATTGGGAATGGTCAGCATCCGCATCCAGCGCCCCAAAATCCGCATTTGATTCACAGCATTGAAGGACTGCGATCCACCGGACACTTCCATGACGGCCAAGGTCTTGCCCTGTGAAGGACGGATAGCCCCCTGTGTCAACGGAATCCAGTCAATCTGGGCCTTCATGATGCCGGTCATAGCGCCGTGGCGCTCTGGCGAACACCAAACCATACCTTCGGACCAGTTCGCCAGCTCGCGTAGTTCCGCGACCTTAGGATGTGTCTCCGGCTCACTATCCGGCAGCGGCAAGCCGCGGGGATCAAAGATCTTGACCTCGCCGCCCATCGCTTCCAGCAGCCGTGCCGCTTCCATGGTCAGTAATCGGCTGTAAGAGCGTTCACGAACAGATCCGTACAGCAGGAGAAAGCGCGGACGGTGGGTCGATGCGCCAATTTTTGAGAAGTCGCCGATTGCAGGCACCTTGAATTGGCCGGGATCGACGTTGGGCAGATCAGTTACCTGGTGCGACACGTTGGCCCTCCGCATTGATCACGACTTCGCCGTCTTCCTTGGTGAAAGCGCCTTGTTGCGGGTTCGGGAGGATGTCCAATACCAACTCGGACGGACGGCACAGCCTGGTTCCCTTGGTCGTCACGACGAACGGCCTGTTGATCAGGATGGGATTTGCCAGCATTGCATCCAGTAGTTGATCGTCGGTCAAGGTGACGTCATCCAGGCCCAGCTCAGCGTAAGGCGTGCCTTTCTGGCGAATGGCCTCGCGAACCGTCAGACCGGCATCCTGAATCATCTTGACCAGCTGCTCACGGCTGGGTGGATGCTGCAGGTACTCAATCACTGTCGGCTCTTCGCCGCTGTTGCGGATCATGGCCAGGGTGTTGCGGGAGGTCCCGCATGCAGGGTTGTGATAGATGATCGTCATGATGAGGTCCTATTGTGAAATCGGCTCTGATTGCGGGCGAATCGCCGCCGTAGCGAAAAAGAAGAGAATTGCTCCCGTCGCCGCTATGGCAACCAGGGCAGCTATGGCACCGGGATAGCCGCCCCCGACGCTATAGAGGAGCGATGCGACGAACGGACCGGCTGCGAAAGCGATCGTGACCGGAGTTGCCATCGCGCCGCTGATGGCGCCGTAGGCCTCACGGCCATACAACTCAGCTGGCAGCGTCCCGCGAACGATGGTCATGACGCCGTTGCCCATGCCGTACAGGATGGCAAACAGTCCGTAGAGCACCAGCCAGTCAGCTGGGGCATAGAGCAGAAGCAAAGCTACTGGCAGCAAGGAAATGGCAAACTGGCCCGTCTGCCTGGTGCTGGCCTTCTTCCCGATCGTGGTCTCCAGGATTCGGCCCAACACCTGCATGGGGCCAATCATCGCTCCGATTGCGGCGGCATAGTACGGCGTCATTCCGCGATCATGCAAAATCGACATCAAGTGCAACGACATTGCCGAGAACACCAGGGCGTTCAAGGTCACGGCCGTCGTCACTGCATAAAAACTCGGTTGCCGTAGCACAGCCCTCAGGTCCCAATCCTTATTGGCGGCGGCCTTGGTCTTCTGAATAGACCTGGCTGCTGGAAGCAGCATATGAACCGGCAGGCAGATCACCAGGTTGGCCACCGCGTAAATCTGCCACGTCGTCCGCCAGCCATACTGCTCCAGCAACCATTGGGTCAGCGGCCAGGCGACGGTACTGGCAAAGCCACCAAAAAGCGTCAACATCGTGATGGCGCGGCGGAAATCTGCTTGGAAGACCTGGGTCAACACGGCGAACGCCGGCTGGTATAGCGTCGCGCTCATGGCCAGCCCGATTACCGCCCAGATGAGATAAAGCCCCTGCGCATCGTGAACGAACGACATGGCCGCCAGCATCAAGGCGGCCAATACGGTTCCGGCGCCCATCAGCAGCCGGCCACCGATGCGGTCAATGATGCTGCCGGCCAGCGTGGACATTAGCCCCGAAATGAGCAGCGCAAGGGAATAAGCTCCGACCACGACTGGCTTGGAGAGCTGCAGCTCAGTCTGCATCGGCTGCATCAAGATCCCGTAGGCATAGAACATCGAGCCCCAGCCGACAATCTGGGTCAGCCCAAGTGATGGAATCAGCCAGGTCGATTTACGGGCATCCACTTCAGCTTCCCAGTCTCAGCGCCAAGGCGGACAGCGTCACCAGCAGGACGGGCAGCGTCAGCATTGCGCCCACCCGGAAGTAATAGCGCCATGAGATGTGGATGCTCTTCTTGTCCAGCACATGCAACCAGAGCAAGGTCGCCAGGCTACCGATGGGGGTGATCTTGGGGCCAAGGTCGCTGCCAATGACATTGGCGTAGACCATTGCTTCCTTCACCGCGCCTTCGGCTGTGGTGGCGTCGATCGACAGTGCGCCCACCAGCACCGTCGGCATGTTGTTCATGATGGACGACAGGAAAGCCGTCAAGAAGCCGGTACCGAGGGCAGCGCCCCAGACGCCGTGCTCTGCAAAGCCGTTCAGCGCGCTTGTCAGGTAGTCCGTCAGGCCCGCATTGCGCAGCCCATACACCACCAGGTACATCCCCAGCGAGAAGAACACGACCTGCCAGGGCGCGCCCTTGATGACCTCGCGCGTAGAAATGACATGGCCTTTGCCTGCAACTGCCAGGAGGATCAGTGCACCAACCGCCGCCACGGCGCTGATGGGCACACCGAGGCCTTCCAGCCAGAAGAAACCCACCAGCAGCAGCGCAAGCACCCACCAGCCGGCGACGAACGTTGCTCGATCATGGATGGCCGCGACGGGATCCGGAACCTGGGTCAGGTCATAGTTTGCGGGGATATCTCGACGGAAGTAGAGAAAGAGCACGATGAGCGTCGCCACGACTGACACGATGTCGACGGGGATCATGACCGAGGCATATTCCGCGAATCCGATCTTGAAGAAGTCCGCCGAGACAATATTCACCAAGTTGGATACCACCAGTGGCAGACTGGCCGTGTCGGCGATGAAGCCGGCTGCCATGACAAAGGCCAGCGTCGCCTGGGGCGAGAATCGCAGCGCCAGCAGCATGGCGATGACGATCGGCGTCAGGATCAGCGCGGCGCCATCGTTGGCGAACAGGGCAGATACGGCTGCGCCCAACAGGATCAGCAGTACGAACAGCATGCGGCCGCGACCACCACCCCACCGGGCTACGTGCAAAGCTGCCCACTCGAAGAAGCCGGCCTTGTCCAGTAGCAGGCTGATGATAATGATGGCGATGAAGGTACCCGTGGCGTTCCAGACGATGTGCCAGACAACCGGGATGTCCGAAAGATGAATGACGCCGGCAGCCAAAGCCACGGCCGCGCCAGCGCACGCACTCCAGCCAATGCCGAGCCCCTTGGGCTGCCAGATCACAAAAATCAGGGTGAGCAGGAAGATGACAAAAGCGGCCAGCACTTTCTTTCCTTGGTCGAAGAAGATGAATCAGGAGCCGAGAGCCATCGGGCTCTCGCCGTGAGGTTTAAACCGGGGTGGCGCCGATAGCGTCCATCTCACGCTTGATCGAGGTCTTTTCGAGCGTGTGGAACGGCAGGCTGGCGAAGATGTTCACGCGGGTCATGATCTGGCGGGCAACCTTCGAGAATACGGCGCGCTTTTGCTCGTCGGTGCCGGTAGCAGCCGCTGGATCTTCGAATCCCCAGTGGGCCGAGATCGGTTGTCCTGGCCAGATCGGACATACTTCGCCGGCGGCGTTGTCGCAAACCGTGATGATGAAGTCCATCTTTGGGGCATCCGGTGCCGCAAACTCGTCCCAGCTCTTGCTGCGCAGGTCATTCAGCGGATAACCAGTCGCGTGGATCTGTTCTAACGCCAGCGGATTGACGGCGCCGGCCGGATGACTGCCTGCGCTGTAGGCATTGAAACGGCCTTTGCCCATGGTGTTGAGCAGTGCTTCGGCCATGATGCTGCGGGCCGAATTACCGGTGCAGAGGAAAAGAACGTTGTAGGTCTTCTGTTGGCTAGTGGACATGGTGACTCCTTGGCGTGAAGGCCTGGCGGTTCCAGGCATTGATTATTCGGCAGTAGCGGTTGGCTCGCAGCATGCCGTCACCGGCGAGCACACGTTGCCACCGCAGCAGTTCTCGGTGAGGAACCCCAGAACATCGTTCATGACGGTGTAGTTGGCGGCATAGATGACGAAGCGCCCCTCCTGGTGCGAAGTCACCAGACCGGCATGCGAGAGTTCTTTCATGTGGAAAGACAGGGATGAGGGAGCAATGTCCAAGGCTTCCCCTATTTTGCTGGCAGCACTGCCCTCTGGCCCGACCTGAACGAGAAAGCGGAAGATGGCCAGGCGAGAGTCCTGTGCCAAAGCAGCCAGTGCGGCAATAACGGTCTTGGTTTCCATCACAGCTCCAATCAATCCAATGATTCAATTATTATTGAATTATTAGATTAAAACAAGAGCGTGTTGGATTTTGGTAGAAGTGGACCGCTATCGGTCAATAACGGACTTCTGACGTTTCGTTCTGCCCAGGTAGTAGAACGTGAGGGTCGACCGACACGGCAAAACAAGATGCCCAAGATGCTTTAAAAGCGGAATTAAAGGCACTGCTCACTACAAAGGGGGGGAATAGCTTCGCCAGGCTATATTTCCTCGATCCAGATAGAGCTGGAGTGCCCAACACCATCTCTACTGCGTCCATGTACCGGAGCTTATTCAATTTCTTGCGCTGAATCCCCCCGCCATGGGCCTGACAAAAAATCATCGTCGGCTAGAAAGGCAATGCTCAACTCAGGATTGCTCCAGCAGAGGAGGCGTCTTGGGAATGAGACGCTCCAACATTTCTCGGTGATATGGATCCGGCGAATCTACATATCGCGAAGCCGAACTGACGTTTTTCCATCCCACGTACTCCATCAGCGCCCGCATCTCCCATCCATTAGCGCTGGCCCAACTGGCAAAGCCTCGGCGCAATGAGTGCGAACTATAAAGGTGGACGTCCGTAACCCCAGCGGTCTTTAAGATCCGGCGAAACAACGGAATGATGCTGGCCGCGTTGACGGCACCTTCGCTAATCGTGCCCCAGCGGTCAATGCCCCTGATAACGCCGCCCGATTTCAGACCGCTGATAGCCAACCAGTCTAGGTAGGCTGCCACCGGGCATAGCTTCGATAACGCGGGCGTTTTGTAGGTGGTGCCTTTGAGGCTTCGGTCGGTCTTCGTGCGTGGCAAATAAATCGTCATGCCTTCGCCGGCAACGGCCTCGATGCGATCAATTTCCAGCCTGGCCAGCTCGTCGCTGCGAAATCCGCGCCAAAATCCAATGAGCAGCAGCGCCTTATCGCGGGTGTGACGGAGCAGATCGCCGAAGCGCCCCTGGTGCCGTGCCTGCTCGCGCTGCTGTTCGAGCCAGGCGCAGGTCTGCTCAAGCGCATCAAGCTGCAGCGGCTTGGCCCGCTTTTCTTGCGCGGGATGCAGTTCCTGGATGCCGCGCAGCATCTTGCGCACCACAGGTGCCTTGGTCGGGTCCGGAAAACCTTGGTCGACGTGCCATTGACCCAGTGCAGAGATGCGTTGTTTCAGGGTGTTGTGCGCCAATACGCCCGCATAGGCGGCCAGGTACCGCACGATGCTATCGGCGGTGGCCGGCAGGAAGCCGCCCCATTCAGCCTCGAAATGGTTCACTGCGGCGCGGTAGCTTTTTCGGGTGTTGTCCCGGGTGGCGGCCCGCAAGTAGTCATCAATCTGGATCATGGCGCTTGAATCTTAAAAAGGCGGCATTACAGGTGGATGGAGTCGGATGACGTCGATTTTAGCCCATCAGGATACATAACGAGTCAATATTTAATCTGTAAATTCCACCCCGTTAGCCCAGAAAGATCTTCTAATTTAGTATGTAAATACGTATTATGTAATCCATTATCAAAAACAGGGATCGCTATGGCGCGCACCGGCTTATATAAATCCGAGGTCAAGAAGGCACGTGACACCTTACTGGCCATGGGGCGGCGTCCCTCTGTGGACGCCGTTCGCGTCGAGTTGGGCAATACCGGCTCCAAGACCACGATTCATAAGTATCTCAAGGAGCTGGAGGAAGAGGACGGCAGCTCCGCTGCCCCTTCACGCACGATCAGCGAGGCCATCCAGGATCTCGTGGAACGCCTTGCAGCTCAGCTGCAGGCCGAGGCGGACGTCCAGGTAAACTCCGCTCGATCCGAGGCTGATTCCGCGACAGGTCGGCTCCTTACCGAACTAGAGACGGTGCGCAAAACGGCGGCCGACTTGACGGCGCGACTGGCCCAAGCTGAAGCCACCCGGACGCATGAGGCCCAAGTTCATGACCAGACACGCGCCCAGCTCCACGAACAGATTGCCGCCCGCCGCGCACTTGAGGCGCAGGTTCAGGCCCTTCACGACCGGCTTGCAGAGAACGAGCAGCATCGAAGTTCTTTGGAAGAAAAACATCAGCATGCCCGGGAGGCGCTTGAGCACTACCGAACCGCAACCAAAGAACAGAGAGAACAAGATCTACGACGCCATGAGCAGCAGATCCAGACCCTGCAGGCCGAGTTGCGCCAGCTCAGGCAGGAGGCCATCGTTAAACAGGAGGAAGTGACCCGCGTCAACCAGGAAGGCGTACGGCTAGTCGCAGAGCTGTTGCACGCACAGCAAGCCCTCTATGAGCAGCGCAGTGTTGCGGCACGGCTCCAGCAAAGAATTGACACATTGCAAGACGTCGCAAACCGAAATCAGATTCTAGAATCGCAGCTCGCCGATAGGAGCGCTGCCAACGAGCGGTTGCAGGCCAGTCTGGGACGTGCGGAGGAAGAAAATGCGACAGCGGCTCAGTTGTTGAAGGCAGCTGAAATCGAACGCGCAGCCCTGCAAGCAAAGCTGGACGCGCATGAAAGCCTCAGCGCGGAATTGCGCGCTCATTGGCGAGACGCCGGCCTGTCGCCTCGCAAAAAATAGCTTACACCTCCTTATCCAGTGGGGTGACCGGACCTAGAACGCGACGTCAGACCGCCATTTGACTGCACGCTTCAGCACAACGCGTACAGGCTTGTGCGCACACCTGGCAATGCTCTGCCTTATGTTTGGCGCACTCTTCAGCGCATGCCTTGCAAATCTGTGCGCAGAGTTTGCATACCTGCTGGGCGAACTCGCTGCTGCGCGCCATCAGAGCAGCCGCAGTTCGACAAATGTCGGCACAGTCGGTATCGGTGGCAATGCACCGGGCCATCATCTTGACATCCTCTTCCTTCAAACAGGCGGCGGCACATTGGTCGCAAGCTGCCGCACACGCGTAACAGGCCTCGATACAGGCGCGAAATTCTTCACGGGACATTTCGATCTCCTTGGTAAATGGGCAGGTTGACCGCCCGGATTGCGCTCGGGCGAACGCCAGAGCCAAGGCAAGCAGATAACCAGGTGATTCCCCCTCAGGGGGTTCCTGGTTTCCATTCCTTTTTCCAGCGACTCATCGTGGAAATTTCTTCTTGTTGTTGTGCGATGACCTTCTTGGAGAAGGCAACAATTTCTGGATGACGAGCTTTCTTGATGGCGTCCTGCGCCATCGCTAGCGCCCCGCGGTGATGCCTGATCATCATGTCGAGAAACATGACATCAAAGTCATCGCCTTGACTCGACTGAAGCTTTTCCATCGACATGCCCTTCATAGACTGCATCATGCCGGGCAGCTTCATGTTCACAGCACTGCCTTTGTTGGGAAACCATTGCGACTTCCATTCGCGTAGCTGTGCAATTTCGGCCCCCTGGTCTTCAATGGTCTTCTTCGCCATTTGCTTTAGCTGGTCGTGCGCACTGCGGCTATCGACCAGCTCGGCCATCTTGACGGCCTCTTCGTGGTGTTTTGCCATGGTGTCGAGAAACTGCTCGTCGAACGACGCAATCGATGCCGTTTTCTTCATGTGACCATCGAGATTGCTCTTTGCCGGTGCCTCGTCTGGATGAGCACCGGAGAATTTCGTTTGCGAAAACGCCATCGTTGAGGCGATGAATGCTACTGTTACCAATACGCCTTTTGATGAGATGGACATATGGCCTCCTTGGGTCGAGTGATCGAAAACCTACTGACCATAGGAGTAAGTCCAGGGCACGATGTTCACAGAATTCGCCCCCGTATCCGGGAGATTTTGAAAACCTCACTACCAGAAACAAAAATCCGGCTCTAGCTCAACCATGCTAATCAGGCCCTATGAAATGACCTGACTGACTACATGCGGCTTGAGGTCTCCCGATGGTCGCTCTCAGTGCCGGTACCCCTTAGGCGCAACGCGTTTCCGATCACCGATACCGAGCTCAGGCTCATCGCTACCGCCGCCACCATTGGAGACAAAAGTTGTCCAGTAAAGGGAAATAGCAACCCGGCTGCCAACGGAATGCCCAATGCGTTGTAGAGGAAAGCAAAGCTCAGGTTCTGTCGCATGTTGCGCACGGTTTCTACCGACAATCCTCTTGCACGCGCGATGGCGCGCAGATCGCCCTTCACCAGGGTGACATGAGCGCTATTGATTGCCACGTCGGTACCGGTCCCCATGGCAATTCCGACATTTGCCTTGGCTAGCGCCGGAGCATCGTTGATCCCATCGCCCGCCATCCCGACGATCTTGCCTTCGGCCTGGAAACGTTCTACGAGCGCGAGCTTGTCTTGGGGCTTGACCTCCCCGTAGACCTCAGAGATGCCGAGCTTCCCGGCAACAGCTTTCGCCGTGGTTGTGCCATCACCGGTGGCCATGACCACCGTGAGCCCGGCTTCTTTTAGACTGGCCAGCGCTTCCCGTGTAGTTTCCTTCACGGGATCAGAGACTGCTAGCAGCCCCAAAAGCACGCCATTTCTCGCTAGATACATCACGCTGGCACCTTCGGCACGCAAAGCTTCTGCTTCAGCCAGCAGCGGTGTCGAAGAGACGCCTTCAGATTCCATCAGCACGGTATTGCCCAGCGCCATCCGCTCGCCGTTGACCACGCCTCGAACACCTATTCCACTGGAAGATTCAAAGCTGCTGGGTGTCATCAAGGAAAGCTGGCGCCGGCGTGCCTCGGCCACGATAGCGTGCGCTAGTGGATGCTCACTTCCCTGGTCGAGGCTTGCCGCCAGCTGCAACACTTCCGTCTCTTGACTGCCCGGTGCGGCGACTATCCGATCGAATGCTGGCTTTCCTTCCGTCAGGGTGCCAGTCTTGTCGACGATGAGCGTATCGAGCTTTTTCATGCTTTCGATGGCCGCTGCGTCTCGGAACAGAATGCCTTGGGTTGCGGCCCGGCCAGTGGCGGCCATGATGGACATGGGTGTGGCCAGGCCAAGCGCGCACGGGCAAGCGATAATCAGCACCGCAACCGCGTTGACAAAGCCATAGACCCAGCTGGGTTGTGGCCCAAAGAATCCCCAGCTAAGCAGCGTCAGCACAGCAATGCCGACCACGATCCCGACGAAGTAGCCGGCAACAACGTCGGCCAACCGCTGCATGGGGGCGCGCGAGCGCTGGGCTTGGGCAACCATCTGAACGATCTGCGAAAGCATGGTCTGCGATCCGACCTTCTCGGAGCGGATGATCAGGCTTCCGCTGGCATTGATCGTTGCCCCGATAACCTTGTCACCTGGTCGCTTGGTAACGGGGACCGGTTCGCCAGTCAACATCGACTCGTCAATGGCGCTCTCTCCCTCAACGACCACCCCGTCAGTAGCGACTTTTTCGCCTGGTCGGACCCGTAGCAGGTCTCCAATGTGAACGTTACTCAAGGGGATATCTTCTTCCGTACCATCTGCAGCGATCCGTCTAGCTGTTTTAGGTGCCAAGCCGAGCAGTGATTTGATGGCGGCAGAGGTCTGCGAGCGCGCCCGTAGTTCCAGGATCTGCCCCAGCAGGGTCAGTGAGATGATGACGGCCGCGGCTTCGAAGTAGACACCGATCCGCCCGTGTTCGATGAAGGCCTTGGGGAATAGCTCGGGGAAGACAGTTGCGACCACACTATAGCCATAGGCGGCTACCAAGCCCGTGCTGATCAGGGTCCACATATTGGGGCTGCGGCGGACAATCGAGTCGACACCCCGTGTCAAGAACGGCCATCCGGCATAGAGGACCACGGGTGTACCGAGCGCGAGCTCGATCCAGCTTTGACCGGTCAGGCCATGTGGAAATAGGCGGCTGCCGGCCATGGCCAGCACCGTGACAAGCACCGTCAAGGGTAACGTCAGCCAGAATCGCCTTTGGAAGTCCCGCAGCTCAGGGTTCTCCTCTTCTTGGTCCAATGGTAGCAGCGGCTCCAGGCTCATCCCACAGATGGGGCAATTTCCCGGCGATGGCTGCCTGACTTGCGGGTGCATGGGGCATGTATAGACAGTTCCGTCAGACGATACCGTGCTTGCCTCGGGTTTTGATGAATCTCCGACATATGCGGTTGGATTTGTACGAAACTTCCCCATGCACTTGTCACCGCAGAAGTAAAAGTCTCTCCCGCCGTGTTCAATCCTCCGGTAGGGATCGGGAGCCACCTTCATGTGGCAAACCGGATCAGTCTGGCTTTTTTCTTCGATTGCGCTGAACGCTGGGCTCGTGTTGGGCCCCGTACGATGGCGATGGTGTTCATCCATGGATCATGCGCTCCTCGGGTTAGAGATCGGTCTCACCCGATGCTACGGGCGATCAGACCGCAGGATAGTGATGCAATCTGGCCAACGTCCTGCTCGCTTTGAGTCCTATGCTTGGTCAAGCGCTAAGTGACCGATTAGTTCCGAGAAAACTCTCTGCCCGAGAAATCGACGGTCACGAGTTTTCCATCCATCCTCCCCATTCCTGGGGAGTTGGCGGGCATACCAGGTACCGCAACGCCTTGGGTCGGCCGAGAGGCAATGAGCCTCGGAATCACGGTCGCTGGAACATGCCCCTCAATTACTTGACCAGTAGCGCCAATTACGCCGGTATGACACGACCGGAGTGATTCCGGTACGCCGAGCTGCTTTTTGATCTCCGAAATATCTCCCCGGTCGATCACTTTCATCGCGTAGCCAGCCTGACTAATGTGTTCAGCCCACGCAATACAGCAGCCGCAATTTGGGTCTTTATATATGGTGATTACCTCAGCAGATGCATTTGCCGAAAGAGAAACCAGGCAGAGGACTTGTGCAACGAGAAAATTTCTCATTTAATTTCATATAAATAATTCAGACTTATGAGCAGAGCAAGATCCCATCAACATCGCAGCCATAGGATCGTGCCCTCCATCATGGAGTCATTCTGCCATTGGCCCTAAAGTTCCTAGCCAGGCAACGAGAGCAAGAATCAGGAATGCACAGCATGTCTCAATAAATAGGCTTCTACGCAAGGCTGCAATTGCTTCTCCGTACTCGCCAACTAGATGCGCCCGTTCGAGCAAAGGACTCAAGCGGTAGCGGTTAGCTGCCGCCAGAAGCAGCATCATGCCGAACAGCACCAGTTTGGCAACCAGCAGCTGTCCATAGGTCGTCGAGAATAGACCGTTTATGGTCGGACCTACGATGAGCCAGTAATTGAGCGCGCCCGTTATCAATAATGAGCCCACAATGGCCGTGCCCATGAGCGCAAAGCCGTTAAGAGTGCGGCTCAGCACCGAGATATCAGCGGCATCATTACCGTAACGCAGTATCAACATAAGAATGAACACAGCGAGGGCACCAACCCATGCACCAGCTGCTAACAGGTGAATAATGTCTGCAACGAGATGCAACTGCCCGCGCACCCCTTCATCCATTGCGCCGTGGCCCCCCCAAGATAGAGTTGCCAATGCGATCCCCCCCGCCAAACTCATCATTACAAATTTCAAGGTGGGCATTCGCGTAAGAAGTATCCCCGCCAAGACACTTATTACCAGCATGGCCATTCGTAAGCACCAAGCCATTCCGAACGGCGTATCTGTAAGCATCATCTCGATCATATGCTGCTCGATCGAACTGAAATCGGCCGCGCCGCTCATTGCCTTGACCATCAAAATCATGCTTATAGCCGACAAAATCACGCCGGCAATGGTGGCACCAATGGTTAGGTTCGAGAACTTCCCAGCTAATGCGGATGAACGTTCAGGTTTGCGCATGGCGTGCAATTGAAACAAGGGCAAGCCGAACACAAGCATCAAGTCCACATACAGCGCGAAGCGCACCACAACGGTCATCCAATCCATCGCTAGCTCACTTCACCGTGAAAGTGACCTTGCCGGTGATCGGATGGGTATCCGAGGACACAGCTCGCCATTCAATGCTATAGACACCTGGCATCAGTGGCTGACTGGGTGTAATGATCATGATTTTCGGATCGTCAGCGCCAGAAACTTTTGCCGCCACCTTCATGGGGGAGCCATGGCTCATGCCCGGCATGCTTGTCATCATTACATTAGCTCCGGAAAACTGCTTGGAAAGGTTCTCGGAGAACCGCAATTCGATTTTTTCCGGGGCACTTACAGTTGAATTGTCTTCAGGGTTGGAGCCCAGAAGTTTGGGATGCGCGAACGCCGCAGTGGCAAAAGCTGCAGCAGCAATGGTGACAACCGATTTGGCGATAAAGGACTGATAAGACATGACAACTCTCCTGTGGATGATCAGAAAAAATGAGGGGTTAGAACAAAATACGTACACCTGCAACAAGCTTGGTTTCGCCAACATTGCCGCCAGCACCACGAACATAGCTGGCAGTCTTGCCAAAGTTTTGATTACGTTCAATCCCGACATATGGGGCAAACTGGCGGGAAAATTCATATCGTAGACGCATGCCATAGGCTGCACTGGACAGTCCTCGACCTATTCCCAGGTCCGGATCTTCTTTGCCATACAGATTTGCCTCGATACGAGGCTGCAGTACCCAACGCTGGGTCAGCAGCACTTCATACTCAGCGGCCAGTCTTAATGCGGTGCGACCTTGGTCGCCAACGTAGCCGGTGGCTTCAACTTCAAACCAGTAAGGTGCCAAGCCCTGAACACCGAACGCTAGCCAGTTACGACCTGGACGATTGCTCCCTACGTCGACGCGCAAACCGAGTTGGCTATCCCAATAAGGCGTGATGGCGTGGCTCCATAGCAATTCGGTCCGGGAATCGCCCACCCGGCCTTTCTCAATATCTCCTTCGGCCTTGATGTAGAACTTGTCGTAGGTATTGCCGATCCAGCCTTGCGTGTCGTAAGCGATCGAATTGCCATCTCGGGTATGGACGCGTTCCAGCCGGTCTACCAGGAAGGAGCCAAAGGAGTGCATGTCCGACATCACTAACGCGCCCGTGTCTTTCTGGGCGTAGGGCCCCGTATCGAGGGTGTAGCCATTGGAATAGCCATGCGGATCGCGGGCGTCCGATGGAGCTGTCGAGCTAGATCCCATATCCATCCCGCCCATGTTCATACCGCCATGATTCATGCCGGAGTGATTCATGGCGCCGTGGTCCATTGATCCCGGGGGAATGGCCGAACCACCATTCATCGAGTCCATACTGTCCATGGTCGTGATTGCTGGCTGGGAAGCTGAGTCGCCCGCGGACGCTGCATGTCCTTCGTGGGTCTGGGCCAAAGCTGCGTTCATGCTAGCCGATGCGAGCGCCAACACGAGAATCTGAGTTGAGTAACGGGTAAGAGTCATTCTGGGTATGCCTTTCGGTGCAGATCCTGGTTAGCTGACGACGACTTCACGGAACATGCCCATATCCATGTGGTACATGAGGTGGCAGTGCCAAGCCCAACGGCCTAAGGCGTCTGCAGTGACGAGGAAGCTGATGCGTTGAGCAGGCTGCACAGGGATGGTGTGACGTCTTGCGAGAAAATCGCCGTTAGGCATTTCCAGTTCGCTCCACATCCCATGCAAGTGCATGGGATGGGTCATCATTGTGTCGTTGTGTAAGATGACCCGTAGGCGCTCTCCATAACGGAAATGAATGGGAGTCGACTTACCGAATTCCAGGCCGTCGAGTGACCAGGCATAGCGCTCCATATTTCCGGTCAGATGAAGTTCAACTTCACGCTCCGGGCCCCGGTTATCCAATGGTCCGCCGATGGTGTGCATGTCGGCCAGAGTCAGCACTCGGCGGCCGTTATTGCGCAGACCGACGCCGGGATCGTCCAGGTTGGTCCGAGCAGAATCGACACGCGCATCAGTACTAGGCCCATATTCAGTGCTCGCATGCCGCGCTTTTTTGCTCGGAACCTTCAATGGACTGGCAGCAGCCATCTGATGTTGGCTATGATCCATGCCTTGCATGGGTTGTGCGCCCATGTTCTGCATCGGGACATTACTATCCATGGAATCCATGCTGGACATTGAGTCCATACTCATGGATGACATATTGCCCATCGCACCGTGATTCATCTGCCCCATAGATCCGTGATCCATTCCACCCATGGAAGACATATCACCCATCATGTCGGCCATGCTCAGCCACTCGGGCCTGTCGACTGCCGGCACGGGGGCGCTCAAACCTGCTCGAACGGTTAAAGTACCCATGGCGTAGCCGGTACGCTCCATGGACTGAGCAAATACCGTATAAGCGTCTTCTTTGGGTTCCACCACCACATCGCAAGTTTCGCCAGGCCCAAAGCGAAACTCGTCAACGCTCACCGGCTCGATATCAACGCCGTCGATCTGAATAACTTTTAGTTTCAGTCCAGGAACGCGCACATCATAAAAAGTATTGCCAGAGCCGTTGATACAGCGCAGGCGCACTTTCTCACCTGGTTTGAACAGCGCGGTCCAATTTCCCGCTGGCGTCACGCCGTTTGCCAGAAACGTCAGTGCGGCTGCAGAAAGATCGCCCAGATCAGTCGGATTCATGCGCATCTCGTTCCACATCGCACGATTATCCATTGCTGCTTTGACACCATCCTTGCGAGCATCGCGAATGAAGTCCGCAGCGGTTAGTCGGTTCAGGTTATAGAAATCCCCCTGCTTTTTGAGTTTGGACAAGACCGACATGGGGTTGTCGTCCATCCAGTCTGAGAACAGCACCACATGTTCTCGATCGGCCAGTTTTTTACTGTTTTCAATGGGATCGATGACGATTGCTCCGTACATCCCGGTTTGTTCTTGCATACCAGAGTGGGAGTGGTACCAATAGGTGCCACTTTGCTTGACCTTGAATTTGTAGGTAAAGGTCTCGCCAGGAGCAATGCCCGCAAAGCTAATACCGGGTACTCCGTCCATCTGAAAAGGCAAGATGATGCCGTGCCAATGGATAGATGTGTGCTCGCGGAGCTTATTGGTCACGTTAATAGTGACCATTTCACCTTCCTTCCAACGAAGTGTCGGCGCAGGAAGCGACCCGTTGATGGTTGTAGCGACGGTTTGCTTACCGGTGAAATTGACCACCGACTCGGCGACCACCAGATCGAAAACGTTACCTGTCAGCACAGGGGCAGCCGAAGGGCTGGCTGGCTTCTCAACAGTCTGGGCAACGGCTTGGAGTGCTCGCGAGGACAACCCCAGTAGCACGCCGCCGGCGGCAAGGCCCTTTACGAAGCGGCGGCGTGAGCTCTGCAGGGATGATGAATTCGACATAGGATGAAACTCTCCGAAGTGACGATGTATGCCGCTGATGATAAGTACGCCTGGCGATCAGTTGGATTACCCGATCATTACATTCCTGTAATGAACTCGTCATTCTTGTTCGCAGGACGTACCATGTAGCTATCTCCCTACATGTTTTCATCATGAAACTTCTTGTTGTCGAGGATGAGCCGAAAACCGGCGAGTACATCCAGCGCGGTCTCAACGAGGCTGGCTTCGTTGTTGACCTGGCAAAAAATGGTCTGGACGGGTTCCACCTCGCCATGACAGAGCCATATGACTTGGTTATTCTTGATGTGATGCTGCCAGACGTGGATGGCTGGCGAATTGTTCAATCATTGCGCGAATCCCAAAAAACGGTACCCGTACTGTTTCTTACAGCTCGCGATAGCGTGTCCGACCGTGTCAAAGGGCTGGAGATAGGGGCCGACGATTATTTGGTCAAGCCATTTGCCTTCTCCGAATTACTAGCCAGGGTGCGTACGTTGCTGCGCAGAGGCAGTAGCGCTGTTCTTCAAGACCGCCTAGCGGTCGCTGATCTGGTCCTGGACCTGCCGCGTCGCACCGCAAGCCGCGGCGGCCGTAAGCTGGTATTGACGAACAAGGAATTTGCCCTGCTGGAATTCCTGGCCAGACGCCGCGGCGAGGTATTGCCGCGCTCCTTGATTGCCTCCCAGATATGGGATATCAACTTCAATAGCGACACGAACGTAATCGATGTGGCTATCCGACGGCTGAGGGCGAAAGTAGATGATGGCTTTGAGCAGAAGCTGATTTTGACTGTCCGGGGCGTGGGCTATATCCTAGATGCGCCCGATCATGTGGAAAGTTCCACATGATCCGTCAACGCTCCCTCACGGTTCGGCTGACGGCATTATTTGCCCTTGCGTCAACGGCAGTTCTGGTGGGCCTGGGACTCTTGATCATCTCCACCGTAGCCAAACACTTCACGGATCAGGACGAGCTGCTACTGGAAAAGGAACTGCAGCTTATCCGCATGGTTGTCGATGAGAGGGGCGCAAACGCCATTAACTCGACTTTCGGCGAAGCCTTACATAACCATCCTGGCTTCTACGTTCATATTAGCTCTTCTGACGGGAAAGCGTTGTATTCAACGCTCGGCGAGTCTGCCGAGCAGGTCATCGCGGCAGCGCGAAAGGCTACCTCCAGCCGTTCCTTCGCGGTGGCGATAAACGGTCACCAGGAGTTTCAGGCGATCAAAGCACCATTGAGGGATGATCTGAGCGGAGGGAATTTACAGGTGATTGTCGCTGTCGATACCGAGATGCACGACCATTTCATGCGCAATTTTCAGACGACGCTTGTTATATACATTGCCGGTTCCGCCTTGATCGTCGTTCTGTTGAGCTGGTGGGCTGCCCGCCGCGGACTTTCTCCGCTACGCGCAATGTCAGACAAAGTACAGGTGATCTCTTCGCATAATTTTGGTGAGCGCATGCAGGTCGAGACTTTACCAGTTGAAATTGCAGATTTAGCTGGCAAGCTTAACGCCATGTTGGAACGGCTTCAGCTCGACTTCAATCGCATCACCAATTTTTCGACCGATATTGCCCACGAACTTCGCACCCCCATTACAAATTTGCTGACCCAGACGGACGTTGTGTTGACCCAGCATCGCAGCAATGATGCCTACCGGGATACGCTGTCATCAAATGCAGAAGAATTGCAGAGACTGGCTCGTACGATCTCTGACATGCTTTTTCTAGCGCAGACTGAGAACGGAATCAGCTTGCCCAGCTATGAACCTCTTAATATGCATGACGAAATTACAGAACTGTTCGATTTTTACGATGCATTGGCCGAGGAAAAAGATGTTCGAATGAATCTTGTTGGGGAGGCATTGATCAAAGGCGATCGGTTGATGGTACGTAGGGCCCTAAGTAATCTGATATCCAATGCAATGCGCTACACGCCGCCGGGGGGCGCGATTGTCGTGGCGCTCCTGCGTTCAGAGGACGGCACATTGGTACAAGTCGAAAATAATGGGCCCGATATACCGGTCGAACATCTGCCGCATTTGTTTGACCGCTTCTACCGAGCCGACAAATCTCGCACCAAGATGGATTCCGATTCTGCTGGACTAGGCCTATCCATTACCAAGGCAATCATGCGAGCACACCAAGGGGATGTATCCGTGGTGTCAGCGCAGGGCAATACGCGCTTTACCTTGCACTTCCCCAGAATTGCGCCCCGATCTGCCTAAAGGCTTTAGCGACTAAATTCAACATACGCCATAGCAAAAAAATGCCACTGCCGTTCAGAGCGGCAGTGGCCAAGTCAGGGGAGATTGTTAGGCACCGACACATCCCGGCGCTGGATGAAGTCAGGCGCCCTGATACAGGGAGGATGCAACACTGCCAGCTGTCGACACCTCATGCTGCACTTCGGCACGAGTCTTTTGGGAGGATGCTTGACGAACGATCGGATAGTCATTGCCATTCGTGATCAAGCCCTCGCGTTGGGCTTGCTGGAGCTCAGCGAGCACATCAGCACGGGTCTTCGTGCTGACGAACTGGACGATCGGATAGTTATTACGTGCTACGACGTTAGCAGCATCGCGCTGATTGACTTCAGGGGTGCCGCTTTGAGCAAACGCGGCACTCGCTACAAATGCCAGCAGTGAGAAGGCGAACACACGGGTGGTGGCTTGGGTCATATCAATTCTCCATAAATCATTTCAGAAAGCTCCATCGATACTGGAGCTGCTTTAATTGGCATTTGGTGGCCAATCGTTAAAATGAATTATAGAAAACGGCGTCGCACAGACAGATTGCCGGTCGATTACAAGTCAGTAATGCAAATTCCGGATTTTTTTGCAACGCTGGGTTCACAGTGAAATCAGTTTTTGCGATGGAAGTTTGTATGCATAGGCGCTATCTCAGTCCCGGTACTGGAGGATGCAATCCGCGAAGGTGCCGTGCTCAGGGGCCGTGCAAAGGCGATGACCGTGGCCGTCATCCTGGCGGGCCTGGTTCCAATTCTGTGGGGAAGCGGCGCCTGCTCCGAGGCCATGAGCCGGATTGCAACGCCAATGGTCGGCGGTATGATTACCGCTCCATTGCTTTCGATGTTTGTCATGCCCGTAGCGTATCGCTTAATGCACGTTCGTCAAGGCGTAACTGAGTGTGTCCAAGATCACCTGAATTTATCGACACCATACACATACGTTCACTCAAAAGGAGGGGATTTCGAAATGACGACAATAACTGAGTCGCTAGGGAAAACATCCATGATCGCCGTTTGCCTCTTCGTGGTCGGCTGCGCTACCGAACACCAAGGGCTTGTTCACTGCACTATTCTCCAACAGGCAGGCCACTGTGTCGCTGTTCCGGTACAGGATGCCGAACATGAGGCGCAGGCAAAATCCTTACAACGGGCTGAATCGGGGGCTTCCTACATTTATGTGGTACGCCCTTACGCACAACAACGAAGTGAAGCATCGGACGTGTTTGTTGATGGGAAACTGGAGGCTAAATTAGGGCCTATGACGTTTGCGCGGCTGAAAGTTGAGGCGGGAAGTCATTCGATCCGAGTGGTGACTGCCAAAGTACCAGATGTAACTATGGACGTCATAGCAACGGATAATGTTTACGTGCAATATCAACTGCTTGAGTTGTTCGCAACAGTGACACCTAAGATTGAAATGATGAGTACGGATGGTATGAAGAAGCTACTTCGGCCGCTTGGTCTCGTCGTCTCTTCTGACTAAAATGTGATTAAGCGTTGTTGAATAGCATTGAAATGTGATCCACTTAGGAATTTTGCATCTTAAGTTTGCCCATGTTTAGACCACAATCCTGCTCATGACAGTGAGCGGGAGAACGGAGTGACAAACGTGGCCCTACTTGGAATTACTCGACGTTGGTACATCAGAGAGCAGATCTCAATCTGTGAAATCGCCCGCCGCCTGGACATCTCCCGCAATACGGTTCACAGTTATATTCGGTCAGACGCGATCGAATCAGGATACCCAGCAAGGCATTCGCCTGGCTCTCTTGATGAGTTTGCTCCCAGGTTCTCCGCTTGGCTGAGCGCTGAATCCGCTAAATCTCGCAAGCAACGAAGAACCCGAAACAGATGTTCCTGGATCTGAAAGAACTGGGATATGAGGGGGCGTACGGCCGTGTGGCAGCCTTTGGTAGGCGATGGAAGATGGGGCAAAGGGAGACGGTCAAATCCGCGAGCGAATCAACACACCATGCCTTAAATGACGCGAGAGCCAACTGTTACGCGGTAAGGAATCTGCATAAGACGGGACTTAATGCTCGCTAAATACGGACAATCTAGAAAAAAAGCTTCGCCCTCAATAAGTGAGACCGAAGCTATGTTCGAAATTAGCAGCACTTACCAGCAGCTATATTCCATCTGATTCAACCTGTATACAGCGGATTGGGATCAAGGTATATCACTGCCTTGGAATTGGCGAAGTTCTTCGGTGCAATTACACCAAATTCGAACGACATCCGATTGAATGTATCGAATTTCCAAGTAAAGCTTTGATCTTGGAAAACGAACTTGATTACTTCCCCCTGGTGAACATTGATGAACTTTGTTCCACCATCGACTTGAACTATGCGGTCTGGCAACGCCTGACTCGCAACCGTTCCATAGGGATCTGACACTTGTGCCATTGAATTAGCAGCGGCAAGGGACATGAAAAGCGCAGAGCAGACTGTGCCAACAAACAAGTTGAATTTCATAAATACCTCCTTTTAGTTGAATAATCGCCTTAGCGATAAACCCATTTTAGGGAGGTAGGCATGACTGATTTGCTACTAGATAGTTACATCTATGCAATGTAATTAGAACTATTGAAATGTGGCGGTGCTCTTAATTTAAGACGGAATGCACCTTAAAAATGGAGCTGATAATAAATTTCAGCACCATATTCTCCAGCCCTAAAACAGGGGGCGGAACAAATTGTCGCCACAAAATTGGCATAAAAATCGAAGATTTAAGTTAATGCCTGCAAAATTTCTAGAATCTCGGCCGACCTTCAACTTGCTGGCGCAAACGGATGTGGTCTTGAGCCAGCAGCGCACCAATGAGGCCTATCGGGACACGCTTTCCTCGAATGCCGAGGAATTGCAGTGTCTGGCCAGAACCATTTCCGACATGCTGTTCTTGGCGCAGACCGAAAAAGGCATCATCCTGCCTAGCTATGAGCCGCTCCAGCTCCAGGAGGAAATTACCGAGTTTTTCGACTTCTATGATGCCCTGGCAGAGGAAAAAGGGGTGCATCTGGCGGGCGATGCCACCATCAGTGGAGATCGCCTTATGGTCCGCCGCGCATCGAGCAATCTGATCTCCAATGCCATGCGCTACATGCCAGCGGCCGGCAGTATCGTCGTGTCGATCGACAGGTCTGAAGGCTCTAGCAGCCGTTAAGAATGACGGCCCCGAGATTCCGATGGAGCATCTGCCTCACTTGTTTGACCGGTTCTATCGAGCAGACAAGTCCCGCACCAAGGTTGACACGGATTCGGCTGGCTTATCCATTACGCTGGCCATCATGCGGGCTCACCAAGGGGATGTCACCATACGCTCGGCGCAGAAGAAAACGCGCTTCACTCTGCGATTCCCCCATATGGTGATCTAGCAGCGTCTATGGAGATGTCCAGACGATCTATGCAATGGTCTCGCCAACAGAGGCCGGTGGCAATTCACGAAAAGCGTAGCAATTCGCCTTGGCATCATTGAGGGCGTGGTGCTCGGGCAGATTATGCTGCTTGTGGAACTCGTACCGCAATAGCTCATTGATGCGATCGGCGACCAGTCGACGTTTGCACCACGGCGGCCCCCGTCCATCCAAGACATCGTAGAAGAGATCCCAGTCCGTCTGGTAGTCGTAGCAAATGAAGACCTCTTGATCCTTCGGCCTTACCAACTTAAGCCAATTGGTCATCTGCAGGTAAAGGTCGTCCTTGGTCATTTCCGCATGCGGTGCGTATCCCAAGAGTGGAAGGACCGCGGCCTTGACAAATTCGCTGCACTCACGCACCTCGTAAGGCAGCTCGGCGTAAAACTCCTCGCCGCTTTGTGCGACCAGGCCGATGCTGATCAACTGCGGGTCGAGAAAGTCAGTGAACTCAGTGTCGATGAAGACGTTGAACGACATCGTATGCTCCCTCATTTGTGAACTTCAGGGACATGGCTCTGGCCCGAAAGTGTGGCATGCCCCAATACCCATGGCATCAGCTTGGCAATACTGACTGCATCGTCCAGCCCACGATGATGCTGCCCCTCCAGAGGAATGCCCGCCAGCGCACACGCCCGCGCCATGCCAACCTCCTTGCCAATGCGCTGAACCTTCGCAAACAACCGCTTGGCATTCTGATGGGGCATGGCCAAGGGCATCGTAATCTCGTGGCGCTGGGCCTCTCTGGTCAGTTGCTTGTGATCGTAGTTTCCCCAGCTCATCCAGACAGTATCGCTGGACACTACCTCCCTGACGAAGGCCTGAAGCGCCTGCGCTGCGACAGGAAACAGGGGCGCTTGATCGATTTCCTCTTGGGTGATGCCGATCAACTTCTTGCAAAATGGCGTAAGGGCCGGCCGCACCAGCGGCTTCGCCAGATGCTGAAACCGTTCCAGCACCACACCACGTTCGGTGACCCAGCAGGCACCGATTTCAATAATTTCCATCTCTTCCGGCGGGATGCTGCCGTCGTCCGAACAGGTCGCTTCGAGGTCGACAACGAGAATTCTTGCCACGTGATCCTCTTGATAATGGAGTTGGTCCGGCGGGAGGACAATTTCGCACGCGAAATTGCTGCCTTTAGTGACTAAAGGATCTGTTGCTTTCGCAACTTGAGCCGGCTCAACTTGGAGGCTAGCTGGTAGCTATCAGCTAGCTGAGAAATGCCTGCTGCTGAATTTGCGACCGACGCGGGCGGAAAATATTCGCCCGTCCATTGAGCGCGCCGGCCGGGTAGTCACGGCAATAGCTCCGTCCTTAATGGACAGGAAAACACGTTGGCCTATCTTCCAGTCTGTCAATGCCTTCGGCCACGAGACTTTGCCGCCGCGTTCAAGGATGGTCGAGTAGGTTTGACGTTTTTTCATGCAAGCTCGATTGTGCAGTTTTGATCAAAGACGATCACGTTTTGGATCATTTCATTCCACAGTTTATAGCATCTCGTGGTCACAATATATTCATGTCGTGACTTGAGTCTGGTCAACCTACAAAGAATATCTGAGAGCGTGAAAACTTGCCATTGACAACGAACCTTCGGCTGATGCAATGTCCGTGGAGCCTGTTGATGTCACTCCGATTTTTCAACGATTTCGCCTTTGAACGACCCTGCCAAGGATCCCCTTACCATGGCCAGTATCGAACGGACTGCGTATCCTAGATTTCCACGTACGCTGACACTTAAAGATCTTCATGCAACCTTCACGCCGCGGCCTGAAGAAATAGAATGGGCCGCCGGTTTCGCCCGCTCCGCGCCGCGGCGCCTGGCCTTACTGGTGAATCTGAAATGCTTTCAGTTTTTGCGCTACTTTCCTGCCATTGATGCTATTCCCGCGGAAATCGTGGAGCATATTTCTGCGAGTCTTGGTATGCAGCCCGTTCATGCGATTTCATACCCCGACTCAAACATATCTCCTTATCGCCATCACAAGGCAATCCGCACGCTACTCGGGGTAACGCCATATGAGCATGTGAAGACCAGGCCGATTACTGTCGAGATCTCCCAACGTGCGGCCGCCATCGTTGATACTCGTGTAGACATCATCAATATCACGGTCGAGGAATTGGTACGGTCAGGTTACGAGCTCCCTGCATTTAGCACCCTGGACACTATTGCCGAAAAAGCTCACGCTGCAGTGGAGTCCGCGCTCTACAAAAAGATCTCCCAACGCTTGTCCTCTGCCCAAAGGCAGTGGCTTGACAGCCTTCTAGATACGGAACTACCACAGCGCCGATCCCTTTATCACCAGATTAAGCGCTCTGCTAAGAAGGCTTCTCGCAAGCATCTCGATTTAGTCTTGGACCAGCTAAATTGGCTAGAGTCATTGCCCGATCCCGGAACGCTGTTGGAAGATGTGCCGGCCAACAAATTGCGGCATCTCTCCGACCGTGCAGCCGTCCTCGATGCGGCAGAAATGAAAGATTACAACCCAGCGAAAAGACAAACGCTTATTCTGGCTCTTATTTATCACATGCGGATCGGTGCCCGGGACGACATTGCCGAGATGTTCATTCGACGCATCAGCGCTATTCACAAAAGCGCGCGGGAAGAATTGCAGGTTCTGCAGGCGCGGCAGCGGGAGCTCAGTGAAGAGCTTGTCGCAACCTTAGAACAGGTTGTGGAGATTCTCGCTGAAGGTATGGAAGATGCTCCGACAGGAAGACGTATCCGCGACCTCTTGGCCCCACATGGCAGCTTGGAACGGCTGCAGGGCGATTGTGAGGCAATCCGAGTTTGGAGTGGGGGAAATCATCTTCCATTGCTCTGGAAGCCTTTCAAATCTTGGCGAGCTGCCATGTTCCAGATGGCGAAGGTGCTGGTTTTTCATCCGGCCACGCAGGACAAGGCTCTTCTCAAAGCTTTGGATATCGTAATGGAAAACGAACACCGGAAAGCAGAGTGGATCGCCGATGAGGTAGATCTATCGTTTGCTTCAGAACGATGGCATAAACTTGTCCGACGTTCTCACGGCCTTGGAAACCCGACTAATCGTCGTTACCTAGAAGTTTGCGTCTTCTCCCATCTGGCCAGTGATCTGCGTAGTGGCGACGTGTGTATCGAAGGTGCTGGTTCATTTGCCGATTACCGTGGCCAGCTTCTCTCTTGGAAGGAGTGCGAGGCACTACTCCCAGATTATTGCGACCGGATTGGTATTGTTGCCAATCCTCAAGCGTTCGTCGAAAACCTCAAAAGCATGTTGGCGGACACGGCTGCGCAGGTGGATAGCGAATTTCCTCAGCACGCCGGCGACGTATCGATCGGCGCCAATGGGGAGCCGACTTTGAGGCGCGTCACCGCCCGCGAGATTCCCGCCTCAGCCATTGCGCTGCAAGCTGCGATAGATAGCCGGCTCGTGCCTCGCAATCTGCTCGACATCCTCGCCAACATTGAGCATTGGACGGGGTTCACTCGTAATTTCGGGCCGCAGTCCGGTGACGACCCCAAATTACGCAATGCTCGCGAACGTTACCTGCTGACCGTATTCGCAATGGGATGCAACCTTGGGCCGCATCAGGCCGCTCGACATCTGTCCAATGGCGTCACGCCTCATCAGCTTTCCTATGTCAACCAGCGCCATATGAGCCTGGAACAACTAGACAACGCTTGTCGCGACCTTACGGAGCTATACCTCAGATTGGAACTGCCGAAACTTTGGGGAGACGGAACGAAGGTGGCTGCTGACGCCACTCATCACAATTTTTACGAACAAAATCTCCTTGTCGGCATGCACTTCCGATACAAGCGGATGGGCGCGGTGGCATATCGTCATGTGGCGGACAACTACATTGCGAATTTCCGCAGCTTTATCCCGCCGGGAATGCTGGAAGCGATATATGTCATTGAAGGTCTGATGAAAGCGGGTCTGAGCGTCCAGCCAGACACGGTCTATTCGGACACGCACGGGCAATCTGAGGTCGTATTTGCATTCACCTATCTGAATGGCATCCAGCTAATGCCTCGAATTCGTAACTGGAAGGATCTAAAATTCTATAAAGCTGACAAGGCCACTAAGTACAAGCACATCGACAGACTGTTTAGTGATGTCGTGGACTGGAAAGTAATCCAGAACCACTGGCAAGATCTCATGCAAGTAGCGATCTCGATCCAGCAAGGGAAGGTGGCGTCTCCGATGCTCCTTCGAAAATTGAGTCATGACGGCCGCCACAATCGACTTTTTGCCGCCGCAAGGGAGCTGGGCAGAGTATTGCGCACCATTTACCTGTTGCGCTGGATTTCGCAAAAGGAGATGCGTCAAGAAGTGACCGCTACGACCAATAAAATCGAGTCTTACCATGCCTTCACCAAATGGCTCGATTTTGGCGGTGACGTCATCACCGAAAACGACTTGAACGAGCAGCAAAAGAGAGTGAGATATATCGACCTAGTGGCTTCTGCTGTCATTTTGCAGAACACGGTGGATATGATGCGAATCATCCAGGAGCTTTATGCAGAAGGTGAGCAAATTGCCGTTGAAGATGCAACATATATGAGTCCCTATGGCACCACGGGCGTCAAACGCTTCGGAAACTATTTCCTTGATATGAAACGTCCGCCGGAGGCTTGGCTTAAGGAGGCACTATTCAAACAGGCTGCCAAGAGAGCTAGAGCGGAAGCACCAAAAGGCGCAGAGGGAGGCGCATGACTAAAGAACACGAAAACATAAAAACGGCCTATGGATTGGTAGATAACAGTGCTCTAAAAAAACTTCAGCAGGAATTCGACACTTCGGCTTTATTAACTATCGTCGATGAACTTGATCAGGTCATAGATTTGCTGCGCTCAGAAGACGGATTGCGCGACGAATTACTTCGCCTGCATGGGATGGCACACACCGTCTTAAACGGCGCGGGTCTCTCTGTGCCGACAGGGGAGGACTCATTACCAGAGATGGTATTTGACACAATCAGCTGCATTCAACGCGTCGTAGGGGTTATGCGTGGTTGGCAGCGCTCAATAGAGCCCCTTGAGGCACTCGCACCAAAAGATTGATTGAGTTATAAGGGCACAGACCTTCATTACTTTTAGGCTTATGTATGAACATTGGCCTTATCTCGGCTGGCCCCCTACTGGGTGGATAACGGGCAGCCAAGCCGGCTGATCGGCGCGACACCGGTATCGACTGGCCGCCCTGGCGGTTTTGATCACTTCCTGACGCCGACCGGCGTTCATCGGCACGCCGTCGACAATCCCGACTACCGTGCGTTGGGAACGAGGAATTCGCACGGCATTCGGGGCTATGGCGTGCGCGGCATGCGTGTATTCGACCTTGGGTGGCAGAACGCCACCCGTGGATGGGGCAAGGGCGGCGTCGGCACCATGCGTCTGCAGATGCACGCGACTGATCCCGACCTGCTCGAACCCCTGCTGGGGACCCGCCAGTCCAAGGGCTGCATCCGCATTCCGGCGTCCCTGAATCAACTGTTGGACGAACACGGAGTGCTGGATGCGGAGTACCAGGCCGCCAGGAACGCCGGTATGCGCATCGTGCCGAGCATGCCGGTCGGTGACGTGACAGGGGCAGGCCGCTACGTCATCGTGGTGGACACGGAAACGCCTGAGCGGCCTGACTGGGCGCTGCCTTCGCACTGAGATCGTCAGGCAAGCACGCAGGTAGCGCCCCGCATCAGGATTCGGCCTTGGCGACCTTGCCCGCCGATTTCCTGGCGGCATGATCGTTGGCCACGTTGGCTGCGGCAAGCATCTGCGGTACCACGTGCTTGAGGCCGTCGCTCCAGGCCTCGGTGATCTGCTTGCCGCTTTCCATCATCTTGCCGAACATGCCCGGCAGTTCCTGGAAGCTCTTGTCGAACAGATGCGCCATATCAGCATTGCCAGGCAAGCGGTGATTGCCGGCGCCATGCAGGCAACTGACGCATTCTTTGTTGACAGCGATCATGCGCTGTTGCATCGAGTGATTCAGCTTGACGGTGACATCGCCGAGCAACTCACCCAACTGCTTGGCAAAGACCGCGCTTTCCTGCATCTCACCGCGCCAGCGCTCGGCCATCATCGAAGCGGCTTCCACCGGTGTCCTTGCCTCCACGCATTGCTTGGCCAGCAGAATCGCATTGCCTGTCTCGCGGCGCAGGAAGTTGGTGTCGAGATCATAGATCTTGCTCATGCAATCCAGCGCACTGGCGCCGAGTTCGACACCGGACTCGATCTGATGGCTGGCACAGGCCAGCCAGAGATCAGCAAACTTATCCATATTGGGGGCAGCCATGGGATTTCCTTTCCGAAATTGGTACTGATTGATGATTGATGATTGATGAGTACAGAATTGCGTCAGATCATCGCGACATGATCGCCAGCGCATCCGTCATCACCGGCCTTGTTCAACTTCGTTCTTGACGAAGCCAGCAATCGCGTCGGCCAGTGTCATGTCCATCACGGTCATGTGATGCACCAGCATCAGCGGCATCGTCCCTCTGACCATGTCGGCGAAGGACATGTCGCCCTCGTCGATATAGGGCCGGGCCTTGTGCAAGATTCCCAGCAGGCTGGCATGGTCCCGCAGATGGTTACGCAGGTCCGGATAGCAGATCTTTTCCATGATGCTTTCCTCGGCCCTGAAGTCGGCTTCGATCTGGTCCAGCAGCCGTCCGTAGGACGCTGCAAATTCTGCCTCCGGCACTGCTGCCAACTGGGCGAAGCCTTCCAGAATCTGCCGATGTTCTCTCGCCATCTCTTCGATTTCGAAGAAGATGAGTTCCCGGGTGGATGTGCGCATGGAGTTTCTCCTGGGGTCGCAATCAATGCCGAGTCCCGATCGCAGGGGCGGCCGACGAGTGTCTGCACACCCGCAACGTTCACAATGTCTGGAAGTTATATGAAGATTTTACGGACCGCACCAGGCGTAAAACTGATGCAGGTCAAGTTCTAACAGGGGAAGGCATCGGCCCCTCCCGCGCGTTTTGACCTAAATCAGTAGCCTCTGGCGGGGCAAGGCGCAGAGTTGCCACATGCAATCCCCGGCACGATTGGCTTCGGGGCAAGTTCTTGGAGCGCCCATGCGACATCTCTCGACCACCCAGCTCATCCGGCTTCGTTCCTTGCTGGATGAAGCCGAAACCTCGCTGCGCCAGCGCATGCGCACAGACGACTTCGCCGATGACGAGCAGTCTGACCGGCTCGGCATCCAGCAGGTGATGTCGGACCAGGAATTGCACGAACTGCTGGACATCACCGAGGCCCGTTCACGGCTGACGGACAACAGCTACGGCCTGTGCGTGGATTGCGGCGCCGAGATCGAAGTTGAACGCCTGTTTGCCTATCCCACCGCCAAGCGCTGTCTCGCCTGCCAGCAACAGCATGAACGCGGCCGCGCCCGCCTCAACGCATGAACGCCCCGGAACAACGCTGGCCCGCCGGGCCAGGAACGCTCGCAGCCGCTGATACTGACGCAGCTTCACCACTGAGCCCGACCGAGCGCCTGGACGCGCAGGTGCATGCGGCTCTGGCCCGTTCCAGCGGCTCGCTGTCGCTGGCGTCGGGACTGCTGGCCGCCATCGACTGGGCCGCGCACCTGGCTGTCTCGCCCGGCAAACGCCTTGAATTACTGTGCCTGGCCCTGCAGCAGGGCAACCGACTGTTGCATTACATGGGCAGTGCCCACACCCAGGCTTCCGATCTGCCGGTCGCGGACCGCCGCTTTGCCGCACCGGACTGGCAGCGCTGGCCCTACAACCTGTGGCACCAGGGCTTCCTGCTCACTGAGCAGTGGTGGAGCGCCGCCACGCGCGATGTCTGGGGTGTGGAAAAGCACCACGCTGATGTGGTCAGTTTCGCCGCACGGCAATTATTGGACCTCTTTTCTCCAGGCAACAACCTGCTGACCAATCCGGAAGTCCTTCGCGTCACCGCTGAACAACGCGGCAACAATCTCCTGCTCGGTCTGCAGAACTGCATGAACGACATGGTCGGTCTGCTGCTGGAACAGCCCACCAGTACCGATCGCAGCTTCCTGCCCGGCAAGGATGTGGCGATCACGCCCGGCAAGGTGGTCCTGCGCAACGACCTCATGGAATTGATCCAGTACGCCCCAGCCGGCAAGGCGGTGTATCCGGAGCCGCTGCTGATCATTCCGGCCTGGATCATGAAGTACTACATCCTCGACCTGTCACCGGCGAACTCGCTGATCCGCTATCTGGTCGAGCGCGGTCACACGGTATTCTGCGTCTCCTGGAAGAACCCCGGTCCCGAAGACCGCGACCTGGGCATGGACGACTACCTGAACGCTGGTCTGCATGCCGCCCTCGACACGGTCAACCGCATCGTGCCCGGTCAGAAAGTACATGGCGCCGGTTATTGCCTGGGTGGCAGCCTGTTGGCCATTGCAGCGGCCGCGATGGCACGCGACGGCGACCCGCGCCTGGCATCGCTGACCTTGCTGGCTGCCCAGACCGACTTCAGCGAGCCGGGTGAACTGGGCCTGTTCATCGACGAAAGCCAGATCAGCCTGCTGGAGGCCCAGATGCAAGAGGCCGGCACGCTCAGCCAGACGCAGATGGCGGCCGCCTTCCAGATGCTGCGCTCCTACGACCTGCTCTGGTCACGCGTGATCGGCCAATACCTGATGGGTACGCCGGCCCGCAACAGCGACCTGATGGAATGGAATGCGGACGCCACCCGCATGCCGGCTCGCATGCATTCGCAATACCTGCGCCGGCTGTTCCTTGATGACGATCTGAGCGAAGGCCGTTATCCCGTAGACGGCAAGCCAGTCGCGCTCAGTGACATCAATACCCCGGTATTCCTGGTGGGAACGGTCCGCGACCACGTCGCCCCTTGGCACTCGGTCTTCAAGTTGCATTATCTGTGCCCTGCGGAAATCACCTTCGTCTTGGTCAGCGGCGGCCACAATGCCGGCATCGTCAGCCCGCCGGGGCATCCGCGCAGCCAGTTCCAGATGCGCACCCGGCCGGCCGGTGGCGCCTACTGCCCGCCCGATCAATGGGCCGCAGAGACTCCCGTCACCGAAGGCTCCTGGTGGCCCGCCTGGCAAACCTGGCTGGCGCAGCATTCGGGCGAGCCCACCACTCCGCCCCGTCTGGGCGGCGCAAAAGCCGGGCGGATGGACGATGCGCCCGGAGCCTACATCATGGAGAAATAGGATGGTGCTTTCGCTGGAAGGAAAAAAAGGCCTGGTGGTCGGCATCGCCGACAAGCACAGCATCGCCTGGGGCTGTGCCCGTGCACTGCACGCGGCCGGCGCCGAGCTGGCCGTGACCTGGCTCAACGACAAGGCGCGCCATTATGTGGAACCCCTGGCGGATCAGGTGCGGGCCACCATCATGAGCCCGCTGGACGTCAGTCAACCTGGCCAGATGGAGCAGCTGTTCGAACTGATCACGACGCACTGGGGCAGGCTGGACTTCGTGCTGCATTCGATCGCCTTTGCACCAGCGGCGGATCTGCACGACCGCGTCGTGAATTGCTCGCCCGAGGGATTTGCCAAGGCAATGGACGTATCCTGCCATTCCTTCATCCGTATGGCCCGCCTGGCTCAGCCCCTGATGAAGAATGGCGGTAGCCTGATCACCATGAGTTATGTCGGTGCCGACGAGGTCGTCAGCAACTACGGCGTGATGGGGCCGGTCAAGGCGGCGCTGGAAGCCAGCGTACGCTATCTGGCCAGCGACCTGGGCCCGGCTGGCATTCGGGTCAATGCCGTGTCGCCGGGGCCGCTGGCCACGCGGGCGGCCTCCGGACTGAATTGTTTCGAGGAGTTTCTGACCGACGCCGCCCGCCGTTCGCCCTTGCGCCGGCTGGCCAATATCGACGATGTCGGTGACCTGTGCAGCTTTCTGGCCAGCGATGCGTCCAGCGTCATCACCGGAAACACCCTGTATGTCGATGCGGGCTATCACATCGTCGCATGAACGCCCCGGGCAAGCGTGAGCGCCACATCGCCGAATCCGCTCCGGCCCATTCCCACCCGAGGACACCATGACCCAAGCATCATCAGGCAGCCCCGCCAACATGACAGAAACGCACGCCAGCGACGACCTGCTCGGCCTGATCCGCAACCGGGTCTTCGCGGAAATCGCCATCGGTGACACTGCCACCATCACCCGCACGCTCACCTCGGCCGACATCCAGCTCTTCGCCGTCATCTCCGGTGACGCCAATCCCCAGCATCTGGATGCCGCCTTCGCCAAGGAAAGCCGGTTCCACGGGCTGATCGCGCATGGCATGTTCGGCGGCGCATTGATCTCGGCGGTACTGGGGACCCGGCTGCCGGGGCCAGGCACGATCTATCTCGGCCAGACCCTGCGGTTCCTGCATCCGGTCCGCATCGGCGATACGCTGCAGACCAGCGTCACCGTGGTCGCACGTGACGAGGCCCGGCACCGGCTGACGCTCAAATGCGCCTGCGTCAATCAGGACAATGTCATCGTGATCGAAGGCGAGGCCGACGTCATCGCACCCACCGAATCCATCGTGCGACGCCGGACCACCTTGCCGGAAGTCAGCATGAAGATGGGCGATGGCGAGCTGCAACAGTTGCTCGACCATACGCGCCAGCTGGGGCCGGTCAAGGTCGCAATCGTCCACCCCTGCGACGCGGCCAGCCTGTCGGCGGTACTGGACGCCCATGCCGCCGGCATCATCCTGCCGGTACTGGTGGCGCCCCGGGCCAAGCTGCTGGCCCTGGCGGCGCAGCAGAAGCTGGATATCTCCGCGTTCCCCATCGAAGACGTTCCCCACAGCCACGCGGCGGCTGCACGTGCGGTAGAACTGGCCAGCCAGGGACAGGTGGAGATGCTGATGAAAGGCAGCCTGCATACCGACGAATTCATGAGCGCCGTGGTGGCCAGCCCGGCGCTGCGCACCAAGCGCCGCATGAGCCATTGCTACCTGATGCAGACGCCCTCCTACCCGCGGCCCTTCATCATCACCGATGCAGCCGTGAACATCGAACCGACGCTGGAAGAAAAGGCCGACATCATCCGCAACGCCATCGACCTGGCCCAGGCCATTGGCGTCAAGCTGCCCAGGGTGGCCATCCTGGCGGCGGTGGAGACGGTCAATCCGAGGATGCCGGCCACGCTGGACGCCGCCGCGCTATGCAAGATGGCCGATCGCGGGCAGATCACCGGCGGCGTACTGGATGGCCCGCTGGCCTTCGACAATGCGGTCTCGCCGGTATCGGCACGGGTCAAGGGCATCGTCTCGGATGTGGCGGGACAGGCGGATATCCTGGTGGTCCCCGATCTGGAAAGCGGCAATCTGCTGGCCAAGCAACTGGAATATCTGGGTGGTGCCGTCAGTGCCGGTCTGGTGCTTGGAGCACGCCTGCCGCTGGTGCTGACCAGCCGCGCCGATTCACGTGAAACACGGCTGGCCTCCTGCGCCGTGGCGCGCCTGGTTGCGCAGCACTACCGGGCCATCCCGCCGTGATGGGAGTGGTCCGTATTCACTGCCTTGAAATTCAGTCCTGAACGACGTACTGAACGACGAAGTAGAAAACGACATAGATGATCAAGAGTGCCATGCTCGCCAATAGGGAAATAGTCAACATTCGCATTGTCTGTCCTGACGTCGGTGACCCAGGGCAGGAACCGCGCCCGAGCCGAAATAGCTGCCGTCCATGATGGGCGACATGCGCGACGAAGAACTGATGCAGATCAGATAAATCGGCCGAAGCAATATCGCTATGCACATCGAGGGAGGTTCGGATGCGAGAGTCGAAGGATGATTACCAAGGCCTGTTACCTTCCGAAGTGGCGCGCATCCTTGCCGAGGACGGGCCGAACGTGTTGACATCCGAACGGCGCCGGATGGGACGGGCTCTGATCAATGTTCTGAAGGAGCCGATGTTCGTGCTCCTGCTGTCGGCCGCTGCCATCTATCTGGCCCTGGGCGATCTGCGCGAAGGCTTGTTGTTATTGTTCATGGTTGCGCTCACCGTGGCGCTGACACTCTATCAGGAGGGAAAGACCGAGCATGCGCTGTCCGCCCTGCGCGTGCTCAACAGCCCCACCGCCCTTGTAATCCGCGCGGGTCGGACGGTGCGCGTGCCCAGCCAGGATCTGGTGCGGGGCGACCTGATCCTTCTGGAGGAAGGCGCCCGGGTGCCGGCAGATGCGGACGTTCTTGAGGCCACCAATCTGCAGATCGATGAATCATTGCTGACCGGAGAGGCTTGCCCGGTCGAAAAGCGCGGCCTACCAACGACACCCGAATGGCATCAGCCCTCCCCTGCGCAAACCGACAGCGCGATGCTGGTGCGATCAGGCACACTGGTTGTACGAGGTAGTGGTATCGCCCGGGTGAGCGCCACAGGCGCCCGCAGTGAACTGGGAAAGATCAGCAGTCTGCTGCATGAGCTGGTCGAGGAACCGAGCCCGATGCAGCGGCACGTGGCTCGTGCAGTCAAGGTGTTTGCCGTAGCCGGCCTGGCGCTGAGCGCCCTTCTCGTGGTTCTCGAAGGCTATGCCCATGGCCGCTGGACCGAGGCCATGTTGATGGGAATCGCCTTGTCGATGTCGCTGCTGCCGGAAGAGCTTCCCATCATCCTCACGGTCTTTCCTGCCATCGGGGCATGGCGCATGGCGCGTGCCAATGTGCTGACGCGACGCCTGTCGGCGGTCGAGGCCTTGGGTTCGATCACGGTCCTGTGCACCGACAAGACCGGAACGCTGACAGAGAACCGGATGCGTGTCGTACAGGCGATGAGCGCCGGGCACCATCTCTACTTCGATGAGAGCGACGTCGGCATCACCTCGCCGCAGTGGCGCACGCTGCTGGAAACCGCCGCCCTGGCGAGCAGCCAGCGTCCCACCGATCCCATGGAGAAGGCCTTTCATCAGCTGGCCGGGGAAAGCGCCAAACGCTTCGCACCGCCAGCGGTCACGCAGCTGCTGCAGGAATACCCGCTCAGTCCCGAGCTGCGGGCGATGACGCTGGTCTGGAAAGGCGATGCAGACACCCCCTTGCTGGTAGCGACCAAGGGGGCGCCGGAGGCGATTGCATCCTTGTGTGGGTTGGCGCCGGCAGAAGTGCAACAGATGCAGCACGATGTCCTGCACCTGGCCAGCCATGGCTTGCGCGTGATCGCCGTGGCCAGCTGCAACTGGAGCGGTCCGCTACCGGCCTCGCAGACCGGCTTCGCGCTGCGCTACCTGGGCCTGCTGGCACTGGCCGATCCCCTGCGAGAGGCCGT
The DNA here is from genome assembly GCF_022627865.1 of Herbaspirillum sp. C7C2. Taxonomy (NCBI): domain Bacteria; kingdom Pseudomonadati; phylum Pseudomonadota; class Betaproteobacteria; order Burkholderiales; family Oxalobacteraceae; genus Herbaspirillum; species Herbaspirillum sp. C7C2. Next base: position 161,934 of record NZ_JABXGI010000005.1, read on the forward strand.
ACCGGCGGCGATCCAGGCCTGTCATCGGGCCGGGATCAGGGTCATCATGATCACCGGTGATCATCCCGGCACGGCGCAGACCATCGCGAGGGAGGCCGGCATCAGTGCCGACCGGATTTTGCTGGGCGATGAGGTGCAGGCCTTGGATGAGCACGAACTCACCCGCCGGCTGCGCACCACCAGCGTCTTCGCGCGCATCACGCCCCACCAGAAGTTGCGCATCGTGGCGGCACTGAAGGCCGACGGCCAGATCGTCGCCATGACCGGCGACGGCGTCAACGATGCGCCTGCGCTCAAGGCCGCGCATGTCGGTATCGCCATGGGAGGGCGCGGTACCGATGTCGCCAGGGAAGCCGGCTCGCTGATCCTGCTGGACGACAACTTTTCCTCCATCGTGGAGGGCATCCTGACGGGGCGGCGGATCTTTTCCAGAATGCGCAGTGCGATGACCTACGTCCTGTCCATGCATGTGCCTATCGCCGGCATGGCATTGCTGCCTGTCATCTGCGGCTGGCCCTTGATCCTCTATCCGATGCAGATTGCATTCCTGGAGCTGATCGTCGACCCTGCCTGTACGCTGGCCTTTGAGAATGCGGCAACGGACGGCAGCGAGCGCAGTGCGCCGGGTCGCGACGGCAACGCGCCGCTGCTGGAAGCGCGCACCCTCCTGCTGGCGGTGATGCAGGGCGGTCTGGCCCTGGCATTCGCGGTCTGTGGCTATGCCTGGTTTCTGGAACGACTCGCGCCAGGCCAGGCCCGTGCTGCCGGGTTCATCGTGCTGGTCGTGCTCAATCTCAGTCTGATGTTTTCGGCGCTGGCCCCTGGACGCCACTTCCTGCAGGCGCTCTACCCGAGCAATGGTGCGGCACTGATTATTTCGGCGCTCGCCGTGACCATGCTGCTGGCGGCCTTGTACGTTCCGGCACTGACCGAGGCCTTCCATTTCTCGTCATTGCCGTTGCCTGAGCTTGTCATGGCATTTGCCTGGGGCGTCCTTGCCTTCCCTGCTTATGAATGCGCAAAGTTCCTGATCGCCCGGTTCAGACGTTCTCCAACCACCGTAAGCGAAAACTGAGCGCTGGTGTCCGCCACATCGGCCACATCGGCCACATCGGCCACATCGGCCATATCGGCCATATCGGCCATATCGGCCATATCGGCCGCATATGACTGGCCCAAGCAAGCTAATGCGAAATGCGCAGTTTGGCTTGCCTGCCCGGAGCTCTATGATGTGCTCATCCCGGCCATCCGGCCTGCGGCATCCATTCTCCCGGACACCATCGACCTCATGAGCACACTTCCCTCCGACCTCCTGCAGCGCATTGCCGACGGCGCAGCCCAGCGCGATGCACAACGTGAACAACCCTTTGCCCTGATCGAAGAAATCAAGGCCACCGGATTCGGTGCAAGGCGGCTCGACGCCGATTACGGTGGCGGTGGCGCCACCTTCGTTCAGACCCTGGAGGCCGCCATCGAACTGGGGGCGGCCGATCCCAACATCGCCCACATCTGGCGCAATCACCATGTGGCCCTGGAACGCGTGCTCAACGCACCGCTGCAACATCCGGGCGTGGCTGCACTGCGCGAGCGCGTGCGTGCCGGCGACCTGATCGGCGCCTCCCATACCGAACTGGGACAGGCACAGATCGGCGGCACCGGTGTGCTGTCTACGCGTCTGGTCCGCCAGGGTGAGCACTATGTGCTCAACGGCCAGAAGTTCTATTCGACCGGTTCGCTCTTTGCCGACTGGCTGCATGTGACGGTGTCAGTGGAAGACGGCCGCCGCGCGGTGGTCCTGCTGCCCCGCCAGCGCGAAGGCGTGCAGACCGTGGATGACTGGTACGGCATGGGCCAGCGCCTGACCGGCAGCGGCACCACCAACTTCGAGAATGTCCTGGTGGCCCCGCACGAAGTGCTGCTGCCGGATCAGGTACCAGCGCGCCAGGCGGTGCTGGGCTCGACCATTGCGCAACTATTCCTCACGGCGGTCATAGCCGGCGTGGTCAGCGCAGTGGCACGCGACGCCAGCGCGCTGCTGTCCAAACGCAAGCGCAATTACTACTACGCCCCCACACCTGCGGCGGCCGATGACCCTATCCTGCTGAGCGCCCTGGGCGAACGCGATGCCGATGCCTTTGCCACCCGCGCCATCGTGCTGGCCGCCGCCAGCGAGGCCGACCGCGCCTATGCCGCCCTGAAGAGCAATGCGGCCGATGCCGATGACCGCCTGCAGGATGCCGCCGCTGCCGCCGCACGCGCCAAGGTGGTGGTGGATCGCATCGCCCATCACGCCGCCACGGCCCTGTTCGACATCGCCGGAGCCTCGGCCACCCTCACCTCGGCCAATCTGGATCGTCACTGGCGCAACATCCGCACCATCTCCACCCACAACCCGACCTCGCACAAGGCCTTTGCACTGGGCAACCTGAGCGCGAACCAGGTCCGCCTGCCAACCCAGGGATTCTTCTAAGAGCGCGGGGCGTACGCTACGCCCCCGCGTTTTCCCCTTGCCCCGGCTGATGCCAACAAACCGACGTAACTGGCAATGGCGGTAAACGTTCCAATTTGGTTTGATGTTCTATAAAGTAGACAAAAAACCAAATAAGGAACACATCGCTGTGGCAAACATGTCGGCCAGCAATCCGCCTGCGACAGAGGCAAGGCAGCCGGGCCAGGGTGTGGCCGCGGGCGTGCAGCGCAAGGGGTGGAGCAAGAGGTGGCGTCCATGGCGCCTCCTGCTCCTGTTGTGCTGCCTGCTGACCCTTTCCGAGGGCCAGGCCAAGGTGCTGTCGGTCGGCGTCTACCAGAATCCACCCAAGATCTTCTTCGACAGTGCCGGCACCGCCTCGGGTCTGCACATCGACCTGCTGCGCCAGATCGCCAGCCGCGAGGACTGGCAACTGCGTTTCGTGCCCTGCGAATGGCAGACCTGCCTGCAATGGGCCGAAGAAGGCAAGATCGATATCCTCCCCGATGTGGCCTGGACCGAGCAGCGTGAAAAAGTGCTGCAATACTCCGCCGTGCCGGCGCTCTACAGCTGGTCCATCCTGTATCGCAACCAGTCCGTGGTGATCGATTCGGTGTTCGATCTCAAGGGCAAGAAGATCGGCCTGCTCGACAGCTCGGTGCAGGCCAGCTATTTCCGCGCCCTGATGGATAACTCCGGGATCAAACTGACCCTGGTGCCATTGAAAAACGTGGAAGAAGGTTTCCGCATGGCCGCCGCCGGCGAGATCGATGGCATCATCGCCAGCCAGCAGGCGGGCGACATGCTGGCCGACCGCTATCGTCTGGCCGACACCAGCATCGTGTTCCAGCCGGTCAAGCTGTATTTCGTCAGCAGCAGGCAACAGCCCCCGGAGACCCTGGCGGCCATCGACCGCGCCCTGTCACAGTGGCAGGCCGATCCGCAGTCCATCTACTTCGATATCCTGCGCAAATGGGGCCGTGGCGCGACCTCGCTGCCGACCTACGTCTGGTGGTTGCTGGGCGGCGCTCTGGCGCTGCTGGTCTGCGCCTTGCTGATCGCCGCCTACCTGCGCCGGGAAGTCGCCCGCCGCACCGCCAGGCTCAGGCAAAGCGAAGCCTCATTGCGTATCGCTGCGGCGGCCTTCCATTCTTCGGAGGCGATCTGGGTCATGGGTGCCGATCGTAGCGTGCTCGATGTCAACGCCGCCTTCACCGAGTTGACCGGTTATCGACAGGGCGACCTTGACCTGGATGCCCAGGGGATGCCGCCCTGCCGTCAGGAGCAGGAAGACCGGGATTTCCGGACCAGCCTGTGGGCCCTGATCCAGAGCCAGGGGAAATGGCAGGGCGAGCTCTGCGTACAGCGTCGCGGTGGCGACGAATTCCATGCCGTGCTCACGCTGACCGCGGTGAATGACCCCGCCGGTGGTGTGAGTCACTATGTCGGGACGCTGCTGGACATCAGCAGCCAGAAGCGCCTGCAGGAGGAAACCCGTCAACTGGCTTTCTACGACCCGCTCACCGGCCTGCCCAACCGCCGCCTGCTGCTGGAGAAGATCCAGCCCGCCAGCCACCGTGGCCATAGGGCTGAGAGCGGTCAAGGCGTGGGAGCATTGTTCTTCGTCGACGTCGACAACTTCAAGGACCTCAATGACGCCATGGGCCACACCGTTGGCGACCAGCTTTTGCAGCAGGTGGCGCAGCGTCTGCAGAACCTGGTCGGCCGTACCGGCATGGTGGCGCGTCTGGGCGGAGACGAATTCGTGGTGCTGCTGGATGGACTGCCGGCACAACAGGCCCAGTTGCTGGCCAGCCAGTTCGCCCAGCGCATCATCGATGCCATGCAAGCGCGCTTCGACTTCCATGGCGTCGGACATTTCGCGACCTGCTCGGTCGGCGTGGCATTGATGCAGGACCCGCATGCCAGCGTACAGGACCTGCTGCGCCAGGGCGATCTGGCCATGTACGCGGCCAAGAAGGCGGGACGCAATACCTTCTGCCTGTTCAACCAGGAAATGGAATCGGCCCTGCATTTCCGCACCGGCCTGGAGAACGACCTGCGCCGCGCCATCGAGAACGGAGAGTTCAGCCTGCACTACCAGCCGCAGCGTGACCAGGCCGGTAGCCTGATCGGCGTGGAAGCCCTGGCGCGCTGGCACAATCCCTTCCGGGGCCCGGTCTCGCCTGGCCTCTTCATTCCCGTGGCGGAGGCCTCGGGCCTGATCCTGCCACTGGGCCATTGGGTGTTCGAGCAGGCCTGTCGCCAATCCGTGCGCTGGAACCGCAGCGACAACGGCAATCGGCCACCGGTGGTCATCGCGGTCAATGTGAGCGCGCTCCAGCTGCGTCAGCCGGATTTCGTGCAGGACATCCTGCGCACCATCGAAGAGACCGGCGCTCAGGCTGCCCACCTCAAGCTAGAGTTGACGGAGTCGGCCATGGTGGAGGACGTGCAAGCCACCATCGACAAGATGCTGGAGTTGAAGCGCCATGGGCTGACGCTGGCGCTGGACGATTTCGGTACCGGCTATTCCTCGTTGTCGCTGCTCAAGCGCCTACCGCTGGACCAGCTCAAGATCGATCAGTCCTTCGTCCGTGAATTGCTGGCCACACCCAGCGATGTCGCCATCGCCAGGAGCATCATCGCCCTGGCCGATGCGCTTGGTCTGGAAGTCATTGCCGAAGGCGTCGAGACCCGCGAGCAGCAGCAATTCCTGGCCGCCCTGGGTTGCACCCGCTACCAGGGCTACCTGTTCGGCAAGCCGGTACCGGCCGAGCAGTTCGACGGCAGCTATTGATCACACGGGATAGGCCATGACGGCCGGCGGCCGGCAGTGGCGACGTTCAGTGGGCGGCGCTGCGATCGGCCAGCATCAGGTATTCGGCATGCAGGTGGGCCGCTTCCAGTACCTTGCGGTATTTGTCCCGGTCGGCCGGGACGCCGGCGAGTTCATGCTGCAGCAGCTGTCCGATGATCTCGCTGGCCTCGGCCGCTTCGGTGCCGGCCGTCTGCATCGCCAGCAGGCAGTTCCTCACGGTGGCGCGCACCAGTTCGGCGACCGGTTCATCCTGTTCGGACATGTCGCACAGCCGGACGATGATGCCCAGATGGCGGCGTGCGATGCTCATGGCGTTGGTACACATGGTCCCCTCCTTATCGTGGATTCACGATAGGACGGCAACCACGCGCACGCCATCAGGGGTTTCCTGATTGCAAGCCCGGCAACAGCAGCCAGGCTTCAGAGCGCCTGCAGCAGGACCCCGCTCAGCGCCAGGATCACCACCACCGCCAATGGCGGCAGGCGCCAGGCCATCAGCAGCACCATGCCGGTCACGGCCAGCGCAAAATCGCGGGCATTGAACACTGCACTGGTCCACACCGGGTTATAGAGCGCCCCCGCCAGCAGGCCGACTACGGCGGCATTGGCCCCGCGCATGGCGGCCTGGGCCAGCGGCCGTTGCCGGAAGTCGTCCCAGAACGGCAGCGCGCCCAACAGCAGCAGGAAACCCGGCAGGAAGATCGCCAGCAGGCACAGCACGGCACCTGCCACGCCATTGGGGAAGGCTTGCATCACCGTGCCGAGGTAGGCGGCGAAGGTAAAGAGCGGACCCGGCACCGCCTGCGCGGCACCATAACCGGCCAGGAAGACATCGTTGGAGACCCAGCCGGGGCCGACCACTTCGGCCTGCAGCAAGGGCAGCACCACATGTCCACCGCCGAAGACCAGTGAGGCCGAACGATAGAAGGCATCAAACACCGAAACAGCATGCAGCCCGGACCACGTCGCCACCAGCGGCAAGCCGACCAGCAACAGCAGGAAAGCAGCCAGGCAGGCCAGGCCGACACCGCGCGACACGCCGAATCCCAATTGTCCCCGGCGAGTCACGGCAAGGTCGCGACAGAACAACAAGCCGGCCACGGTACCAAACAGGATGGCGGCGATCTGGCCCACGGCGCTGCCGGCGCCGACCACGATCATCAACGCACCCAGCGCGATGCTGATGCGCTGGCGGTCGGGCGTGATGGTGCGCGCCATGCCCCAGACCGCCTGGGCCACCACAGCCACGGCCACGATCTTCAGACCGTGCAGCAGACCGGTACCGAGGACACCCGACATGCTCCCAGCGACCAGGCCAAAGACCAGCAGCAACAGCGCCGATGGCAAGGTGAATGCCGCCCAGGCTGCCAGGGCGCCCCACGGGCCGCCACGCAACAGGCCCAGGGCGAAACCGACCTGGCTGGACGCCGGGCCGGGCAGGAACTGGCACAGCGCGACCAGATCGGCATAGCTGCTTTCACCAATCCAGCGGCGGCGCACCACGAGCTCGTCGCGGAAATACGCCAGGTGCGCCACCGGTCCGCCAAATGAAGTCAGCCCCAGCTTGAGGAAGACACGCAGGACTTCACCGGGACTGCCGCGGCGCGCGCCTTCTTCCGATGGCAATGGGGTTTCTTCGTGCGACATGACGCAAGGGCTCACTTTCTGGTTTTCTGAACCGGGCTGGAATGCTCGATCCGACGGCCGCGCAGGTGAAGCAGATAGCGCTGGTCTCGTCCGCCGGGTGGCTATCATAATGCACGCCACCGATCCCGCCAAAGACCGCCCCGGTCGCATCGCGTCCGGCCCCTGAAGACCGTGTGCCCTGCCCGTTCAGGCCGCCGCTTCTTCGCGCATCTGGCCGATCACGAAACCCAGCAGCTGCGGCTCCGCCAATGGGCGGCTGTAGAAGTAGCCCTGGATTTCGTCGCAACCCAGGCGCTTGAGCCATTCGCGCTGCTGCACCGTTTCCACGCCCTCGGCAATGACCTTGATGTCCAGCGTATGGCCCAGGCCGATGACCGCCTGCACGATGGCAGCGTCCTGCGAATTGGGGCGTAGCTGGCTGACAAAGGAGCGGTCGACCTTGAGCTTGTCGATGGGGAAGCGTTTCAGGTAGGCCAGGCTGGAATAGCCGGTGCCGAAATCGTCGATCGACAGCTTCAGTCCCAGTGCGCGCAATTCGTGCAAGAGTTGCACGGCAGCCTCGGTGTGCTCCATGACGGCGCCTTCGGTGATTTCCAGTTCCAGGCAGGCGGGATTGATGCCGGTGCGCGCCAGCAGCGCCTGCATGCGCGCCAGGAAATCGGGGTGGCCGAAGTGGCGCGCCGAGATGTTCACGGCCACCACCATGTCGCGTCCGCTCAGGTTGCGCAGCGTGTGGATCTGGGCACAGGCACGTTCCAGCACCCATTCCCCGATGGCGATGACCAGGCCGGATTCCTCGGCCACGGGGATGAAATCGCCCGGCGGCACCAGCTGGCCATGGCGACGCCAGCGCACCAGCGCCTCGAATCCGACCAGGCTGCCGTCCTGCAGCGATTGCTGGGGTTGCAGGTGCAGTTCCAGTTCGTTGCGCTCCAGGGCGTGTACCAGTTGGGCCTCCAGTTCGACCCGGGCCACCGCTTCGGCGTTGAGCGCTTCCGAATAGGCCACCAGCATGTTGCCACCCTGTGCACGGGCCGATTGCAGCGCGGCGTCGGCATTGCGCAGCAGTTGCACGGCGTCGCCGCCATGACGCGGATACTCGGCCGCCCCCAGGCTCAGGTTGGAATAGACTTCGTGGGCGCGGCAGCTGAAAGGCCGCTGCATGCCGGCCTGCAGGGCGACCAGCGCCCGCGAGAAATCCTCGGAGTCGACATGGTGGCGATACAGGATCACGAAATTGGCGCCATCCAGGCGGAAGACCTCGCCGTGATAGGCCCCGGCAATGCTGCGCAGGCGGGATGCGATATCGGTGATCATGGCGTCGGCAAATTCATGGCCGTAGGCGCCGATGACGCGTTCGAAGCGATCGACGCTGCCCAGCACCAGGGTATGACTGCGGCCACGCAGGTGCAGCAAGCGGTGTTCGAGCGAGCGGCGGTGCGCCAGGCCGGTCAGCGGATCGTGCGCGGCCTGGTGTGCCAGCGCGTCTTCGGAGCGGAAGCGGGCGCGGATGTGATACATCATGAACAGCGCCGTGGCCAGTGCCAGCAGATTGAACCAGTGCACCAGACGGGCGATGCGGTTCAGGTTCAGGTCCACCATGCCGCCCTCGCGCAGCAGTTCGGTCACGTCATGCATGCCCATGCCATTGAGGGTCCAGTGCACCAGGGGATCGGCGGCATGGCGGATGTTTTCCACGGTGTTCTGCATGACCATGGACAGGCTGGCGCCGCACGCCACGACCAGGGTAAGCAAGAGGTAGATGGGCCAGCGTGAATGACGGGCCAGGCGTTGCCGCAGGCTGATCTCCTGGGCTGCCGGTGCGATTGCGGTCACCAGACTGCGCAGGCTGTCTTTCCAGCGGCGTGGCATGGCTTGGGTCTGCTGCATCAGATTTTCCATCTTCCCCCCCGGGTCATTGCTTGAGTAGAGTTTCCACCGTCTGCAGCATCTCGTCGCCATCGAAGGGCTTGCCGAGGAAGGCCGAGCGGCCGGCCGCCACCACACGCGCCGCTACCGCCACGGTGGGATACGACGTGATTACCACCACCGGCATGGCCAGTTGGCGGCCGCGCAGCCATTCCAGCAATTCCACGCCGCTCATGCCGGGCATCTGGACATCGGTGACGATGCAATCCATGGCTTCATAGGCTTGTTCGGCGACAAAGTCGTCGGCGCTGGCGTGACATTGCACCGTCCATCCCATTGAGCGCATCAGCGCCGAGAGGGCCTCGCGCATGGAGGCGTCATCATCGATTACGGCAATCTTGCTTGGCTGGTTCACTGCATTCCCTTGGCGATGCCGGCTCGAAGCGCCGGCCTGTCTTCTGCATCCGCATGGATGAGACGAATTCTTGATTGCAGGTTATCAAGCCCGGGCCGGGGCGGGAATCATACATTGGTATGAGCGGGGGTAAGACGGGCGCCGACACGCCATTCGGCCTGGCCGGCCGGCACCCTGCCGTGGCATTGCGCCAGGCTTCAGGCGCGCGGCTTGAGCCCTTGCTGCTCCAGGGCCTGACCCATGCGCACCAGGTCGGCGAAGGAACGTGCCTGCATCTTCTTCATGGCGTGGCCGCGATGGATCTTCACCGTCACCTCGCTGGTGCCAAGCTCTCCGGCGATCTGCTTGTTCAGGAGCCCGCTGACGGCCAGCCACATGACTTCGGCCTCGCGCGGCGTCAGGCTGGCATAGCGTGCCTGCAGGCCGGTACGCGCCAGGCGCTGCTCCAGCTGCAGCCGGTCCTTCTCGTGGGCGGTGGCCACGGCGTCCAGCAAGTCCTGCTCGCGGAAAGGTTTGGTCAGGAAATCGATGGCACCGGCCTTCATGGCCCGCACGCTCATGGGGATGTCGCCATGGCCAGTCATCAGGATCACCGGCATGTCCACGCCGCTGCGCACCAGTTCGGCCTGCACATCCAGCCCGCTCACGCCCTGCAGACGGACATCCAGCAGCAGGCAGGATGGACTGCTCTGGATCGGACGCTGCTGGAATTCGATGGCACTGGCATAACCGAACACCTGCAGGCCCACCGAGCGCAGCAGGCTGTCCAGCGCCTCGCGCAGGGCCGGGTCGTCGTCGACGATATATACCACCGGCACCGCGGGTGCGGACTCGGCAGCGGCTACGCGCGCCACCGAACTCATTGTTCATCTCCCTGGATCGGCGGCAGCTGGACAGTCATCAAGGCTCCTTGTGGCTTGCGATGGGCGGCGACGATGGTGCCGCCGAGCGATTCGAGGATGGAGCGGCAGATCGCCAGCCCCATCCCCATGCCCTCTTTCTTGGTGGTGAAGAAGGCGTCGAACAACTTCTTGAGCTGCTCTTCGGTGAATCCGGGACCGTTGTCGGCCACTTCGATAAAGAGCATGCCCTCCGGCGTAAGGCCGCAACGCACTTCGATCACCGGCGCAATGGTCCGCGCCTCGTGCATGGCCTGGGCTGCGTTCATGACCAGATTGATCAGCACCTGCTGCAATTGCACCTTGTCGGCCAGCACGGCCGGCAATCCTGGCGGCAGGTTCAGCCGCAGCTTTACACGCAGGCGCTGCAATTCGCGGCCCAGCATGTCGCAGCTTTCCGCGCTGATCTGGCTCACATCCAGCGGCACGAAGGTCGGCGCCGAGGGCCGCGCCATGCTGCGGATGCGCTGGATCACTTCGCTGGCCCGCTTGGCGTTCTGCTGCATGGCATCGACCGCGCGTCGCACTTCCTCCAGTACCGGTTCCTCGCGGTTGAGCCAGCGCAGGCCGGCCTGGCCGTGGGTGACGATGGCCGCCAGCGGCTGATTGACTTCGTGGGCGATGGTGGCGGTGAGTTCACCCAAGGTGCTCACCCGACTGGCGTGGGCCAGTTGGCTGCGGGCCTGGTTCAGGGCTTCTTCCCGTTGCAGCAGGGCAATGGTCGCATCCTGCCCCTTGACGGCCAGAAATCCGGTAATGGCGATGGCGGCCAGACTGACCAGGCAACGGGTCAGGGCCGCCTCATCCTTGAAGAAACCATGGGAGATCAGATAAGCGAGCAGTGTCAGCCCCATGCAGAACAGCATCACGGCGATCACGCCGCGCCGTGGCCAGATCCAGACCGACATCAGCACCACGCCGACGTAGAGCACGGCAATGGCCACGTCCAGCTCGGTGAGTGCATCCACGGCAAAGATCGCTACCGTCAGTGCCGCGGCCGCGGCCGGTACTGCCGGCGAACGATTGAATCGGTACATACTGCTCCCCCCTGCTGGCTTGCCTGTTTTTATGTGGACCGGTTGTGGTCCCTGAATGATGGTCAGGACCGCGGATGGCGATCCTTCCTTCCGGACGCGAGTATATAACCTGCAAGGCGGACAAAGCACATGTATTACACCAAAGTATAGGGTGCCCATCGGATGAAAACCGGCCGCTGGCGCAGGCCTGGAGCGGGGCCGCTCTCATGGCATGGGGAAGCGCGGGTGAAACCGGCAAGCGTCCATACCTTCGTATGATTGGCGTCCTGACAGCGCGGTCCTAGGATGCGTCCATCCGATTGCTTTGCTACGGGAAAACCCATGAAGCTCTACGAAACCCTCGCCGACACCATCCGGCGCCAGATCCAGGAAGGCGTGATGCTGCCGGGCGAGAAGATTCCTTCCGTCCGTCGCGCCAGCCAGCAATACCACCTGAGCATTTCCACGGTGATCCGGGCCTTCCTCCTGCTGGAGAGTCAGGGACTGATCGAGAGCCGCCCGCAGTCGGGCTATTTCGTACGCATGCGCCAGGCAGCGGCCTGCCCGCCCGGCCCCGTGCCGATACCGGCGCGCCCCGCTTGCCTGCCGGTGCCACCTGCGGATGCCACGCCAGCAGCGCTGGTGCTGCACAATCTGCGCTCCATCAACTGCAATGCCCGCATCCCGCTGGGTTCGCCCTACCCCGACCCGGCGTTGTTCCCGTCGGCACGGATCACGCAGCTGGCACAGGGCTTCTACAAGCGCCGCGAACAGCGCGAACTGATCGGCACCTTGCCACCCGGCAACCTCGACCTGATCCGCCAGATCGCGCGTCGCCATCTGGAGACCGGACTGCCGGTCCAGGCCAGCGAAATCATCATCACCCAGGGCGCCACCGAAGCCCTGCAGCTCTGCCTCCAGGCCATCGCCCGGCCGGGTGCGGCCATCGCCGTGGAGTCTCCGACCTACTACGCCCTGCTGCACGCCATCGAACGTGCGGGCATGCGCGCCCTGCCCATCCCGACCGATCCCGGCCAGGGCATCGACCTGCCTTCGCTGGACCGTGCCCTGGCCAGTGGCGAGGTGGCCGGTGCGGTGGTGATGAGCAACTTCCAGAATCCTCTGGGCTACCTGATGCCAGACTCGCGCAAGCAGGCGCTGGTGCGACTGATGGCTTCCTACCAGTTGCCGCTGGTGGAAAACGACGTCTATGGCGAACTGCACTACAGCGACCAGCGCCCACGCCCGGCCAAGAGCTACGACGAGCAGGGTCTGGTGTTGTATTGCAGCTCCTTCTCCAAGAGCCTCACCCCGGAGCAGCACATCGGCTGGACTATGCCAGGCCGCTATCGGCAGGCCGTGGAGCAGCTCAAGTTCCTCAACAGCGTGAGCATGCCCACCCATCCCCAGCGGGCGGTGGCGGAATACCTGCAGAACGAGGGCTATGATTTCCATCTGCGGCGGCTGCGCAAATTACTGATGCAGCGCGAACGCATCATGCGTTCGGCGGTGTTGCGGTTCTTCCCCGCCGGCACCCACTGCTCGCAGCCGCAAGGGGGCTATCTGCTGTGGGTCAGCCTGCCGCGCTCGGTGCGGGCGATCGAACTGCACGCGCGCGCCCAGGAGGCCGGCATCAGCGTGGCGCCGGGTGACATGTTCAGCAGTGATCCGGCCTTCCATCACTGCATCCGCCTGAACTACAGCTTCCCCTGGGAACGCGACGTCGAAGCAGCTGTGCGCACCCTGGGTGAACTCTGTCACGACATGGTCGCAAGTGCAGGGCGTGCCGAGCGGGAGATGCAAGCGGGACTGAGCCCGATGGCCTTTCAGCCGCCCGCCACCGGACTGATCAGCGCCAGATGAATGCTGCGCGGCGCGCCGGTACCCGGTTCGCCGCCCTCCGAATGGCCCGGTGCGGCCAGCGTCACGCCCATCCGCAACTCCTCCAGCGGCATGGGCTTGCCGAACAGATAGCCCTGGAAACCGGCACAGCCCAGACGACGCAAGGCCGCCCACTGCTCGCTGGTCTCCACCCCTTCCGCGACCACATCCAGCCCCAGGCCTTGCGCCAGGTTGACGATGGTCTGCACGATGGACCAGGCATGCGGCGTCTGCAGCATGTCCTGCACGAAGGATCGATCGATCTTCAACTGGTCCAGCGGCAGTTTCTTGAGATAGCTCAGCGACGAGTAGCCCGTACCGAAATCATCCAGCGAGAAGCCAAGACCGGTCTCCTTGAGCATGGCCATGCGCGTGATGAGCGTATCGACGTCGGTGAGCAGCATGCTTTCGGTCAACTCCAGCTTGAGCCGGCGCGGATTGGCACCGGTGCGCTCCAGGATGTCCAGCACACATTGCGCGAAGTCAGGCTGGCGGAACTGGCGCGCGCTGACATTGACGGCGATGGTCAGGTGGGCCGTCTGCGCATCGCCAGCCCAGGCGGCCAGCTGCTCGCAGGCAGTGGTCAGCGCCCATTGTCCGAACTCTACGATCAGACCGGCCTTTTCCGCCTGGCCGATGAAGGCCGCCGGATACACCATCCCGCGTTGCGGATGCTGCCAGCGCATCAGCGCCTCTACACCGGCGAGGCTGCCGTCAGCACGCACGATGGGCTGGTAATGCAGGCGCAGTTCGCGCCGTACCAGGGCGTGACGCAGATCGTTTTCCAGCATCGCCATCTGGTCCAGCACTTCCTGCATGGAGGGACAGAAGAAGCGATAGGTATTGCGCCCGGCGGCCTTGGCCTCGTACATCGCCATGTCGGCCTGGCGCAGCAGGTCATTGACGGTATGCCGGCCGGCTCCGAACAGCACCACCCCCAGGCTGGGCGTACTGCGCACCTCACTGCCCTGCAGTTCGTAACCGGCATTGAGCGCGGTGAGGATCTTGCGGCAGACGCATTCGGCATTGTTCTCCGCTTCCTCGATCTGGCTGCCCAGGTTTTCCAGCAGGATGACGAATTCATCCCCACCCAGCCGGGCCACGGTATCGATTTCGCGCGTGACCTGCTGCAGGCGCATGGCCACCAGTTCCAGCAGGCGATCACCGGTATCGTGACCCATGGTGTCGTTGAGGCCCTTGAAGTTGTCCAAGTCGACGAAGATCACCGCGCCATACTGCCCGGCGCGGGCATAGCGCGCTACCGCCTGCGACAGGCGATCCAGCAGCAGGCGCCGGTTGGGCAGATCGGTCAGGCCATCGTAATAGGCCAGGCGCGCAATCTCCTCCTCGGCCGCCTTGCGTGCGCTGATGTCCATGCGCGTGCCCACCATGCGCAGCGGACGGCCGTGCGTATCGCGCTCGACCAGCTTGCCGCGACACTGTATCCAGACCCAGTGCCCTTCCTTGTGGCGCATCTGGTATTCGGCCTCGAAGCAATGGCGACTATCGGCCAGATGCAGGCGCAACGCGTGATCCAGGGCCGCCATGTGTTCCGGGTTGACCAGCGTGCGCCATTCGCCGGGGGCGTCGAACTGGCGCTCGGGCGGATAACCGAGCATGGCATTGGCACGCCCGTCGACGCTGCGCGTATCGGCCTGGATATGCCAGTCCCACAGGCCCAGATTGGCGCCGGACAAGGCCAGCTCCATGCGTTCGGTCATCTCCGCATGCTGCAGCTCGCGCTGGTGGGTGAGCACCTGCACCGCACGCCGCCGTCCCTGCAGCAATGCCAGCACCAGCGCCGCCGCCAGAGCGAACAGCAGCCACATGAGCAGGAACGAATGTGCCGGCTCATGCCAGCCGGCATTGATATGGTCGACGCTACGCGAGAGGCTGATGACCAGGGTCTTGTCCAGCCCCAGCTCGCGGCTGGTGATGGTCCGCTGCACCATCATGCGCGCCTGGCCCTGGGCGTCCTTGCCGGTCTGCACGCTGGTGATCTCGCCACTGCGCAGATGTTGGCGCAGGAAATCGTCCGGCCCCGCGCGGCCCTGCCCGGCCTGTCGCATCTGCGCCGCATTGGCCGGCACGAACAGCAGGCGCCGCCCGTCTTCGCCGGTGATGGCAATGCTCATGTCGTCGGCGTAGAGCGCCGAACGCATCACGGCATCGAAGTATTCGGGATTGAGGATGGCGCTGACCGCGCCCTCGACGCGGCCATCGGCCGTGGTGATGGGCAGCGACAGCTTGATGTTGAACACGCCCGGCGTATTTTCGAAGGGCTGCGAGACATACATCACCTGCCCCGACGACATGCGCGGGATCTGCGAGAGGAAATCGCGGTCGTCCAGACGGCGATCGGCGATGTCGTCAGCCGAGCGCACGATATGGCCGCTGCCATTGAGCACCACGATGGCGCGCACACCCGGCATGGCGCGCTTGAGCGATTGCAGCAGCAGGCTCTGGCAATCCGCATGACAGCTGGCACCGTCGGCCTGGGCATTGCGGGCACTCTCCAGCGCATTGCGCACGCCCTGGAACTGATGGGCCAGATTTTCTTCGATGATGCGGGCCTGGGTCTGCATGCGCGTGGTCTCGTCGGCATGGATCAGACGCCGCTCGGACCACACGAAGTTGGCGATCAGCAAGGCCGAAAAACCCAGTGCGGCCGCATAGGCACACCATTCGATCATGGTGCGACTGTAGCCATCGCCTCCCTGCCTGTTGGTTCTCATGATGCGGTTCCTTCCTCACGCCATTGCGGGCGCCATTGGGTCGATTGGAACGCAGTCTAGGGTCGGCACCACGGGCGCGGTACATACACAGCCCGTCAGCCGGGGGGAACACAGTTCGCAGTCGCGAAAAAACCACCACAACAGCCGCAAAAGCAGTACAGATGCGGCCCTGCGCGCTACAGCACAGCACGCCATGGTGTGGCGCGCAGGCCGCAGGCTTTCTATCCTGCGTCCATCCCGGCTGTTCCCGGCCCGCGCCAGATGAAGGGAAACCGACTACGGAGGAAGAATGGATATCGAAGTGATGGGGCAATACGAGATCGTGCTGGAGGCGTTTTCCAACCTGTCCAATACCGGTTGGATGCCTTTCGTCACCATCTACCGCGGCCGTTCAGGTTCGCGCCGCAGTATCTGCGTGGTCCAACGGCAGCGGGTGGAAACCAATCTGCCGGCCCACAGCCGCGAACAGGCCATTGAAGCCGCACGGGCGTTCGCAGCGCAGCGCATTGGCAACGGCCGGCTCTGATCAGCGGTTTGAGGCGCAGGCGCACCGCCACCTGCGTCCGCTATTCCGTCATGCAAGCCATACCATCGGCAGGATAGGCCCCGCCAGCATTTCCTTTCCCCCACACTTTTGCCGTAGACTCTAACGCCGCCGGTACAACGTCCCGGCTCCACCCAGGCAAGGCGATGAGAATACTGCTGGTAGAAGACGACATCATGATCGGCGAGGAGGTCCGCGCGGCGCTGCGCGAGGCTTCGTATGCGGTCGACTGGGTACGTGACGGGGCCGCTGCCCTCTCCGCACTCTCCGCACTGTCGTCTGCCTCGTCCCTGTCGGCCACCCACCAACCGGTCTACGCGGCCGCCCTGCTCGATCTCGGACTGCCTGGTCGCGATGGTCTCTCCGTCTTGCGCCAGTTGCGCAGTGGCTGCGATATTCCCGTGCTCATCATCACCGCCCGCGATGGCGTGCAGGATCGCATCGATGGCCTGGATGCAGGGGCTGACGACTATGTCCTCAAGCCCTTCGCCCTGGGCGAACTGCTGGCCCGCCTGCGCGCCGTCATGCGACGCAAATCGGGGGCCGCCACCGACCTGCTGGACAATGGCGCCGTGCAACTGGACCTGGGCACCAAGACCGCCCGCTGGCAGCAATCGCCACCGGTGAGCCTGTCGGCCCGTGAGTTCGCCTTGCTGCAGGCACTGATGCAACGCCCCGGCGCCATTCTCTCGCGCAGCGATCTGGAAGAACGCATCTACGGCTGGGGCGAGGAAGTGGAGAGCAATGCCGTCGAATTCCTGATCCATGCATTGCGCAAGAAACTGGACAAGGACGCCATCCGAAACGTCAGGGGCATGGGATGGATGGTCGCGCGTCCAGTATGAGCCGCTCCCTGCAGGCGCGCCTGTCGCTGGCACTGACCGCGACCATCCTGCTGGTGGCGGTGGGCGCGGGTTGCTTCGGCTTCATTAGTGCCTATCGCGATTCGATCCGCATGCAGGATGACATGTTGCGCCAGGTGGGCGCCCTGATCGCCCGCATGGGCGGCACATTGCCCGAGGCCGGTGCCGTAGGCCGCTATCCCGGTGGCGATCACGAATCTCGCATCGCCGTGCAATGGCTAGCCTTACCGGGAGAGACGACGGCCCAGGCCGAGCACGGGCAGCGCCCCTTGCCGCTGCCGGCGGACCTGCATGACGGTCTGCAGACCGTCTTCATGCATCACGAGAATTTCCGGGTCTACGTGCAAGCGCTGGAATCGGGTCGGCGCATCGCCCTGTCGCAGGAAACCGATGTCCGCGATCGCATTGCCTACCGCAATGCCTGGCGTGCGCTGATCCCGGTGCTGATCCTGGTGCCGGTCCTGCTGCTGGCCCTGCAACGCATCATCGGCAAGCTGTTCGCCCCGCTGCAGAGCCTGCGCCGGGACATCGACCAGCGCCGAGATGATCAGCTGGAACCCATCGCCACCACCGCCCTGCCCACCGAAATCCTTCCCTTCGTGGAGGCCATCAACCGCCTGCTGGCCCGGGTGCAAGGTGCCATGCGCAGCCAGCGGCGTTTCGTGGCCGATGCCGCCCATGAGTTGCGTACCCCGCTGGCAGCCTTGTCATTGCAGGCCGAGCGGCTGCAGCAGAGCGAGATGTCCGACACCGCCCGCGAACGTTTGCTGCGCCTGGGCAGCGGCATCGAACGCAGCAAGGCGCTGGTGGCGCAGATGCTGGCCCTGGCACGGGCCCAGGGTGGCGAGTCCGGTGAGTCGGCCAATGCCTCGCAATGTCGTCGTTTCATCTTGCGCGAGGCGGTACGACCGGTACTGGAAGACCTGTTGCCGCTGGCGCAACAGAAGGATATCGACCTGGGCGTCGATGGCAGCCTGGAGGTCGAGGTCTGCTCCAACCCGCTGGAACTGGGCTTGCTGTTGAACAACCTGATCGACAATGCGGTGCGCTATACCCCGCCCGGCGGGCGCGTCAGCATCGCCGTTGCAGGCGAGGCCGCCACCCAGGCAGGTCAGGTGCGCCTGGAAATCAGCGACACCGGCCCGGGCATCGCCGCCGAGCAGCGGGAGCGGGTATTCGAGCCCTTCTATCGCATCGACCCGGCGGGCGCGCCAGGCTCCGGGCTGGGACTTTCCATCGTGCAATCGCTCGCGGCGCGACTGGATATCGGCCTGCGGCTGGAGCACGCTGATGCGTCTACAGGCCAGGGCCTGCGGGTGATCCTCGATATTCCTGCCGGCGAGGACTCTGCCTGCCGCACGATTTCTTGAGCCAGGCTAATGCCGGTCTAAGTTTCTGCCTTTACTATTCCGGTTTCGCCAGCCAAGGAGGAGCCAGCATGAACCAATATCCCGACACCCTGCAACGAACACGCTATCACCCGCTCTCGGCCGCCCTGCACTGGCTGATGTTCCTGCTGTTCGTGGTGGCGCTGGCCACCATCGAATATCGCGACGATGTTCCCAAGGGCGATCCCCTGCGCGACCTGCTGCGCACGGTGCATATGCACGCCGGCCAGCTTGTGCTGATCCTGGTGGTGGTGCGCCTGATCGCCCGCAAGATGCTGGGCGTGCCGCCCGAACTGTCCTTGCCCCGCTTGCAACGTCTGGGGGCGCATGCGGTACACCTGCTGCTGTACGTGGTGATGATCGGCCTGCCGGTGACCGGCATCCTCTTCACCCAGGCCGGTGGCCGCGAGGTGGTGTTCTTCGGGAGCACCCTGCCGGTGATCCTGGCCAAGGACATGGCCTTGCGCGGGCCGATCAAGGAAGTCCATGAATTCATGGGCAATGCCGTCTATTTCCTGGTGGGCCTGCATGTGCTGGGCGCGCTGTGGCACCAGTTCTTCGATCGCATGCCCATCCTGCAGCGCATGTCGCTGCGGTCTTCCGGCAAATAGACCACCCTTTGGATGAAACGCCGTCCGGTGCTGTTCATACCGAACGGCGTTTCTTATGGCATGCGCTATTGTGCGATCTGGCAAAACCCGCGACGGCGCATCACTACCATTGTTTGCGGCATATCAAGGCGGTTGGGATCACCGCCGCGTCGGTGGGAGAGGACGGGCGTTAAATATTGCTCGATACCATCTGAACTCAGCGAGCCACGATCATGCAGCTACCGTCCGCCCCCTTCCGCCGCCTTACCCTGTCCGTGCCGGCAGGCCTGCTGTTGCTCTGCCTGTCTGTCACAGCGACGTTGCGGCCAGTCGCGGCGACCTCATTGCCGCCCTCCGCCCCACCGTCGAACGACGTCATCGACGATCTGCCCGCCGACTACAGCGCCACACAGGATGCCGGTACCCGGCAACAGATAATGCGCGGGCGCTATATCGCGCGCCTGGGCGATTGCGTAGCCTGCCATACCCACGAAAGGAGCAAGCCGATGGCCGGCGGGCTGCCGTTGGACACGCCCTTCGGCAAACTGTATTCCACCAATATCACGCCGGATCGCGCGACTGGCATCGGCAACTACAGCTTCGCCCAGTTCGACCGTGTCATGCGCGAAGGCGTCGCCGCGGATGGCCATCATCTCTACCCGGCCATGCCCTATCCGTCGTATGCCAAGATGACAGAAGAGGATATGCGAGCGCTCTATACCTACCTGATGCAAGGGGTAAAGCCGGTGCAACAGGCCAACCAGGCATTGGGCATGTCGTTTCCGTTCAACCAGCGCTGGGGCATGGCCCTATGGAACATGGCCTTCCTCGACCGCACTCCGTTCCAGCCGGATCTGTCGCAGTCGAACCAGTGGAACCGGGGTGCCTACATCGTCCAGGGGCTGGGCCATTGCGGTGCCTGCCATACACCACGCGGCATCGGTTTCCAGGAAAAGGCCATGAGCGACGGTGGCCGAAACGGCCAGTTTTTCCTGAGCGGCGAAACCGTGGAAAACTGGCGTGCCCTGAGCCTGCGCGGCCTATGGAAGCCGGACGATGTGGCCCGCTTGCTCAAGACCGGCAGCAACCGTTTCGGCAGCGTGGCCGGTAACATGGTCGATGTGGTACAGCACAGCACCCAGTACCTCAGCGACGACGACCTGCAGTCCATCGGCATCTATCTGGCCTCGCTGCAGCCTGCCCCCGGCGAGTTGCCAATGCAGATGCCGACTACGCTCAGCTCAGCTCCGTCGCCTGACAAACTCTACGGCAGCCGGGGAGGACTGGGCTACGTGCAATTCTGCGCTGATTGCCATCGCCCGGACGGCGCCGGGGTAAAAGACGTGTTCCCCACCCTGGCCAACAATCCTGCGCTGCATTCGGCAGACCCGTCCTCCCTGATCCACATCATGCTCACCGGCTGGCGCTCGGCGAGCACCCAGGCGCATTCACGGGCGATGACCATGCCGCCGTTCGCTGCACTGAGCGACCGCGAGATCGCCGAGATCCTCAACTTCGCCCGCGCCAGCTGGGGCCGCACCACCAAGGCCGACATCAGTGAAACGATGGTGCGCCGCATGCGCGCCCAGTTGAGTGAAAGCATCGGCATGGACAAGGCCAAAGTTGCGACCTTCGTCACACCGCGCCTGGCCGACATGCTCGGTGAAAAGAACGCCTCCCAGCTGACACGCGGCGCGCGCCTGAACATCGAGACCAGCCGCATGCTGCCCGGCCACGTCGGCAACGCACTCAATTGCGCCAGTTGCCACCTCAATGCCGGCACCGTGGCCGACGGTTCGCCGTACGTGGGCGTGTCGTCTTTCTTCCCCAGCTATGCCGCGCGCGCCGGGCGTCTCATTACGCTGGAAGATCGTATCAACGGATGCTTCCAGCGCTCCATGAACGGCAAGCCGCTACCGGCGGGATCGGAAGACATGAAGGCCATGCTGGCCTACATCGACTGGATGCGGCGC
Source organism: Herbaspirillum sp. C7C2 (assembly GCF_022627865.1). Lineage (NCBI taxonomy): Bacteria > Pseudomonadati > Pseudomonadota > Betaproteobacteria > Burkholderiales > Oxalobacteraceae > Herbaspirillum > Herbaspirillum sp. C7C2. The sequence continues at coordinate 183,042 of NZ_JABXGI010000005.1, forward strand.
GATACCCGAGCCGAGGATAAGGTCGCAGGCCGTGGCGTGGGCAAGATCGATCCCCGGCTCAAGCCTGATCCGGTCAACGGCCAGCGTGTCTATACCGCGCAGTGTGCACTGTGCCATGGTGAACAGGGCGAAGGCGTCAAGAATCAGGCCGGCCAGTGGGTATACCCACCGCTGTGGGGCGATGCCTCGTTCAATATCGGTGCCGGCATGGCGCGCACCTACACTGCGGCAGCCTTCGTCAAGCGCAACATGCCGATCGCCTTGCACGACCGCTTTCCGCTTGGTCAAGGAGGCTTGTCCGATCAGGAGGCGCTGGATGTGGCCGAATATTTCACGCACCAGCCGCGTCCGGACTTCGCACCCAAGGTCAACGACTGGCCCCGCGACAAGAAGCCCGCCGATGCGCGCTACTGAGCGGCAGTCTCTCAGAACCAGTGATTGGCCTGCTTCAGGTCACTGCGCAGTTCACGGAAGCAATGGTCGGTCCAGTCGCTGCGACTGATCTCGTTGCGCCGCATGAGCACGATCTTGCGCTTCAGGGTCGGTTGCCGTAGCGGCGCCACGTGCAGGCTGTCGTCGCGCAGGTAGGTGGTGTAGAGGCTGGGCATGATGCCGATGGCAATGCCGGCCCGTACCACTCCGTACAGCGATTCGCTGTGCACCACCTGATAGCGGCGCGAGGACGCCAGTCCGTGCTGCATCAGCGCTGCCGAGGCGAATTCCCACACGCTGCCCTGGGTGAACAGCACGATCTCTTCCCCGGCCATCTGCCGCCACTGCACTTCCTTGGCCCCGGCCAGGGCATGGTGGCGGGAGACGATCAGGACCAGCTCATCCTCGAACAGGGTCACCGTTTCCAGCGTCTGGGACGACAGCGAGTCGGGTGGCTTGATACCCACGCAGAAGTCCAGCTTGCCCGAGTGCAAGGCGTCCAGCAGGGCGTCGTTGGGCATGTCCTGTAGCAGGATTTCCACATGCTCGTCGTGCGCCTGGTTGTAACGGGCGATCACCGCCGCCGTCAGCGTGACCGCCGAAGGGATGGCGCCGACCCGGATACGGTGCCGTCCGGTGCCGATGGCATGCTCGATATCGTCGAAGATATTGCTGGCCGTATTGAGCAGGTGACGCGCGTATTCCAGCACCACGGCCCCTTGCGCGGTGAGGCTGATCTGGTGCGTGGTGCGGTCGAAAAGCCGCGTCCCAAGCTGGTTTTCGAGCTGCTTGATGGACGCCGACAGGGCCGGCTGGGTCACCGCGAGCGCATCGGCGGCGCGGCTGAAACTGTTGGTGTCGGCCAGCGTGACCAGCGCCTGCAGGTGACGAAGGGTGACTTTCTGATTCAATTTGATCATGGCATTGCCAAAAAGACAGGGCAGGAAAACCGTCTCGGTTATAAATTCAGTTTATGAAATTATAAATATAAACAAATTATATTATTTAAGCACTTGTCCTATCCTCCACACCGTTTGCAGTACCACCATAAACAACGGTCGCAAGACCTCATCAAGACTCACCACAGGGGCAGGAATGAAAAAACACTGGATGATCGGCGCACTGGCTATTCCGGCAGCGCTGGCAGGCGCACAGGCGCAAGCACAAAGCAAGGTCGAGATCTACGGCCTGATTTCGGGTGGCGTGGGCTACCTCAGCAATCAGGGCGGTCCGCACAACTTCGAGGCGCTGTCCGGCACCAACCAGAACCCGCGCATCGGTTTCCGCGGCCAGGAAGACCTGGGCGGCGGCAACAAGGCCATCTTCAACCTGGAAAACGGCTTCAACATGATGACCGGCGGCGCCGCCCAGAACGGTCGCCTGTTCGGTCGCCAGTCGTGGGTCGGCCTGTCCTCCAACAGCATGGGCACCGTGACCCTGGGCCGCCAGTATGAAGCCGTCAAGGACTACCTCGGCCCCGTGGTCATCGCCAGCAACGGCGTGCACATCGGCGACAACGACAACGGCTACAACAATCTGCGCGTGCAGAATTCGGTCAAGTACGTCAGCCCCTATTTCAACAACTTCAACGTCACCGCCGTCTATGGTTTCGGTGAAGCGGCCGGCGACGCCACCGTGAACCGCGTCATGAGCATCGGTTCCGGCTACAAGGGCGGCAACTTCCGCTGGGCCGTGGCCTACACCCAGATGGATCAGCCCAACAGCAGCAAGAGCCCGGACGGCGCCATGGGCAACGACTACGCCAGCTCGCTGCTGATCTTCAACAAGAGCGCGGTCAACAGCTCGGCCGGCGTGCGCCGCCAGCGCATCGCCGGTACCGGCGGCTTCTACATCGTGGGCAATACCGATTTCGGCGCGATGTACAGCAACGTCAAGTATGAATACCTGGACAACACCAAGCTGACCCTGCAGAACGTGGACATCAACCTGGTGCACCACTACACGCCGCAACTGAACCTGGGCGCGTCCTACTTCTATACCACCGGCAAGTACGACACCATCAACACCAACCCCAAGTGGCACCAGGTCAACTTCCAGGCTGACTACTTCCTGTCCAAGCGTACCGACGTGGCCATCACCTACAGCTACCAGATGGCCGCTGGTGATGCCACCAAGGCCACCGTCTTCGGCTTCCCGTCCTCCAGTGACAAGAAGCAGGCGGTGCTGATGCTGGGCGTGCGTCACGTCTTCTGATCGTTCTCCCCAGGCCTGGCCGCTGGCTCCCGCGGCGGTCGGGCCTACAATACAAGTCTTTTGTCGGTTTCAAGGATAGTCATGTTGAACAAAGTCCCCTTCACCCGTGCTTCGGCCGCCCTGGTCACTGCCGGCCTCGGCCTGTCCCTGCTGAGCGCGCCGGTCCACGCGGAAAAGCGCACCCTGGTGCTGTCGGCCTACCCGATTTCGCAGCCATTGTTCAACAAGCTGGTCTATGCACCGTTCAAGGAAAAATGCGGCTGCGAGATCGTGGTCGAGACCGGCAACAATGCCGACCGCATCGCCAAGCTGGATGCCCGCCGCAACAACCCGGTGGTGGACCTGGTGCTGCTGTCGGACTTCGGCATGCTGGAAGCCGCCCGCAAGGGTCTGGTGCAGCCGCTGGACTACAGCCAGCTGAAGAACTACAGCCAGATCTATCCCTTCGCACGCAATCCCATCGGCGGCAACTACGCCGTGGGCTACACCATCTACTCGGTGGGTCTGGTCTATCGCAGCGACAAGACCGCCGCACCCAAGTCCTGGAAGGACCTCTGGAATCCCGAACTGAAGGGCCGCATCGCCCTGCCGGATGTGAGCACCACGCAGGGCCCGCTGGCGCTGCAGATGGCCGATCTGGCCTGGGGTGGCAAGGGTGGCGACTATGCCGCCGGCATGCAGAAGATCCTGACCATCAAGAACAACGTGGTCACCTTCACCAAGAACAGCGCGCAGCTGTCCTCGCTCTTTGCCCAGGATGAAATCTGGGTCGCCCCAGTGGCGCGCTTCACCTGGTCGCAACTGATGAAGACCGGCATGCCGCTGAAGTGGGCCATCCCCGCCGAAGGCCAGGCCGCCGGCATGAATGTGATGGGCATCGTCGCCAAGTCCAGGAACGCCGACCTGGCCTACCAACTGATGGATTTCTGGCTGTCCAAGGACGTGCAGACCGCGCTGGCGATGGAACTGGTGGATTCACCCGTGAACACCCAGGTGGTGCTGCCCAAGGACAAGGCCGAATTCAATACCTATGGCGGCGAACATATCGCCTCGCTCAAGTTCGTCAAGCCGGAAGACCTGCTCAAGCACCGCTCCGGCTGGCTGGAACAGTGGAACAAGGGCATCAGCAAGTAATCCGGCCGACACGCCCGACGCCATCGTCGATGGCCGCTCTCCTGCGGGATGGCGGCCGTCGCTGTCGTTCATCTTCCTGACATCGTTTGCCCAACATGCTCGCCCAATCCAAAACCCGCCTCGGCCTGATGCTGGTCACGCCGGCGCTGATCTTCACCGTGGTCTGCTTCCTGCTGCCGGTGGCTGCCTTGCTGCTGGGGGCCTTCCGCACCGGCGGCCCGGACAGCCTGGACGGCGGCCCGCTGCAATGGAGCCTGGCCCGCTTCGCCGATTTCTTCGCCGAGCCGCTGCACCTGCAGGTGCTGTGGCGCACCCTGCGCATCGCCGCCCTGGTCACCCTGTGCTCGGCCCTGCTGTGCTATCCCGCGGCGCAAGCCATCGTCCGGGTGGCACCACGCTGGCGCGGACTGGTGCTGGGCATGATGATCCTGCCGCTGATGGTCTCGCCCATTGCGCGGACCTATGCCTGGATCGTGCTGTTCGGGCGCAATGGCGCAGTCAATGCCGTGCTGCTGCAACTGGGCCTGACCGATGAACCGCAACGCCTGCTCTTTACCGAGATGGCGGTGTTCGTGGGCTTGCTGCAGTTGCTGCTGCCGCTGATGCTGATGTCGCTGGTCAGCGCCATGGAAAACATCTCCGCCGACCTGGCGCTGGCGGCCTCCACCCTGGGCGCCAATGCCTGGCAGGTCTTTACCCGCGTCACCCTGCCGCTGACCCAGGAGGGCTTGATCGTGGGCGGCACGCTGGTGTTCACCGGCAGCGTCACCGCCTATGTCACCCCGGCCTTGCTGGGTGGCCCCAAGGTCTTGATGCTGGAGACCCTGCTCTACCAGAAGGTCAGCGTGGAAAGTGACTTCGGCACCGCCAACGTGATCGCGGTGATCCTGGTGGCGATGACGCTGGCCGTCAACGCTGGATTGAAACGCATTGCCGCTCCCCGGAGGACGACATGAAACAAGGACTGTTCCCGCGCCTGGTGCTGTGGGCCGTGATGCTGTTCCTGCTGGGACCGTTCATCATCGTCTTCCTGGCTGGCTTCAGCGGCGGCGAGACGCTGGCCTTCCCGCCGCCCTCCTATTCGCTGCGCTGGATCGTGGCGGTGCTGCAGGCCGACGAATTCCGCCAGGCCTTCGGTACCAGCCTGGAAATCGGCCTGCTGGCGACCGTGATCGCCCTGCTGCTGGGCGTGCCCGTGGCCTATGCCATGTCACGCATGCCGCCGCCCGGCATGGCGGTGATCAAGCAGGTGCTGACCTCGCCCCTGATCATCCCGGCCATGCTGGTGGGCCTGGGCCTGCTGCGCCATTTCGTGCTGGTGATCGACGCGCCGGTGTTCCTGGGTCTCTTGATCGGCCACGTCGGCCTGTTGACGCCCTATGCGGTGCGGGTGGTCTATTCCAGCCTGGCCAATCTGCGCGTGGACATCGAGGAAGCCGCCATCACCCTCGGCGCCACCCGCGCCCAGACCTTCCGCCTGGTGGTCTTGCCCAATATCCGGGGCGCCGTGATCGCGGCCTTCTTCCTGGCCTTCGTGACCTCCTTCAACCAGGTGCCGGTATCGCTGTTCCTGACCGGACCTGGCATCAGCACCCTGCCCATCGAGATGCTGGGCCACATGGAAAACAGCTTCGATCCCTCCATCGCGGCGCTGTCCACGCTGCTGGTGCTGTTCACCATGGCCTTCGTGCTGGTCACCGAAAAGGTGCTGGGCATTTCCAAATACATGTGATGTGAGAACGTGATGAGTTACCTGACACTGCAGCAAGTCGCCCTCGGTTATGGCAACGCCAAGACCGCCGTGCAAGGGCTGGACCTGGACGTGGCCCGGGGCGAGCTGATTTCCCTGCTCGGCCCCAGCGGCTGCGGCAAGACCACCACCATGCGCGCCATCGCCGGCCTGATCGAGCTGCGCGCCGGCAGCATCACGCTGGACGGACGCGACATCAGCCGCCTGCCGCCCAACAAGCGCGACATCGGTCTGGTGTTCCAGTCCTATGCCCTGTTCCCGCACCTGAACGTGTTCGACAACGTGGCCTTCGGACTGCGCCTGCGCAAGGTACCTGCGGCCGAACTGCGCCAGCGGGTGGAGAAGGTGATTGCCGCCGTCGGCCTGGCCGGTTTCGAAGCTCGCCTGCCGGCGCAGATGTCGGGCGGCCAGCAGCAGCGCGTGGCGCTGGCACGGGCCATCGTGATCGAGCCCAAGCTGCTGTTGCTGGACGAACCGCTCTCCAACCTCGACGCCAAGCTGCGCGTGCAGATGCGCGCCGAGCTGCGCCGCATCCAGCGTGAACTGGGCATCACCATGCTCTACGTCACCCACGACCAGGATGAAGCGCTGGCGATGTCGGACCGCATCGTGGTCATGAACGGCGGCAAGATCGAGCAACTGGATACGCCGGAGCGCCTCTTCAATGCCCCGCGCACCCGTTTCGTCGCCAATTTCATGGGTTTCGAAAACCTGTTCGAATACCGCGACGGCGCCCTCCACGGCCAACATGGCCAACATGGCAGCCTGCCCTGCCCTGGCCTGCCCGCTGGCACCGCCTGCGCCGGCTGGCGCGTGCAGCAGGTCCAGGTCGGCAGCGGCAGCTACCAGGGCCGCGTGCTGTCACGGGGCTTCCTGGGTGAATCGGTGGAATATCTCTTGCAGACTGCCCTGGGCGAAGTGCGCGGCATGGCCCCGGCCGCCCAGGCACTAGCCCGTGAAGGCGACGACGTGGCCTTCCACCTGCCGCTGGAACAGGCCCTGACGCTGCCGGCCTGAGCAGGCCCCTACCCTCCAAGGAAAACAAGAACATGCACAAGATCTGGCTTGATACCGATCCCGGCTTCGACGACTGGCTGGCCATGCTGATGCTGTCGGCCAACCTCGACGTGAACTGGCTGGGCGTGTCGGTGGTGGCGGGCAACGCGCCGCTGGCGACCACCTACGACAATGCGCTGCGCATCAAGCAGCACTATCAGCTGGATGTGCCGGTCTATGCCGGTTGCGAGAAGCCGCTGGCCGGCAACATCGAGACCGCGCAATCCATCCTCGGCCAGGCCGGCATGGCCACCACCGGTGACGCCTTGCCGCAGGTCGACATCGCCGAACTCGAAGCGCGCCAGTCGCAGCAACTGCAGCGTTCGCCGCTGCCGCACGCGGTGGATGCCATGATCGAGGCGATCCGCCTGCACGCCGGCGAGATCACCCTCATGTGCATCGCGCCGCTGACCAATGTGGCCATCGCCCTGCAGCGTGCGCCCGAGATCGCCTCCATGGTCAAGGAAATCATCCTCATGGGGGGCTCGGCCGACCAGGGCAATCACACGGCGGCCGCCGAATTCAACATCTTTGCCGATCCCGAAGCGGCCGATCTGGTGTTCCAATCCGGTATCCCCTTGCGCATGTTCGGGCTGAACCTGTGCCGTCAACTGCTGGTGACCGCCGACGAGGTGCAGCAGGTGCGCGCCCTGGGCACGCCCCGCGCCCGCTGGCTGGCCGGCTACTTCGATGCCTACCTGCGCATCCGCAGTCCGGACGGCTCGGTGCCCATGCCGATGTACGACCCGGCGGTGGCGATCTGGCTCAAGCGTCCGGAACTGTTCAGTTTCCGCTCGGCGCGGGTGGATATCGAACTGCAGGGCCGGCTCACGCGGGGCATGACGGTGTGCGAATTCCGGGTACCCCGGCGCGCCCCGGCCAATACCGAGGTCGCCATGACCGTCGACGGCCCGCGTGCCATGCAATGCATGATGCAGGAGCTGCTGGGCACGCTGTCCTGAAGACGCCCCCGCCACTCCTCCCTGAACCGATCTTCCGCGATGTTTCGTCTATGAGTTTTAACGACCCCACCGATACCGGCCCGCTGACGCTCGAACAATTCGTGCGCGCCCTGCCCAAGGTCGAATTGCATTGCCATCTGTTCGGCGCGGTGCGCCGCCAGACCTTCAGCGAACTTTCCGCGCGTGCCGGCCATCCGGTCTCGGCCGAAGAGATCGAAGCCTTCTACACCCGCGGCGAAAAGCCGGTCGGCGTGCTGCGCGTGCTGCGCGCCCTCGATGCCGTGCTGATCCGCCAGCCCGACGACCTCTACCGCATCACCTACGAATACCTGCAGGACGCCTGGCAGCACGGCGTGGCCTACAGCGAATTCTTCTGGAATCCGACCGGCACGGTGCGGGTCTCGGGCATCGCCTACGATGCCGCACAAGACGCCATCGTGCGCGCCATCGTGGCTGCAGAACGGGACATCGGCATCATCGGCCGCCTGATCCCCAGCATCGACCGCGAAGCCAGCCCCGACGAGGCCCTGAGCATGGTGCAGTGGATGCTGCAGCATCCGGCGCCGCAGGTGGTGGGCATCGGCATGGACTACCGCGAGAACGACCGCCCCCCCGAGCTGTTCAAGACCGCCTACCGCCTGGCGCGTGAAGCTGGCCTGAAGACCACCGCGCATGCCGGCGAATTCGGCATGCCCTGGAACAACGTGGCCACCGCCATCGACCTGCTGCAGGTGGACCGCGTCGACCACGGCTATACCATCGTCGACAACCCGGCACTGCTGCAGCGCTGCATCGAACGCGGCCTGATCTTTACCGTGGTGCCGACCAATTCCTATTACCTGCGCACGCTGGCGCCACAACGCTGGGCGCAGGACCATCCGATCCGCCAGATGCTGGCCGCCGGCCTGCGCCTGCACCCCAACACCGACGACCCGACCCTGCATCTGGTCACACCCACCGGGGCCTGGCTGATGATGCTGCAGCTGGGCGCCGACATCGATGCCCTGCGCGGCTTCATGCTCAACGGCCTGGACGCCGCCTGGATGGCACCGGCCCTGCGCGAGCGCTGGCGCCGGGAATGGCCGGCGCGCTTCGATGCCTTGCGCGCGCGCCTGGTCAGCTGAGCTTGTGAAAGTACCCTAATCCACCAGCAGCAGCGGGATTTCCTCGTCTAAGTTGGGCAAGAGCTTGAATTCCCCGACCAGCTGCGCCAGCCGGTCGGCCTGTTCCTGCATTGAATCGGAGGCCGACGAGGTCTGCTCGACCAGGGTGGCGTTCTGCTGGGTGACGTCGTCAAGCTGCTTGACCGCCATCGAGATCTGCTGCAGTCCGCTGGACTGCTCCACACTCGCGCTGGCGATATCGCCCATAAGGTCGTTGACCCGCTGCACGCTCTCGACCACTTCCGCCATGGTCTGGCCGGCTTTCTTGACCAGCAGGTTGCCGCTCTCGACCTTGTCCACCGAATTGTCGATCAATAGCTTGATCTCCTTGGCAGCGGCTGCGGCACGTTGCGCCAGGTTGCGCACTTCGCCGGCCACCACCGCGAAGCCGCGGCCCTGGGTACCGGCCCGGGCCGCCTCCACCGCCGCGTTGAGCGCCAGGATGTTGGTCTGGAAGGCAATCCCGTCGATCACCGTGATGATCTCCACGATACGGTGCGAGGAATCCTTGATCGAGGCCATCGTCGTCACCACCTCGGCCACCACCGACCCTGCCTCGCGCGCCACCTGCGAGGCGGTACCAGCCAGCTGGCTGGCGCGCTGGGCGTTGCCGGCGTTGCGCTGCACGTTGGCATTCATCTGCTCCATCGAGGCTGCTGTCTCTTCCAGCGAACCGGCCTGCTCTTCAGTGCGCGAGGACAGGTCCTGGGAACCCGAGGCGACCTGGGCCGCTGATACGCGGATCGAGTCGGCCCCCTCCCGGACCTGCCGCACGATGCAGGTGAGCCCGTCGCGCATTTCCTTCAGGGCGTAGAGCAGCATGCGGGTCTCTCCCTTGTAGCCGACATCGATCGGCGCCGTCAGGTCGCCATGGGAGACACGCCGGGCAACCTCCACCGCCCCCGCCAGCGGACCGGCAATGGCCTTGTACACCACCAGCAGCGTGCCGGTCAGCACCACAAGGCTGACGCCGATAAGCAGGTAGACCACCCGCGTCATGCGGTCTGCAGCTTCCTGCGCCTGTTGCACCTGGCCGGCCGTCCTCTGGTCCAGCATGGCGAAGAACTCGTCGACCGGGTGCATGATCCGGGCCTTGTTCTGGTGGTAGCTCGCGTCATGCATCATCTGCCGTGCCTGTTCCAGTTCGTTGCGGTTGGCGCTGGCACCGGCGGCGCGCTGCGCCTTGACCATCTCCATGGCACGGGTCTCGATCTGGACCAGGGTATCGGAAATGTTCTTGGCCTCGGTCAGCTTGCTCAGCTCGGCGGCGGTGAAGCCGTTCTCGCGCATCAGATCGGTGAGCGCCGCACTGACATTGCTGTCCGGACGCGGCGCACGCCCCTCGGCATCGAAGAAGTCCCAGTAGATGCGCTCGTAGTGCTGAGGACGTGCTCGCCTGCCGTCGCGGATGTCCAGTACCGTCTGGTAGTGCTGGGCGTAGACCGGATCGCCGGTGACCACGTAGGTGCGCGCCAGCCGGGTCAGGTCGTCCGAGCTCTGGCGCAGCTCGGCGGCCAGCAGAAAGGAGCTGAAACGCTGCTCATTGGCCCGGTTCAGGGCCATGTTGGCGTTTTCCTCCTCATAGGCGGCCAGCACGATGAGCGCCATCAGCATGGCAATCACCGTCACCAGCGCGATAAAGATCTGCCGGATCGAAAACCGGCGAAAAATGAAATTCACGATATCTCCCTCCCCCAAGGAATTGGCAGCCGCCGCCGCGCCACCTGCCGCGGCAGGCGCGCTGGCTTGCGGTCGGCAGACGATACGTCCGTGGGAACGAGGAGAGTCGAATATCGAAAGTTTACTGCTCTCGTCTCGAATTATTTCTACAAGATGATGTTTTACAGGCATCAGAACTTGCCATTCTGCTCTGATCAGGAATGAAACTTTATGCAGACCGTCCGGCCGAGCTGAGCCGCTGCCAGCAGAAAACTGCATCAAGGTTCACAATAGCGGTCTTTGTCTACGCAGCATCCCCCTTCATGAGCTCTTCTGCCAAGCCGTCTCCGAACCACCCGCGCTTCCTGCTGTTCCTGATCTGCGCCTTTGCCTCGGCCGGCCAGCTGGCCATCGATCTGTACGTGCCGGCGCTGCCGGAGATGGCGATCGACTACGCCACCTCGGCCCAGGCCATCCAGACCAGCGTGACCGGCTACCTGATCGCCTATGCCTTCGGACAGCTGGTGTTCGGACCGCTGGCCGACGCCTTCGGCCGCAAACGCATCCTGGCCCTGGGGCTGGGCCTGTTCACGCTGGGCTGCGTGCTGACCCTGGTGGCGCCCAACCTGGAAACCTTCGTCGCTGCCCGCATCCTGCAGGGCTTCGGCATCGCCGCCACCAACCTGCTGGCCAAGGCCATCATCACCGACTCCTTTGCCGGCCAGGCGCTGGTGCATGCCTACACCTACATGGCCATTGCCTGGGGCCTGGCGCCCATCGTCGCCCCGGTGATCGGCGCACACCTGCAGGAAGCCTTCGGCTGGCGCTCCTGCCTGGTGTTCCTGCTGATCTACTCCTTCGCCATGTGGGCCATCCTGTGGCGTTACCGGGAGACGCTGGCCCAGCCAGTGCACCTGCACCCCAGGACCTTGTTCAGGAATGCCCGCATGGTGCTGGCCAGCCCGGTGTTCCAGAGCTGCTTCCTGGCCCAGGGCCTGTGCTATAGCATCCTGCTGGTGTTCAACATCGTCGGCCCCTTCATGGTGCAGAACACCCTGCATCAGCCACCGACCTTCTTCGGCTACATGGCGCTGGCCATCGGCATGATGTATTTCCTGGGCGGCATTTCCAATCGCATCCAGCATCGCCGCCTGCCCAGTGCCGAAGCGCGCCTGCGCATCGGCGCGCGGGTCATGGCCGGTGCCGCCTTCGTCATGCTGGTGCTGGCCCTGACCGTGGGCCTGCAGGTGTGGACGCTGATCACGCCGGTGCTGGTGATGGGCTTCTGCGCCGGGGCCATGTATCCCACGCTGATGGCCAAGGGCAATTCGATCTTCCCGCATATCGCCGGGCTGACCAGTGCCATCCTCGGCTTTGCGCTGCTGCTGGTGTCCTCGGGGATGATGGGGCTGGCCGGATTCGTGTCCATCGATAGCCTCACGCCGCTGGCGGTGTTCTTCTGCATCGTCAGCCTGACCGTGATCCTGATGGTGTCCAAGCTGTTGCAACATCTGCAAGTGCCGCCTGCCGCCGCCATGGCGCAGCCGGGTCCGGGGCGCTGATGGAGCGTCGGCAGGTTGTGGGTACAGTTGCCGTTGCAGCGACACACATCAGAAAAACCCTGATATCCGGCACCGACGTCCCGGCATACGATGAGGCCATCGACACTGAATGACTCCCCAAGGAGGACCTATGGCCATCATCGACACCCTGCTTCACTACGGTAGCTATCTCGCGGCTTTCTATGCGTTCTATGTGGTCGCGGGCGTGCTGGCCTTCGGTCTGTTCCTGCGCCACAAGCTGTACCAAAAGCCGCGCCAGCAGCCGGTGCCGCTGCGCGTCCAGTACGACCCGCGCTCGGGACGTGAGTCGGATTCGCGCCTGCACTGACCAGTGCTAGCGCAGGCAAGCAGGGCCGGATTCATCGAATCCGGCCTTTTTTCATTCTGCGGCGCTTCAGAACAATTCCTGCTGGGGTGAGGTCACGGCCGCAAAGCTGTCGCCCACGAAGACCAGGATGGCATCGGCCACCGGGGCCAGCTGGCGCTCCAGGTAGTGCCCATGATCGATGGCGGCACTGCGCTTTTCCAGCGGTTCCGGGCCGGCCGTGGTCATGACGTAGTTGATCCAGCCGCCTTGCTGGTATTGCAGGGGCCGCCCGTCCTGCTGGTTGACCTGGTCGGCCATGCGCGCCGCCCGCACGTGTGGCGGCACGTTCTTTTCGTAATGGTCCAGCTGGCGCCGCAGGCGCTTGCGGTAGACCAGCAGCTCGTCCAGCCGGCCGGCGAACAGGTCGGCGACATAGCCGACGATGTAGTCGCGATAGGGTTCGCCCCGGAAGATGCGCAGATACAGCTCCTGCTGGAAGCGCTGCGCCAGCGGCGACCAGTCAGTGCGTACCGTTTCCAGCCCCTTGTAGGTCACCTTGTCCTGGCCGTCGGCGCTGCGGACATAGCCGGCATAGCGCTTCTTGCTGCCGGTATCGGCGCCCCGCACGTTGGGCATCAGAAAACGCTGGTAATGCACCTCGTACTGCAGTTCCAGCGCGCTCTCGAGCCCGTACTCATCGGCCAGGTGCTGACGCCACCAGTCATTGATGCGGCCGGTCAGGCGCAGGCCGATCCGGCGCGCCTGTTCGTCGTCGTGGGTGCGACGCAGCCAGACGAAGGTCGAATCGGTATCACCATAGATGACCTCGAAGCCCTCTTCCTCGATCAGTTCACGCGTGCGATGCATGATTTCATGCCCGCGCCGGGTGATGGACGATGCCAGCCGCGAATCGAAGAAGCGGCACACCGTCGAACCCAGCACCCCGTAGAAGGAGTTCATGATGATCTTCAGCGCCTGCTGCAAGGGCTTGTTGCCCTGTGCCTTGGCCGCTTCCCGGGCTTGCCACAGCTGCTCGATGATGGCCGGCAGGCTGTGGCTGCGACGCGAGAAGCGCCCACCGTTGAAACCGGGCACGGTCTGCTCTTCCGGCTCGTTGAGGGTGCCGTCGACCAGCCCCACCGGGTCGATCAGGAAGCTACGGATGATGCTCGGATACAGGCTCTTGTAGTCCAGCACGATCACCGAGTCATACAGCCCCGAGCGCGAATCCATGACGAAGCCGCCGGGACTGGCCAGCGGCTCGGCATCGCCCAGGTTGGGCGCTACATAGCCCTTGCGGTGCATGTGCGGCAGGTAGAGATGGGTGAACGCCGCCACCGAACCGCCGCTGCGGTCGGCCTGCAGGCCGGTGACGCTGGCTCGCTCCAGCAGGAAGGACAGGATCTCGGTGTGCACGAAGATGCGCGTGACCAGCTCGCAATCCTTGAGGTTGTAAGTGGCCAGGGCCAGCTTGTCATCGGCGAACATGCGGTCGATCTCGTCCATGCGCTGGTAGGGGGTGGCAATTGCCTTGCCCTCTCCCAGCAGGGTCTGCGCTACGTTTTCCAGACTGAAGGACGGAAAATTCCAGAATGCCGAACGCAGGCTTTCGATGCCGTCGATCACCAGCCGCCCCGGGGCCGATACCAGCAGGTGGTTGGCACGCAGGCCGTGTTCGCGCCACTCCAGGGCCCGTCCGGCCCGCCCCAGGCGCAGCGGAACCCGATATTTGTCGGCCTGTTTCTGCAACACGTTGAGGTCGAACTGGATCAGGTTCCAGCCGATCAGGGCATCCGGATCATGGCGCGCCATCCAGTCGTTGAGGGCTTCGATCAGCCCGACACGGCTGTCGCAGAACTGCAGCGCAAAACCGGCCTCGGCCGCCTTGGCGACCGCCTCGCCTGACTGCCGGGCAGCTCCGCTGTCCGGCTCCAGCACATAGACGCTGCGCTGGCCACAGCCTTCGATGGCGATGCTGTAGAGCTCGCCCTGCCAACTGGTCTCGATATCCAGCGAAGCCAGCTTCAGCGGCGGGCGGTAGCCCGGCAAGGCGCGGATGCGGCCCTCGATCAGCCCCCCCTGGCCATCGTCGACGCCCTGGAAGGCCAGCGGCGCGTTGATGAAACGCTCCATGAGGTAGCGCTCGGGCGGCCGGATATCGGCTTCATAGACGGGGATGCCGGCAGCGATCAGCGCCTTTTCGATCTTCAGCAGCTTGCGGTAATGGCGACCATACAGGCCCATCACCGGCCGCTGGCCATAGTCCTTGAGTCGTTCCAGCGGACGCAACTGCATGCCGCGCTCGCCGGCGATCAGGGCGTCTACCCGTTCGGCCTCCGCCTGCGGCACGAAGGCCACCGCTTCCTGCGGCGGCAGGCGCAGGCATTGCGGGCCATTGTCAGTGGCCAGCCACAGCTCGATCTCGACGCCCGCCGGCGTGTCGCGCCAGTGTCGGCTCAGGATGAAGCCGGCACGTTCGCCTGGGCGCAATTGCGATTGCGGGGTGTTGTCCTCTGTGCCTGTCACCGGTCTGCTGCGTGCTGGTTGTGTGCTGGTTATGTGCCTTGCGCGGATCGCGCAAATGGCATGAAGACCGCGATTCTACTGCCATGTGACATGGCCTGCGCAGGCAGGCAGCACGATGAATGTGAAGACAAACCCAACACGCTTTTTCAGTTGCAAAGATTTTGGAAATTTTCCCTGTCTTCTCCGCGTTTTGCGTCGGGGCGCGCAATGCGAAGCTGGCGCCCGTCATTCGCTCGCAATACGGACAGTCTCGCCATGAACAAGCTTTCCCATCTCGCTTTGCCAGCACTGCCGGCCCTGCTGGCGCTCCTGGTCGCCTCCGGCAGCTTGGCCGCCAGCTTCGATTGCGGCAAGGCCGCTTCCCGCAACGAAAAGACCATCTGTGGCGATGCCCAGTTATCGGCCATGGATGACGCCCTGGGCCGGGCCTTCCGCCAGGCCCGCGACATGGCCCCCGACAAGCGCGCCTTTCGCGCCGCCAGTGATGCGCAATGGCGCTGGCGCGAGCAGCACTGCAGTGACCGCGCCTGCCTGCTGGACTGGTACCGTCGGCGTCAGGCCGAACTGTCCGCCGCCGCAGGCCAGGCCGATATCAGCGACCAGGGCAAAGCCGCCGTACCGGTGCCACTCCCCCAAGCTTTGCGGCTGGGGCTGGATGCGCGCCAGATCGACGGCCTGGCACCAGCCGGCAGCATGCCGTGGCCGCATTACACGCGGGTCGAACGCGGCACGTACTTCTATCGCGACCCCGATGCCGACGCCTCACAGCAACTGGTGAGCGTGCGCTATTACGGCGTGGAACACGGGCAGACCATCCTGGAGGCGGTGCGCGGCCAGACCGTGCTGCGCTACACCTGCAGCGGCGACTGCCGCTACATCGCGCAGCTGGTGCTGCCGGGCGATGTCGAGAAGGACAGCGTCATCCTCGCCAACGACCATCGCTCCCTGCCCTCACTGATCGTCGGCGATGCGCTCAATGGTTTGCTGGTGCCGGCTACGGTGCACTGAACGCATTAAATGCATTGAATGCCCGGAAACGGCAGATGCCGGGCGGCGCTCAGCCTGCCCGCGAGGCGGCTGCCCGCACCGCAACGGCCTGCCCACGATAGAGAATCAGCGTAGCCGACAGGCCGCAGACAGCAGCGAAGGTCAGCCAGTAGCCGGGCGCAGCCTTGTCGCCGGTGAGTTCGATCAACCAGGTGGAGATGGCCGGGGTGAAGCCGCCGAATACGGCGGTGGCCAGGCTGAAGGCCAGCGAGAAGCCGGCCACGCGGATCTGCTCCGGCATGATCTCGGTCAGTGCCGCCACCATGGCGCCGTTGTACATGCCGAAGAAGAACGACAGCCACAGCAGCACCAGCAGCATGCGTTCCACACTGGGTGCGGCGGCCAGCCACGATAGTGCGGGATAGGCGGTCAGAATCGCCAGCACGGTAATGCTCAGCAGCACCGGGCGCCGCCCGATACGGTCGGACACCATGCCGCCGATGGGCAGCCAGAAGAAATTCGACAGCCCCACCAGCAAGGTCACCACCAGGCTGGCCTGGGTCGAGAGCTTGAGTACCGACTTGCCGAAGGTCGGCGTGTAGACGGTGATCAGGTAGAAAGTGGTGGTCGTCATGGCCACCAGCAGCATGCCGGCGATCACGGTCTTCCAGTTCGCCAGCATGGTGCGATAGACCTCGCCCAAGGCAGGACGATGGGCGCGTGCCTTGAAGGCTTCGGTCTCCTGCAGGGAACGACGCAGCAGGAAGATGAACGGCACGATCAGGCAGCCCACGAAGAAGGGAATGCGCCAGCCCCAGGCAGCGATCTGCGTTGCATCCAGCCAGAGATTGAGGGCATAGCCCATGAGCGCGGCCATGACGATGGCGATCTGCTGGCTGGCCGACTGCCAGGCAGTGTAGAAGCCCTTGCGGCCGGGCGTGGCCATCTCGGCCAGGTAGACCGATACCCCGCCCAGTTCGGCCCCGGCCGAGAAACCCTGCAGCAGACGTCCGATCAGGACCAGCAGCGGCGCCAGCAGGCCGATACTGGCGTACCCAGGCACGCAGGCGATCAGGATGGTGCCGCTGGCCATGATGGAAAGGGTCACGATCAGACCTTTGCGGCGGCCCACTCCGTCGATATAGGCGCCCAGCACGATGGCACCCAGTGGCCGCATCAGGAAACCGGCACCGAACACGGCGAAGGTCAGCATCAGCGAAGCGAAATCGCTGCTGGTGGGGAAGAAGACCTTGGAAATGTGGGTCGCGTAGAAGCCGAACAGGAAGAAATCGAACTGTTCCAGGAAATTGCCGCTGGTCACGCGCAGGACGGCGCCTGCGCGCGAACCGCGCGTCTCGGGTTGGGTGCTCATGCTGAAAGTCTCCTTGCTGTTGTGTTCATGAAAAACCGGGTGGGCCGGCGCGCTGGCCGGCCCGGGATCAGGCCGATCCGGGGTCGTGCCGCAGGGGCTGCCGCTTCTCGATGGCGGACTTGAGCAATGCGGCACTGCGATAGATACCGTGGGCGAACTTGCCGTAAGGCAGGGTCAGGAACAGGGCCATCACGCAGCCCAGGTGCAGGGCCAGCAGGGCCGCCATGGCAGCGCTGTCACGCCAGGCCAGCAGCGCCAGACCGGTGGCACTGACCAGCAGCAGCAGGACGATGAAGCCGCGATCCATGGGCCGCTGGCGACGGTCGCCCTGCTCCGGATGCCGCCGCAGGTTCAACCACAGCAGACCGGCGGGGCCGACCAGCAGGCCGATGCCGCCCGCCGTGCCCAGCAGTACCGGCAGGCTCAGCACGGGGTATGGCGCCTCCAGCCCCAGTAGGTAGTGGTACAGGGTCGCCACCGAGGTGGCCGCCAGGCACAGCATGAAACCGTAGAAGGTGAAGTGATGGAAGCGTCGGCGTATGAGCGTGTAGCCGTCATCGGACTCGTTGCAGCCCTCTGCGTGGCCGCCATCCAGATAACGCAGGGCCAGCACGTCGCGGGTGGCCTCGGCCGCCGCTGCACTGCCCGGGGCACCGGCCGTGCCGTCCGTGATATCACGCCAGAAGCGCCTGACACCCATGCCCAGCGCCAGCACCGCCAGGGCGAACACCGCGCCGAACATGCGCGCCAGCTGTCCATGCGGGAATACCGCATAGAAATTGCCGCCTGCCGGGCTGCTGGCCAGCGTGCCGTTGACCGCCAGGGCCAGCAACAGGAACAGGGCCAGGCTGCCCGCCAGCGCCAGGGCCAGGGTCAGGCCATTGCGCCGGTACAGTGCGCCGGCGGCGGCCGGCCAGGCATAGCTTGAATAGGTGTCCAGTCGTACCCGCGCCATGGCCTTGGGAACGTTGACCGCGAATTCATGGGGCGGCGCGTACTGGCAGGCGTGATAGCAGGCGCCACAGTTGTGGCACAGGTTGGCCAGGTAATGGACATCGGCCTTGGCAAACTCCAGACGGCGTGTCATGGCCGGGAACACCGCGCAGAACCCTTCGCAATAGCGGCAGGCATTGCAGATCTGCATCTGCCGGGCCACTTCGGCCTCGTCGGCGTTCATGGCCGGTGCCGCCTTGACGGGGAGGATGGGAATGATGCGGGCCCCGCCCGGGGCAACGCTGGCAGAACAGGCCTGCGCGTCGCGGCGCGCGGCATCGGTCAGGGCTTCAAGCTGCTGCATGGGAAACTCCGGAAGATCGGGTGGCGAACTGGGCGGCCTGCACTCCGGCGATACGCCCGAAGGCGGTGCCGATGGACATGCCCACACCGGCCGTGTAGCCCTTGCCGAGCACGTTGCCGGCCATCATTTCGCCTGCCACGAAGAGGTTGTCGCTGGGCCTGCCGGCAAAATGCACCTGGGCTTTGTCGTTCACTTTCAAACCGAGGTAGGTGAATGTCACGCCAGGTCGCAGTGCATAGCCGTAGAACGGCGCCCGCTCCAGCGGCCGCGCCCAGTGGGTCTTGGGGGGCTGCAGGCCGTCGGTATGGCAGTCGTCCAGCACGGTGTGGTCGAACCTTCCCTGGCGGCAGGCGGCGTTGTAGTCGCGCACGGTCTGTTCGAACTGTGCCGGCGGCAGCCCCAGCTGGCGTGCCAGGTCGGCCAGGGTCTCGGCTTTCTCGCCGGGGAACACCGGTGGCATGAAGTGTCCCATGGCCTGACTGTCGATGATGGAATAGGCGACCTGGCCCGGCTGTTGCGCCACCAGGCGGCCCCAGATGGCGTAGCGCTTGGGCCAGAAATCCTCGCCCTCGTCGTAGAAGCGCCGGCCGTCGCGATTGACCACCACGCCCAGCGAGACGCAGTCGATACGGGTGCAGATGCCGCCGTCATAGAGCGGTGCGCGGGCATCGATGGCCACCATGTGGGCCTGGGTGGGATCGCCGATGCTGTCGGCGCCAGCCTCGATCATGTGGCGCAAAAGCTCGCCACGGTTGAAGCGGGTGCCGCGGATCAGGAAATTGTCGGCCGGCCATTCGCCGCGCTCGTTCTGGCCCCAGGCCTGGCGCAACCATTCGCGATTGGATTCGAAGCCGCCAGCGGCCAGCACGCAGGTGCGGGCGGTGAAACGCTGGCGGCCACTGCGGGCAGCGACGAAGCGCGTGCCATCCAGTTCGATGGCGTCCACCGGGGTCTCGTAGCGGATGTCCACGCCCAGTGCCTCGGCACTGCGGTAGTAGGCATTGACCAGCGCCTTGCCGCCGCCCATGAAGAAGGCATTGGTACGCGCCACGTGCAGCGCGCCCGACAGCGGCGGCTGGAAATGTACCCCATGCTTGCGCATCCAGGGCCGGCAGGTGGCCGAGGCGCGGATGGTCAGGCGCGCCAGGTGTTCGTCGGTGAGGCCGCCGGTGACCTTCAGCAGATCCTGCCAGTATTCCTCTTCCGGATAGGCCTCCACCAGCACGTCCTGCGGTGCGTCGTGCATGCAGCGCAGGTTGCGAGTGTGTTGTGAGTTGCCCCCGCGCCAGGCGCGGGGCGCCGATTCCAGCAGCATGACCGAGGCGCCGGCCTCGCGTGCCATCAGGGCCGCGCACAGGGCAGCGTTGCCACCGCCAATAACCAGAACGTCCAACATCGCCGTCCCCTCCTTGTGATATGTCCAGGGAGGCGACTATAGGCAGCCTGCCGGTGCGCCGCTATCGGCGCGCCGGCAAGGGGTGTTCAGTTTTCGTGAAGACCGGTGCCGCGCAGGGTAGCACCGGGCCAGCGGCCCTGCCCCACCTGGGTACGCGCCACCTCGGCCAGCAGCACCCTGGCGGCCAGCCCGGCAGGAGACAGTTCGTCATCGGAGACGCTGACGATCAGGTTGGGGCGGGAAGCGTCGCCATCGGCCACCGGCACGCTGGCCAGGTCGGCATTCTCGGCCCGGGCCAGGACCGCACCAGGCTGGATAGTGGCCCCCATGCCGGCGCGCACGGCGTCCATCAACATCGGCAGGCCATCCACCTCAAGGACGATATTGGGTGTGTAGCCCGCATGGCGGAAGGCCGAATCCAACAGCGAACGCAGCCCATGCTTGCGGGTCGGCAGGATCAGGGGCAGATCCCCCAGCTTGCCCAGGCGCGCCTGGCGCGCAACGGGCATGCTGGCCAGCGCGGGGGCGCCGATCACGAACAGCCGCTCATCCAGCAGGGGCAGTACGCTCCAGCGTTGCGCCGGTTCTTCCTGGAACAGGATGGCCAGGTCGATCTGGCGCGCGCCCAGCATGGCGCCAAGGTGACCGGACAGGCTTTCCACCATACGCAGACGCACCTCCGGATAGCGTTCGTGCATGGCCTGCATGAAGGCCAGCCCCATCACCCCCGCCGTACTGGAGGCCATGCCCACGCTGACATGCCCGGACAGGCGCGCCTGTCGCGCCGCCAGGGCGGCATCGTCGATGTGGCGCAGTGCCAGCTGGGCCTGCTTCAGAAAGGCGATGCCCGCTGCGGTCGGCACCACGCCGGTGGAGGTGCGCTGCAGCAGACGGGTGGCCAGCTCGGTCTCCAGGCGGGTGATCTGCTGGCACAGGGCCGATGTGACCATGCCCAGCTCCAGGGCGGCTTTGCCGATACTGCCGTGTTCGACGATGCTGGCGAAATAGCGGAGCTGGCGGATTTCCATGGTGGCGAAGGAAGGTGGCGGAGGTAGCGAAGCTAGCAAACAAGGCGACAATTCAGCGCGCATGATGCCATAGCTCTTGTCCTACAAACGATTGCGCAGGCGGACGACATCCAGCCGCCAATCTGCGCGGCATACTTCGGCAAACTGCTGCTGTTGAGCTGACCGCCCGCCCTGACGGCGGAGTCAGATACCTCAGGCAGCTCGGACACCTCATTGCCCTGGTGAGAATGACGATGAAGAAAATCGAGTTCGACGGTTATCTGCTGGTCTATCAGGCCGACGACAGCGAAGGCCGCTGGAAAGGCTCCTACGCGATCCTGAAGGATCGCACCGAGATCAGCCGCGGCTCCTTGCCGCTGGCGGCCCACTCCGAAGATGAGGCCGCTTTCGAGATCCTGGCGGCAGCGCGTCGCCATACGGGGATGTCCCCGGGGGCCTCGGCCTTGCCACATTAGCGCCGCACTAGCGCCGCACTAGCGACTCACTCCCCTCGCTACACCACCACTTCCCGCATACTGCGGCGGCGGGTCAGCTCGCTCAGGCGGCGCAAGGCATTGACCAGTTCGAAGCGGCTGCGCGAGCGTCCCAGCGAGATGCGGATATGCGCCGCACCGCCGCCTCCGAAGCCCGGGCCCGACGGCGCCGGCTCCACCTCGAAACTGCTGTGCGAGACCACGTTCAGGCCGGCCTGGCCGGCCCTGATGACGAACTCCTGGCCACTCCAATGGGGCGGCAGCGCCTGCCACAGATGAATCCCGCCCGACCCGGCCAGCCCGGGATCTCCCAGCGTACGCAGGGCCAGCTCCTGACGGGCCCAGGCTTCGTTGCGGATCCCTTCGAGCAAGGAGGTGGCCGTGCCATCGTGCACCCACTGCGTCGAGAGCGCAGTCATCAGCGGGGTCGACATCAGCACGAAGGAACGCAGCGCCCCCAGCACCTCTTCCTGCTCCTGGCCCTCGGGCATCACCACATAGGCCGTGCGCAGCCCCGGCAACAGGCATTTGGACAAGGTCGAGACATGGAACACATGCCGTGGCGCATAGTAGGCCAGCGGCCGGGGCGGCTGGGCGGCGAAGCGCCAGTAGGGATCGTCCTCAATGATGCGCAGGTCCAGCCGGGTCGCCACGGCCGCGATCTCGGCCCGGCGCGTGGCCGGCATGGTATGGGTGGTGGGGTTCTGCAGGGTCGGGTTGAGATAGACCACCCGCGCCTGGTGCTTGCGTGCAAGCGTCACCAGCAGGTCCGGCCGCATGCCCTCGCCATCCACACCCACCGCCACCACCCGGCGTCCCAGTTGGGCCGCTGCTGTCAGCAGTCCCGGATAGGCCAGCGGTTCGGCCAGTATCACCTCACCCGGGTGGGTCTGCGACAACAGCAAGGCGGCCAGCGCCGATTGCGCCCCGGGGCAGACCAGCACCCGGCTTTCGTCGATGTGGCCCAAAGGCTCCTGCAACCACATCGCGCCGGCAGCGCGGTCGGCACTGCTGCCGCCACCCAGGTGATAGGTCATGAGCAGGTCGGCGTCGCTATGGATCAGGACCTGCGAGACACCCTGGCGCAGCAGATCGTCCAGGTCGATGCCGGCAGGCGGAGGCGGAATGTTCATCGACAGGTCCAGCACCTGGCTCAGGTCCACCTTGGGAGCGGCCACGAAGCTGCCGGCCGCGCCCCGCGCTTCGAGCAGGTGGCGTCGCCGCGCCTCGGTATAGGCGCGGGTGACGGTCGTGAGGTCCACGTCCAGACGATCTGCCAATTGGCGCTGCGGGGGCAGACGGTCGCCGGGCTTTAAGCGGTCGTCGGAAATGGCCTGTTCCATGAAGCCCACGATCTGCAGATAGCGTGGGCCGCCATTGGCGGCAAAGCTGCCGACCCAGTCCTGCGGACGTGCGGATTTTTTCATGAAGCGAACCAACGTGAAGAAGGGTAAGAGGGAAAGAGGCAGGCCAACGTGACCACGCCGATATTAGTATGGATTTAATGGGAACACAAATCCATACATCACCACCCTACCCCGACTTTCACTTCATCCGCTCGTCAGAGCTACGTTCCAGGCCAGCCTGTGCCGCTTCATTTCCTCGACTCGCTCCATGCGTCCGCCGATGTCTGGAATCCCGTTTCAGGACACCCGGACATCATTCACACCGCTGTCGCCGCCCATTCCCGGGCATCTTCCCCGGCCGGAATACGCATCGGAGCGCCCGGATCGGTGGCTGCCTGCCACACCGCCTCGGCCACGTCGCTGGCATGGGTGACCTGGGTGTTGTCCTGGAAGTTGGCAAACACCTGGGCCGCCAGCGCGCCATAGGCGTCGGGGATGGCGCCCTCCAAGCGCGGCCGGGCATTTTCCGCAAACCGGGTGGACGGGGCGCGGCCGGGCAGGACCAGGCGCGCCTGTACGCCCACACTGGCCAGTTCGAGCGCCATCGATTCGGTAAAGGCATTGACGGCGGCCTTGCTGGCCGTATAGACCGCCAGCAAGGGCAAGGATCGCAAGGTCACCGAGGACGTGACGTTGATCACCCCCCCCTGGGCGCGCTCGCGCATCTGCGGGATGAAGGCCTGGCACATGGCGATGCTGCCCAGAGTATTGGTCTCGAAGATCTCGCGCACCTGCGCCGGTGACTGGGCTTCCACGGCGGCCAGGGCGCCGATGCCGGCATTGTTGACCAGCACGTCGACCGGGCCGGCCTGCGCGACCACGGCGCGGATGCTGGCCTCATCGGTAACGTCCAGCGGCAGGATGCGCAACCTGGACGAGGCCGGCAGCAGGTCCTGGCGCGGACTGCGCATGGTGGCGACCACGTTCCAGTCGCGGTCGAGGAAGTAACGTGCGATTTCCAGGCCGAAGCCGGAAGAACAGCCGGTGATGAGGATGGTTTTCATGATGGACTCCTTTGAATGGATGGGAACGACAGGACGAAGAATAGGCGCAGCGCACCGGACTTGCTACAATCCAGAGTCCATCATTCATTTGCCATCGTCCAGAGATGTCCGATTCCATCGATCCCTTGGCCGAGGTCGTCACCCTGCTGCAACCGGCGGCCCGCTATACCAAGTACGTACAAGCGGCAGGCGGCTGGCGGGTGCGCCGTTCGCGTTCCGACCTGGCGTTCTACTGCACCGTTATCGAGGGAAGTTGCCGCATCTTGCGCGACGATGGCAAGGATATCGTCCTGGAAGCGGGCGATTTCGTGCTGGCGCCGGCGCTGGAGGGTTTTACGCTGTCCAGCCTGCAGGACAGCGACACCGCCTTGCTGGACGAAGACAACCCGCCACCCCGCCTGCCCGATGGCCGCTATCACCTCGGCCCCCTGGACCTGGCGCCGGAAGTACAACTGGTGGTGGGTCATTGCGTCTTCGACTCGCCCGATACGCCGCTGCTGCTGTCGCTGCTACCCGATCTGGTGGTGGTGCGCGCCCATGCGCGCCTGAGCACGCTGGCCCAGCTGGTGGGGGAGGAATTCCGCGCCGCCCGGCCGGCGCGGGAGATGGTGCTGGCACGCCTGCTGGAAGTGCTGCTGATCGAGGCCTTGCGTTCGACCACCGAGGCCGGTGCGGCGCCTACGCCGGGCCTGCTGCGCGGTCTGGCCGATGCCCGCCTGGCGCAGGCGATCCGTGCCCTGCATGCGCGGCCGGCCGAGAACTGGAACGTGGTCATGCTGGCACGGCAGGCGGCCTTGTCGCGCTCGTCCTTCTTCGAACGCTTTCGGCGCGAGGTGGGACTGGCGCCGATGGAATACCTGCTGGCCTGGCGCATGGCACTGGCCAAGCGCCTGCTGCTGCGGGCCGACGCCGGCATGGCGGAGGTGGCGCAGCAGGTGGGCTATAGCTCGGCCTCCACCTTCAGCGTGGCCTTCACGCGTCATGTGGGCGTGCCGCCGTCGCAGTTCAGCCTGTCCGGCTTGCCGGGCTAGCGCACCTGGCTGCCCCGGCTGACCCGAGTCGACTAGGCCGCCACGAAGCCGACCCGTTCCATCGTGCCGATATGCATGCTCAGCAATTGCACGGCGCGATCGGTCTTCTTGCCTTTGAGGGCGTCGATGATGAGCATGTGGTCGTGATCCGAACGCGGCTGCCAGCCACGCTTGAAGCCGGTCGAGAACAGGTAGCGCGAATTGGTCAGCTGCAGCTGCTTCAACACCGCCAGCAGGCGCGGCATGCCGCATTCGCTGGAGAGAATGTCGTGGAACAGGTTGTTGGCGGCATCCCACTCCACCAGCGAGGCCGCCCGCGCACAGTCGTCCTGCGCCTGCTCCAGCCGGGCGATGTGTTCACTGGTGAATTTGCGTACGCCATGGCGTAGCGCCAGGATCTCCAGGGCACCACGCATCTCCGCATTTTCCTTCACCGCTGCGCGGTCCACCATGCTTACCCGTACCCCGCGACGGGGCAATGTGAGCAGCAATCCTTCTGCTTCCAACTGACGAAAGGCCTCGCGCACCGGCACGTGGCTGGACTGGAATTCCTGCGCCACGTGATCCTGCCGGAGGGCCGCCCCGCCTGCGATTTCGCCGCGAATGATGCGCGTGCGCAAAACCTCGGCGATGCGAGAGACGGTACTGCCTGGGTCGTTTTTCATACAGCCAAAGTATAGATAATCTATTAAAAAAGAAATTGTTAAACGAAATTGGACGAAGATAGAATCCGCCGGAACGAAATTCTAAGCCTTTTTACTCACGAACCGGATTTTATCGATGAGCCAATGCCCTTCCTCCGCGACCGTCCCGGCCAGCGCTCCCCTGCACTTCCTGCCGCCGCAGGCCAGCGTCCCGGCGTCCAACCCGGCGGTTGAACGCTTGTTCGAACTGCCCTTCCTGGATCTGCTGTTCCAGGCGCAGAGCGTGCATCGCCAGCACCACCCGGCCAACCAGGTGCAGCTGTCCAGCCTGCTGTCGATCAAGACCGGTGGCTGCGCCGAGGATTGCGGTTATTGCTCGCAGTCGGCGCATCACAAGGAGGCGAGCGTGCCGGCCGGCAAGCTGATGGCGGTAGACGAGGTGGTGCAGGCGGCCCGCGCCGCCCGCGAGCAGGGTGCCACCCGCTTCTGCATGGGCGCGGCCTGGCGCAATCCCAAGGAGCGCGACATGGCGGCACTGACCAGCATGGTCAGCGAGGTGCGCGCCCTCGGCCTGGAAACCTGCATGACCCTGGGCATGCTGGAGCAGGCGCAGGCCGAGGCCCTGAAGGAGGCCGGTCTGGACTACTACAACCACAATCTGGATACTGCTCCCGATTTCTACGGGCAGGTCATCTCCACCCGCAGCTACCAGGACCGGCTCGATACCCTGCAGCGAGTGCAGCAGGCGGGCCTGCAAGTCTGCTGCGGCGGCATCATCGGCATGGGCGAAACCCGCGCCCAGCGCGCCGGCCTGATCGCACAGCTGGCACGCCTGCCGGTGCCACCGCAATCGGTGCCGATCAACCATCTGGTACCGATTGCCGGCACGCCCCTGGAGGACGTACCGCCGCTGGATGAATTCGAATTCGTACGGACCGTGGCGGTGGCGCGTATTGCCTTGCCGCACGCGGTGATCCGTCTGTCAGCCGGACGCGAGAGCATGAGCGAGGCCACCCAGGCGCTGTGCTTTGCGGCCGGCGCCAATTCCATCTTCCTCGGGGCCAGGTTGCTGACCACGGCCAATGCACCCGTTTCATCCGACCTCGACCTGTTGTCGCGGCTGGGCCTGCAGGCCGCCCCGGCGACGGCCTGATGAGCGTGCAATGGAGCGCCGCGCATTGCGGTGGCGCCTGGCTCATCAGCGATTACGAGACAGTGGCGGCGGGCTTGCGCGATCCGCGCCTGTCGGTGCGACGCGGGGCGCGCTGGATCAACAGTGGCCTGGCTGGACTGGATGCACTGGACCCGGCGCCGGCCGAACTGCAAGCACAACACCGTTTCAAGCGACTCTTTTCGCGCTCGGTGCTGTTGCTCGACGGCCGCGCCCATCGACGTCTGCGTGGCGTGCTCAACCCGGGTTTCAAGCCGACCGACCTGGAGTCTCAACGGCCTGCCATCACGCGCATTGCCGGTCAGTTGATCGATGCCATCGTGGCCGATCCGCTGGCGCCGCAGGGTTTCGATTTCGTCAGCCGTTTCGCCCGGCCACTGCCGGCGCTGGCCATCGCCGGCCTGATGGGATTGCCGGACCGTGTGCCAGCGGCCTTCATCGACTGGGCTGCTGATCTGGCCGCCTTCATCGGCAGCCCCACGCCGGATGCGGGCCAGACCCTGGCGGCCCAGGCGGCGATGGCAGCCCTGTGCGACTTCTTTGGCGAAGTCGTGAACGATGCCGACACCCTGCCGCCCGACAGCCTGGTCGCGCGCCTGCTGCAGGCGCAGCGGGAACAACGGATCAACCGCAACGAAATGCTGGCGCAGTGCTGCACCCTGCTCTTTGCCGGCTACGAGACCACCCGCAATCTGCTGGGCAATGGCTTGCTGGCACTGCTGCAGCATCCTGCGCAATGGACGGCGCTCAAGGCAGATCCCACCCTGCTGCGCACGGCCTTGCGCGAGATGCTGCGCTACGACAGCCCGGTGCAATACACCGGGCGCCGTGTGCTGACCGATCTGCAGGTGGCGGGCCGGACGCTGCGACAGGGTGAACTGGTGATCCTGCATATCGGGCAGGCCAATCATGATGGACGCCGCTTCACCGGGCCGCAGCACTTCGACATCCGGCGCGATGAAGGCATGCACCTGTCCTTCGGCCAGGGGCCGCATGTCTGCCTGGGTGCGGCGCTGACCCTGCTGGAGGCGGAAATCGCCTTCACCGCGCTGATGCAACGCCTGCCCACCCTGGCACTGTCGGCCACCCCACCCCGGCGGCAGCAGCATGCCGCCTACAGCGCGCTGGATCACCTGCCGCTGGTGTTCTGAAAGACCTTTCATGCATGATTTTTCCGATGAGCTGGCCCAACTGGCCAGCCAGAGCCTGCTGCGCACGCGGCGCGTGGTGGATGGTCCGCAAGGGCCGCTGCTGATGGTGGAAGGACGGCAGCTGCTGTCCTTCTGCAGCAATGACTACCTGGGGCTGGCCAGGCATCCCGAGATCGTGGCGGCCGGTATCGCGGGCTTGCAGCAATACGGCATGGGGGCTGGCGCGTCAGCGCTCATCAGTGGCCACAGTGCGGCCCACGAGAAGCTGGAGGAGGAACTGGCACGCTTCGTCGGACTGCCGGCGGCGCTGTCCTTTTCCAGTGGCTACATGGCCAATCTGGGTGTGATCGGCGCGCTGGTGGGGACCGGCGATACGGTGGTGGTGGACAGGCTGGCGCACGCCTCGCTGATCGATGGCGCCCGTTTGTCCGGGGCCAGCCTGAAGGTGTTTCCCCACAACGATGTGGCGCGGCTGGCGCAGGTGCTGGCGCGCTGTCCCACCGGGCGCAGGCTGGTGGTGACCGATGCAGTCTTCAGCATGGACGGCGACCTGGCGCCGCTGGCCGAACTGGCCGCCGTGTGCGCGCAGCACGATGCCTGGCTGCTGGTAGATGATGCCCACGGCCTGGGTGTGCTGGGCCAGCACGGCAGCGGCAGCCTGGCACAGGCCGCGGTGCGTTCGCCCCATGTGCTTTGCATGGGGACGCTGGGCAAGGCGGCCGGCGTGGCGGGCGCCTTTGTCGCGGGCGAGGCGTCACTGATTGCATGGATCACGCAGCGCGCACGTACCTACATGTTCACTACCGCCCATCCGCCGGCCCTGGCGGTGGCCACCTCGGCCAGCCTGGCCCTGATGGCCCGGGACGACTGGCGGCGCGAACGTCTGCGCGAACTGGCTGCGCAATTGCGGCAGGGGCTGGCCGGCTTGCCGTGGGCGCTGCTGCCCTCTTCCACCGCGATCCAGCCCCTGATCGTCGGCGACAACGCGGCGGCCCGCGCACTGGCGGCCGCGCTGCGCGATCGCGGCATCTGGGTGCCGGCGATCTGCCCACCGACCGTGCCCAAGGGCAGCGCCCGCCTGCGCATCAGCCTGTCGGCCGTGCATACGCCCGAACAGGTCGACCACCTGATCGCCGCCCTGCGATCGCTGGCGGACGAAGGAACCCACGCATGACACCGCATGACTCCCTGGCCGCCCGCAGCCTGCGCAGCGTCTGGCATCCCTGCACGCAGATGCGCCGTCACGAAAGCACGCCCCCCATCGCCATCGACCGCGCCCAGGGTGCGTGGCTGGTCGATACCGGGGGCCGACGCTATCTGGACGCGATCAGTTCGTGGTGGGTCAACCTGTTCGGCCATGCCAATCCACGCATCAATGCTGCCCTGGTCGATCAGTTGGGCCGGCTGGAACATGCGATGCTGGCCGGCTTCACGCATGAGCCGGTGGTGCGCTTGTCCGAACGTCTGGGTGCGCTGACCGGGCAGGCACTGGGGCATTGCTTCTACGCCTCCGACGGCGCCTCGGCGGTGGAGATCGCGCTGAAGATGAGCGTGCATGCGTGGCGCAACGCGGGGCAGACCGGCAAGAACGAGTTCATCTGCATCGCCGGCGGCTATCACGGCGAGACCGTGGGGGCGCTGGGCGTGACGGATACCCCATTGTTCCGCGCCTCCTACGAAGCCTTGCTGCGGCCGGCCCACGTGGCCCGCTCGCCCGATGCGCGCCAGGCCCGCGATGGCGAAAGCGCGGCCGATGTCGCCCGGCAGGCGCTGGCCGATGTGGAAAGACTGCTGCAACAGGGCGAGGGACGCATCGCTGCCGTCATCGTGGAACCGCTGGTGCAATGCGCGGCGGGCATGGCCATGCATGACCCGGCCTATGTGCGCGGCCTGCGTGGCCTGTGCGACACCTATGGCGCGCACCTGATCGCCGATGAAATCGCGGTCGGCTGCGGCCGTACCGGCAGCTTCTTCGCCTGCGAGCAGGCCGGTATCTGGCCGGATCTGCTGTGCCTGTCCAAGGGCATCAGCGGTGGCTACCTGCCGCTGTCGCTGGTGATGTCCAGCGAGGCGATCTATCAGGCCTTCTATGATGACGATGTGCGTCGCGGCTTCCTGCATTCGCACTCCTATACCGGCAATCCCCTGGCCTGCCGTGCCGCGCTGGAGACCCTGGCGATCTTCGAGGATGAACAGGTCCTGCAGCGCAACCGCGACTTCGCCCCGGTGCTGGCGGCAGGTCTGGCCCCGCTGGCACAGGACCACCGGGTGCGCCACGTGCGCCAGCGCGGCCTGATCTGGGCCTGTGATGCCGTGCTTGACGGTGTCGATGGCCTTGATGCGGCTCAGGCGGCCAGCCATCGATTTTCGCGCCGGCTGGCGGCACAGGCGGCACAGCGCGAACTGCTGGTGCGGCCGATCGGGTCCAGCGTCTATGTGATGCCGCCCTATATCCTCGATGCCGACCAGGCGCAGTGGCTGGGCGAACGCCTGCATGCCGCCTTCGATGCCACCTTTGCCGAGATGCGGGGAGCATGATGGGACGCAGCTATTTCGTCACCGGTACCGACACCGGCGTGGGCAAGACCTTGGTGGCATCGGCACTGATCCATCTGCATGCGGCGCGGGGCGCGCGCGTTGGCGGCATGAAGCCGGTGGCCTCGGGTGCCTTCCTGCAGGCTGGGCAGTGGTGCAACGAGGATGTGCTGGCCTTGCAGGCGGCCGCCAACGTGACACTGCCGGCAGCGCTGGTGAACCCCTATCTATTCCGGCGCGCCACGGCCCCCCATATCGCCGCAGCCGAAGAAGGACGACGCATCGATCTCGACCATTTGGCGCAATGTCATGCGCAGCTGATGCAGGCCTGCGATGTGCTGATCGTGGAAGGGGCCGGCGGCTTCATGGTGCCGCTGGATGAGCGCCACAACAGCGATGATCTGGTGGCCAGGCTGGGGCTGCCGGTGGTGCTGGTGGTAGGAATTCGCCTGGGCTGCATCAATCATGCACTGCTCACGTGCCAGACGGTGCTGGCGCGGGGCTTGCCGCTGGTCGGCTGGGTCGCCAACCTGATCGATGCGCAGGAAGATCAGGCCGAGGCCATGATCGAGAGCCTGGCGCAGCGCCTGCAGGCACCGCTGCTGGGCTGCCTGCCCTGGTCACCCGGGATGAGTGCGGCGCAGGCGGCGGCACGGCTTACTTGGCCAGATCCAGCCTGACCGGTGCTGCCTCGCCACTGCGCGGTGCGGTGAAATGCTTGTCGTGGATGGTGCGGAAACTGGCCAGGCCCAGTTCGGCGATGGAATTGGACAGTTCCAGCAGTTCGATGACGGCCTCCTCGGCATACATGGCATCGACCTCATTGGCGTTGAGCCAGTGGCGGATGCGACGCTCGCCGGAAAAGACGAAGTCACTCAGGCGCGCCCAGTGATCGCGCAGGAGCGCTGCCTCCGGCCCGTCGCTGCCGGCCAGCACGCCATCGACCTGCGCCACCAGCTGGCGCATGGTCTTGCCGCTGCCGTCGGCGAGGAAGCGCCCGAGTTCCTCATCGCTGGCGCAATACCACAGCCACAGGGCATTGAAGGCGGTCTCGATCTGATGACCGATGAGTGCGAAGGCCGAGGCGTGCACCGGCATGTCATCGCGCAGCAGCAGGATGATGCCGCAGTGATGTTGTTGTGCCACCGTCAGGCAGCCGATGGCAGCGATGGCGCGGCGGTCCGGCGGCAGCGGTTGGCCGTTGAAATCGGCGGAAATGCGGTAGGCCAGGGACTGTGCCCTGGCCAACAGATGATCCAATTGCATGGACGACTCCCTTTGTTCGGGCAGAGCGGGCAGAGGCGGACGGCTTGTTGTTATTGTTTTCAGCTCACGCCAGTGGCGCCGTCGAGGACAATGCGGATCTTGCGGGCCAGCTCATCATGACGATACGGTTTGTCGAGGACGGGGAATTCTCCGTCGGCTCCATGCCGTTCTATCGATTCGCTGGCGTAACCGGTAGTCAATAAAATTTTGAGCGAAGGTAACATGCGCCGCGCCTCCCGCGCCAGTACCACGCCATTCATGTGGCCGGGCATGATCAGGTCGGTGAAGAGCAGATCGACCGGCTCGCCGGCACGGATCAACTGCAGCGCTTCGTTGGCGGAATTGACCATGCGCACCCGATAGCCCAGGCTTTCCAGCATGTCCTGGGCCAGTTCGGCGACCTCGATTCTATCGTCAACCACCAGGATGTGCTCGTGACCACCCTGGCTCTGGGTGCGGTTGTCATACTCGAAGCTGCCGCCGACCTGGTCCTGCGTGGCCGGGAAGTAGATCGCTACCGTCGTGCCACCCTGCGGCCCCGAGGAAATCCGTACCGAACCGCCCGATTGCTTGACGAAGCCATACACCATGGACAGGCCCAGCCCGGTCCCCTTGCCTTCGTCCTTGGTGGTGAAGAAGGGGTCCATCACGCGCGGCAGGATGTCGGGCGGAATGCCGGGGCCGTCGTCGACCACGGCCAGGCAGACATAGAGGCCCGGCTTCAAGCCCAGCTGCAAGGCAGGTTCATCGCTGCTCAGGTCTTCATTGCTGGTCTGGATGCGCAATGTTCCCTTGCCGGACATGGCGTCGCGGGCGTTGATGAGGATGTTCAGCAGCGCCACCTCCATCTGGGTCGGGTCGAGACGGCAATTCCAGAGGCCAGGCGCCAGTGCGGTGCGTACATGGATATCGCCTCCCAGGGTACGCTGCACCAGATCGGTAAAGCCCTCGGTCAGCGAGTTGAGGTTGATGGTGCGCCCCTCCAGTCGTTGCTTGCGGGCGAAGGCCAGCAACTGCTGCGTCAGCATGGCGGCCTTGCCGGAGGCCTTGCGGATACTGTCGGTACTGCGCGCCACGCGGCCCAGATCCGGCACCGGACTACGCAGGGCCAGGTTGATGATGTCCAGGTAGCCGCTGATCACCTGCAGCAGGTTGTTGAAGTCGTGCGCGATCCCGCCGGTCAACTGGCCCAGTGCTTCCATCTTGCGCGCCTGGCCAAGGGCCTGTTCGGCGTCCCGGCGGCGGCTGATGTCCAGTTGCGAGCTGAAGAAGTATTTCAGTTCGCCATGCTGGTCATAGACGGGTGAAATGAAGAGCGCATTCCAGAAGGTGGAACCGTTCTTGCGATAGTTCAGCAACTCGGTGGCGATCTCGCGCCGTTCGAGCACGGCTTCGCGCACCTGCGCCACCACCGCACGGTCGGTTTCCGGGCCTTGCAGGAAACGGCAGTTCTTGCCGATCACGTCGGCCCGGCTGTAGCCAGTCATGTTGATGAAGGCGTTGTTGACGAAGATGATGGGGTTGTCCGGCTGGTTCGGATCGGACACGATCATCGGCATGCGCGTCATTTCGACGGCGGCAAAAAAGATATCGTTGGCGTCATCGCCTACCGCGACCTTGGCGTGGTCGTTACGTAATCCTGCATCGTTGTAGTCGTCGGCAGGCCAATGCACCGGAGGGCGCTTGGCAAGTGTGGGCATTGTGTTCTTCTCCGTATGGGTGGGCTCGGTTGCAGCGTGGCAAGAAAAGGCGAGCTGAAACAAGCTGTTTTCAGGAGTTTGGACACAGGCAGGCTCAACGGTTCCCCCGCAATTGCAACAAGCGCGACGGTGCTTTGTTACATCCTTTTGAAGCCCTTGCTACAGGCCGGACTGCTGCTGATGAGCTTGCACCTGTTGCGGTGTGCCGTGATGGAGGATACGGCCCTGATCGAGCAGGTAGGCACGGTCGCTGACCAGGCTGGCGAAGTGGGTGTTCTGTTCGCACAGCAACACCGACATGCCGCGTTCCTTGAGCCGGATGATCATGGTCGCCATCTGCTCCACGATGACCGGCGCCACCCCTTCGGAAGGCTCGTCCAGCAGCAGCAGGTGGGGATTGCCCATCAAGGTGCGGGCGATGGTCAGCATCTGCTGCTCGCCACCGCTCATGCGGCCACCCGGGCGTTCAGGCATGGCGCCCAGGTTGGGAAAGAGATCGAACACCGCCTGCGGTGTCCAGACCGGCGCACCGGCACGCGGTGGCTGGCGCCCTGCTTCCAGGTTCTGCAGCACGCTCAGTTCTGTGAAGATGCGACGATCTTCCGGGACGAAACCCAGGCCCAGCCGCGCACGTTGATACGGTGCCAGGCGGGTGAGATCGCGACCACCGAAACTGACCTTGCCACGCGTCCCCTCCAGCAGCCCCATCACGGCCTTGAGGGTGGTGGATTTGCCGGCGCCATTGCGGCCCATCAGGGCCACTACTTCGCCCCGGCCCACCTCCAGGCTGACATCGAAGAGGATATGGGCGCGGGCGTAGAAGGCGTTCAGCGCCGCGACCTGCAGCAAGGCTGCGCTCATGCCGGGCTCCCCATATTGGCCTCGCCGAAGCTGGCACCGCTGCCGAAGTAGGCCTCGCGCACACGGGTATCGCGCCGCACCGACTCGGGTTCGCCCTGGGCGATCAACTGGCCACGTGCCAGCACGATGATGCGGTCGGCAAAGGCGAAGACGACGTCCATGCTGTGTTCGGTGAACAGGACCGAGAGCCCGCGTTCGCTGACCAGGCGCCGCGTCAGGGCCATCAATTGCTGGCGCTCGCGGGGCGCCATGCCGGCGGTGGGTTCGTCCATCAACAGCAGCCGTGGTGCGTTGGACAGCGCCATGGCCAGTTCCACCCGCTTGATGTCGCCATAGGCCAGTACCCCGCAGGCACGGCGCGCCTGCACTGCCATGCCGACCTGCTCCAGCAGCGCCATGGCTTCATCACGCAGGCAGGAAGCCGCAGGACGCCACCAGCGCCACAACTGACGCCGGTGCGAGAGCAAGGCGGCCTGGACGTTTTCCAGCACGGTCATGGAGCCGAAGGCGGCCGATACCTGGAAGGTGCGGGCCACACCGCGCTGCCAGATATGGCGCGCCGGCATGCCGGCGATGTCCTCGCCCGCCAGCAGCACCGCGCCGGCATCGGGGCGCAACTGACCGTTGATCAGGTTGAAGCAGGTGGACTTGCCGGCGCCATTGGGGCCGATCAGGGCCAGCATCTGGCCAGCCTGGAGTTCGAAAGACACATCATCCAGCGCGGCCACGCCGCCGAAGGTCTTGGACAGGTGTTGTACGTGCAGCAGGCTCATGCGCCCTCCCCCCGTCCTCGCCAGCCGCGCAAGGCACCCACGATCCCACCCGGGAAGAGCAGGACCAGCAACAGGATCACCCCGCCCAGCAAGGCGCGCCAGTAATCGGTCTCGCGTGCCACCAGGTCCTGCAGCCAGACGAACAGCGAAGCGCCGAGCAAGGGTCCGAGCAGGCTCTGCACGCCGCCCAACAGCACCATCACCAGCCCATCGACCGAGCGCCCCACGCTGGCCACCTCGGGAGAAATGCTGCCTTTGGAAAACGCGAACAGCACGCCCGCCAGGCCGCAGAACAGACCGGCCACGGCAAAGCCGCCCCACTGCAAGGCGCGCACATCCATGCCCAGCGCCTCGGCCCGCACCGGCGCATCGCGTGCGGCGCGCAGGGCCAGGCCGAACGGCGCCTGCACCACGCGTCGCAACAGGTAAACACCCAGTGCGGCGCAAGCCAGCGCCAGGTAGTAATACGCCACGGGGGAAGCCAGCGCCTCGCCCGGGCGCAGACCGACCAGGCCATTGCTGCCGCCGGTCAGGTCATCCCACTGGAAGATGCCGGCCCAGACGATCTGCGCAAAAGCCAGCGTGAGCATGGCCAGGTACACGCCCGACAGGCGCACGCAGAACCAGCCGAACAACAGGGCGGCCAGCATCGCCGTCAGCGCGCCGCTGACCATCGCCAGCGGCAGCGGCCACTGCAGGCGCAACGAGACCAGCGCGGCGGCATAGGCGCCCAGGCCGAAATAGGCGGCGTGACCAAAGGACACCATGCCCCCCGGCCCCATCAGGAAATGCAGGCTGGCGGCGAACAGCACGGCGATCAGGATTTCCACCATCAATACCGGCAGATAGGGGAAGCGCCCCGCCAACAGCGGCAGGGCCAGCAGCGACAGCAGCGATGCCAGCCCGGCCAGGCGCGCGACGCGCCCGCCTGCTTCCAGCGGCGCGGCATGGGCCGCCGCCACGCGCACCGCCGCCAGCGGCTTGCCGAACAGACCCCAGGGGCGCAGGACGAGGATCACGGCCATCACCAGGAATTCGACCACCAGCGTCAGCCGCGAAAGGGAGAGGTCGAAGCCGAAGACGGAGACATTGCCCACGGCGATACAGAGTGCCTTGACTTCGGCGATCAGCACCGCGGCCGCGAAAGCACCGCCGATGGAGCCCATGCCGCCGACCACCACCACCACGAAGGCGTTGCCGATGGTATCCAGGTCCAGGGCCAGGTTGGCCGGCATGCGCGGCCCCTGCAGCGCGCCACCGAGGCCGGCCAGGAAGCAGCCCAAGGCGAATACGGCGGTAAACAGCCAGGCCTGGTTCACGCCCAGTGCGCCCAGCATTTCACGGTCCTGGGTGGCGGCGCGGATCAATGTGCCCCAGCGGGTGCGGTTGAGCAGCAGCCACAGCAGCGCCAGCACCAGCGGGCCGATGAAGATCAGCAGCAGGTCGTATTGCGGCAGGCGCCGTCCCAGCAGTGGCACGGCCCCGCCCAGGCCCGGGGCACGCGGGCCGAACAGGTCTTCCGGGCCCCAATACCAGAGGGCGGCGTCCTTGATCACCAGCACCAGCGCAAAGGTGGCCAGCAGCTGGAACAGCTCGGGCGCGCGATAGATACGCCGCAGCACCACGACCTCCACCAGCGCGCCGAGTGCCGCCACGATCAGGGCCGACAGCAGGACGGCGCCCCAGAAGCCGAGTGCGCTCGCGCCCAGCCGTTCCACCAGGCTATAGGCCAGGTACAGGCCCAGCATGTAGAACGAACCATGGGCGAAGTTGACGATGCGGGTGACGCCGAAGATCAGCGACAGGCCGACGGCCACCAGGAACAGCGCGGAGGCATCGGCCAGGCCATTGACCATCTGCACGGTGAGACTGGCCAGGGTCATGGCGTCACGCGCGCTCGCCGGAAAGGAAGATCACCACGACGACACTCAATCGGCCGGGCGCAGTTTCCTGACCTCGTCGTCGGGCAATTGCAGGCTGGCGCCGTCAACGTAGCTGAAGCTGGTCATGATGCCCTTGCCATCCTTGATGCCGGTGCGACCGACGAAGGCGCCCAGGGTGGACTGGTGGTCCTGCGGGCGATAGACGATGCTGGCCACCGGGGTGTCGACCTTCAGGCCGGAGAAGGCGGCGGCCAGCTTGTCGGCATCGGTGCTGCCGGCCTTCCTGATGCCGGCCGCGATCGACATCAGGGCGCTGTAGCCGACCAGTGAGCCGTTACGGGGGTAGTCATTGAATTTCTTGCGGTAGGCCTCGACGAACTTCTTGTGCTCGGGCGTATTGATCGCATACCAGGGATAGCCGGTGACGATCCAGTTCTGCGGGGCTTCGTTCTTCAGCGGGTCCAGGTATTCCGGCTCGCCGGTCAACAGCGACACCACTTCCACATGATCGAACAGGCCGCGGGTATTGCCTTCCCGCACGAACTTGCCGAGGTCGGCCGCGAACAGTGCGTTGAAGATGGCATCGGGCTTGGCGTCCGCCAGGGCCTGGGTCACTGCACCGGCATCGATCTTGCCCAGCGGCGGCGCCTGTTCGACCACGAACTCCACATCGGGCTGGGCCTGCTTCATGAGGGTCTTGAAGCTGGCCACGGCCGACTGGCCGTATTCATAGTTGGGGTAGACGATGGCCCAGCGCTTCTTTTTCAGCTTGACGGCTTCCTTGACCACCGAGGCCACCAGCATGTAGGTGGAGGGGCGCAGGCGGTAGGTGTACTTGTTGCCGTTCTGCCAGACGATCTTGTCGGTCAGCGGTTCGGCGGCGAGGAAGAATACCTTGTGCTGGCGGGCATAATCGGTCAGCGCCAGGCCGGTGTTGGAGAGGAAGCCGCCAAACAGCAAGGCCACCCGCTCGCGGGCCATCAATTCCTCGGCCACCCGCACGGAGTCGCCGGGGTTGCCGTTGTCGTCGCGGGCGATCACTTCCAGCTTCTTGCCCAGCACGCCACCGGCGGCATTGACTTCATCGAGGGCCATTTCCCAGCCACGACGGTAGGGCTCCAGGAAGGCCGGTTGCGCCTTGTAGCTGTTGATCTCGCCGATCCTGATGGTCTCCTGGGCGCTGGCGGTGACGGTGGCACTGGCGCCGGCCAGGGACAGGATGGCGGCACTGGCCGCCCACAGGATGTTGCGCTGGAAGTCGAACTGGAAGTTGAACTGTTTCACGTCATTCCCTTTTGATGAGATGGCCTTGCCTGATCTGCGGGCGCCATGATAACCACTGCTGCCCTGGTCTGGCGCTGCCTGGGTCGCTGCTTGAATGCTTGCTGATGCTTGCTTGGCTTACTTGACCCGCTGCTTCTCCAGCTTGCGCGCCAGGGTGCGGCGGTGCATGCCGAGTCGGCGGGCGGTTTCGGAGATGTTGAAATCGGTCTCCACCAGCACCTCGTGGATGCGCTCCCATTCCAGGGTCTTGATGGAGGTGGCGCGGGCCGGCAATTCAACCTCGGAGGCGCCGGCCACGTGGCCGAAGGCGGCTTCGATGTCGTCGGTATTGGAGGGCTTGGCGAGATACTGGCAGGCGCCCAGCTTGATGGCTTCCACCGCCGTGGTGATGCTGGCAAATCCGGTGAGGACCACGATCAGCATGTTCTCGTCGTGGGCATGCAGCATCTGCACGCAGGCCAGGCCGGAGGCATTGCCACCGAGCTTCAGGTCGACCACGGCATAGCCGGGCTGGTGTTCCTTGAGATGGGCCGCCGCCTCTTCCTGGCTGGCGGCGAGCAATACGGTGTAGCCACGGCGCTCGAAGGAGCGCCCCAAGGTGCGTGCGAAGGCGGCATCGTCCTCGATGATCAGGAGCAGGCGATCAGCCGGCATGTACATTCCCTATTTCTTCTATCTGCTTTCCCAGGGCGCTATTGTATGTCGAGACGGCGCCCGGCATGGCAGCGAGCAAAAGAAAAAGGAATGATGGCAGTCAAACGCCCGGTGGGCGCGGCTTGCGGCACATTGCGGCACATCAAGCGCCGGTCGGAAAATCCGGCGCCACGCTGCCTGGTGCAGCCTCGGGCGGGTTTTCCAGGCTGATGGCCGACAGCGGCAACTCCAGCGTGACGCAGGCGCCGCCACCACTGCGATGGCTGGCCCAGACGCGTCCGCCCAGCTTGCGCGCGACGTTGACCACGAAGAAGAGGCCCAGACCACGACCCGGCTTGCCCTTGGTGGACTGGTAGGGCTTGCCGATCTGGTTGATCATCCACTCCGGGAAGCCCGGGCCCTGGTCGGTCACTTCCATCAACAGCAGATCGCCCTCGCGCCTGACTTCCAGCGCCAGCCAGTGCGGCGAGACCTCGAAGGCATTGTCCAGTACGTTGCCCAGCATCTGCTTGATGGCCGAGTCGAAGGCTACCGGCACATCCTGCTCGATCAGGTTGCGGTACTGGAATACCTCCACCGGGCGCGTCTTGCGCCAGTCCTCGGCCACGCTGTCGAGGAAGGTGTTGAGGGTGGTCTTGATCGAGGATTCGCCACGGGCCTGACCCGCCGAGAGCAGCACGCCACTGACGATGGATTTGCAGCGCTGCAGCTGGGCTTCCATTTCGGCGATGTCGTCAAGCATGTCCTGGCGTTGGCTGATCTCGGGCATGCGCTTCCAGTCGCCGAGGATGACCGAGACGGTCGCCAGCGGCGTGCCCAGTTCATGGGCGGCGCCGGAGGCCAGCAAGCCCATGCGCACGATGTGGTCTTCCTCGGCGGCACGCTGGCGCAGGTCAGCCAGCAAGGCGTCGCCGGCACGCAGGTTGCTGCTGATGCGGGTGATGAAGAACACCATCAGGCCGGCATTGAGCAGGAAGCAGATCAGGGTACCTTCCACATACAGGCTCAGCAGGCCGGCATTGTGGTCCGGCGGCAGGGCCAGCGGTTCGGAAAACAGCGCCAGCCCGGCGAGGCAGACCATGGTGACACCGACGATGGCCCAGCTCGACCAGGGCTTCAGGAGCACGGCCGAGAGGATGATCTGCATCAGGTAGAGGAAGGCGAAGGGATTGGTGATGCCGCCGCTCAGATAGAGCTGGAAGGTCAGCACCGCCACATCCACCAGCAAGGCCAGGAACAGTTCGGCGTTGGTGGCGATGCGCCGTTCATGCCAGCGCAGGTGGCTGGCGATGTTGAAGGCGATCAGGCAGGACAGCACCTCCAGCATGTGCGGCAGCGGCAGGTGCAGGTCGAACACCAGCACCACGAAGGCGATGGTGGACACCTGCCCCAGCACCGCCAGCCAGCGCAGCTGGATCAGCAGCAGCATGTTCTGGTGGCCGGCCGGGTTCTGCTCCCCCTGGCGCAGGCGCTGCCAGCGCTCGCGCAGGGTCTTGCGCTTGGCGAAGGTGTCGGCGGCGGTCATGCGTGTCAGCCCTTGGAGCGGGCGTCCTGGATGCGCTGGCGCCAGCGGCGCTCATCGCGGATCACCCAGTAACCTGCGCCCAGCGACATCAGGGCCAGGGCATACCAGGTCAGGGCGTAGACCAGGTGGCTGTTGTGGAAGGCGATGACGGTCAGGCCACCGACCGGTTTCTGCGCGTCCGGTGCCACGGCGGCGTTGGCTTCGGCCGAAGGCTTGTCGGCATCCACGAAGTACGGTGCCACGCCCGACAGGCCACGCGCCTGGGCGATGGCCTTGACGTCGCGTGAATACCAGCGATTCTGGGCTGCGTCATTGCTGCGCAGGAAACCACCACCCTGCTCGCTCATGCGCAGTAGCCCGACTACTTGTGTGCTCTGGCCGGCCGGTGCATCGGCCAGGCCGTTGGCATCCAGCTTGAGCGGCGAGACGTTGACAAAGCCGCGATTGATCAGGACCAGCGTGCCATCGGCCAGCTGCAAGGGCGTCAGCAGCCACGCACCGCTGCCCAGGTCGGTGCTGGCCTGCACGGCCACGGTCTGGCTGTAGAGGTAGCGGCCGGACAGGCTTACGCGGCGATATTCGTCACGTTCGGCCGAGACCTGCGGCCATTCCTGGGGGCCAGGGGCGGGCACGGGTGCAGCATGCACGCGGGCATCGACCTTGGCGATCAGGTCCAGCTTCCATTGCAGGCGGTAGACCTGCCAGCTTCCCAGCGCGGCGAAGACCAGAAAGAAAAATCCCGCCAAAAGGGTCAGCAACAGCAGGCTGGCCTTTGTGCGGGATACCGGAGCGGCTTGCGCCGCTCCGCTTTCTTTGCCCTGCTTCACGCCTTGATTCGGCGTCGGGCTCATTTCGATTGGGCTGCGCCGTGTTGCATACCCTGCATGCCCTGCATCGATTGCGGGACAGTTTCGGTCGGCATGTTTTCCGGCGACATGGTCGGCATCATGTTGTGGTTCAGGTGATACATGACCCACAGCGAACCGGACAGGGTGATGACCACGATGACGATGGTGAAGATCATCGCCAGCATGTTCCAGCCACCTTCGGACTTGCCGTTCATGTGCAGGAAGTACTTGATGTGGACCACGATCTGCACGGCCGCGAAGGCCAGCAGCACGATGCCCAGCGTGGCCGAGCTGGAGATGGACTTGTTCATCACCATCCAGAACGGGATCGCGGTCAGGATCACGGCCAGCACGAAGCCGGTGACGTAATCCTTCATCGTGCCGTGGGCGGCGTGGTCGCCATGACCATGACCGTGGCCATGGTCATCGTGGTGGCCCATCGGACGGGCCGGGTGTTCTTGGTGGCCGCGGCTCATGGCAGGACTCCCATCAGATAGACAAAGGTGAAGACACCGATCCAGACCACATCCAGGAAGTGCCAGAACATCGACAGGCACATCAGGCGACGGCCGTTGGCTTCGGTCAGACCATGCTTGTTGATCTGGAACAGCAGCACGACCAGCCAGATGATGCCGAAGGTGACGTGCAGACCGTGGGTACCGACCAGGGCGAAGAACGAGGTCAGGAAACCGCTGCGGGTCGGGCCGGCGCCTTCGTGGATCAGGTGCAGGAACTCATACAGCTCGAAGTAGATGAAGCCGGCACCCAGCAGACCGGTGATGACCAGCCAGATGATGGTGTTCTGCTGCTTCTTGGCCTGCATGGCCAGCATGGCGAAACCGTAGGTGATCGACGACAGCAGCAGCAGCGCGGTGTTCAGCGCCACCAGCGGCAGGTCGAACAGCTCGGCGCCGGTCGGGCCGCCTGCGTAGTTGCGGCCGAGCACGGCATAGCACGCAAACAGGCAGGCGAAGATCAGGCAATCGCTCATCAGGTAGATCCAGAAGCCCAGCAGGGTGCCGTTCTCCGGATGGTGATGGCGGACGAAATAGCGCGAGCTAGGCGTCGCGTCGGCCGTGTGGTTGATTGCTTCAGACATGGCTATTCAACAGACGTGTGCGCTCTGCTTCGACACGGACGACTTCGTCGGCCGGGATGTAGTAGTCGCGGTTGTAATTAAAGGTGTGGATGATGGTGGCGGCAACCAGTACGACGAAGATTGCCACGGCCGGCAGCCACATGTGCCAGATCAGGGTGAAGCCCAGCACTGCCGACAGCGCAGCGATGATGAAGCCGGCACCGGTGTTCTTGGGCATGTGGATTTCCACGAAGTCACCCAGCGGACGCTGATACTTGTTCTTCTTCATGTCAGCCCAGGCGTCGTTGTCATGCACGACCGGGGTGAAGGCGAAGTTGTAGACAGGCGGCGGCGAGGAAGTCGACCATTCCAGGGTACGGGCATCCCACGGGTCGCCGGTGACGTCGGCCAGCTTCTTGCGATCGCGGATGGAGACGGCGATCTGGATGATGAAGGAACCGATGCCCAGGGCGATCAGGCCAGCACCCAGCGCGGCGACCACGAACCAGATCTGCAGCGACGGGTCGTCGAAGTGGCTCATGCGACGGGTCACGCCCATCAGGCCCAGCACGTACAGCGGCATGAAGGCCAGGTAGAAGCCCACGAACCAGAACCAGAACGAGCACTTGCCCCAGAACTGGTTCAGCTTGAAGCCGAAGGCCTTCGGGAACCAGAAGTTGATGCCGGCGAACATGCCGAACACCACGCCACCGATGATGACGTTGTGGAAGTGAGCGATCAGGAACAGCGAGTTGTGCAGCACGAAGTCGGCAGGGGGAACGGCCAGCAGAACGCCGGTCATGCCACCGATGACGAAGGTGATCATGAAGCCGATGGTCCACAGCATCGGCACTTCGAAGCGGATGCGGCCACGGTACATCGTGAAGAGCCAGTTGAAGATCTTGGCACCGGTCGGGATCGAGATGATCATCGTGGTGATGCCGAAGAACGAGTTCACGCTGGCGCCCGAACCCATGGTGAAGAAGTGGTGCAGCCACACCAGGTAGGACAGGATGGTGATCACCACGGTCGCATAGACCATGGAGGTGTAGCCGAACAGACGCTTGCCGCTGAAGGTCGAGACGATTTCAGAGAACACGCCGAAGGCCGGCAGCACCAGGATGTAGACCTCGGGGTGACCCCAGATCCAGATCAGGTTCACGTACATCATGGCGTTGCCGCCCATGTCGTTGGTGAAGAAGTTGGTGCCGAAGACGCGGTCCAGCGACAGCATGGCCAGCACGGCGGTCAGCACCGGGAAGGCGGCCACGATCAAGACGTTGGTACAGAGCGAGGTCCAGGTGAAGACCGGCATCTTCATCATGTTCATGCCCGGGGCGCGCATCTTGACGATGGTCACCACCAGGTTGATGCCGGAAAGTAGTGTCCCTACCCCGGCCACCTGCAAGGCCCAGATGTAGTAGTCCACCCCCACGTCAGGGCTGTACAGGATGCCCGACAGCGGCGGGTAGGCCAGCCAGCCGGTGCGGGCGAATTCGCCCACGAACAGCGAGGCCATCACCAGCAGTGCGCCGAAGGTGGTCATCCAGAAGCTGAAGTTGTTCAGGAACGGGAAGGCCACGTCGCGCGCACCGATCTGCAGGGGCACGACGTAGTTCATCAGACCCGTCACCAGGGGCATGGCCACGAAGAAGATCATGATCACGCCGTGGGCGGTGAACACCTGGTCATAGTGGTGCGGCGGCAGGAAGCCGGCGTTGTCGCCGAAGGCGATGGCCTGCTGTGCGCGCATCATCACCGCATCGGCAAAGCCACGCAGCAGCATGACGATGGCCAGCACGATGTACATGATGCCGATGCGCTTGTGGTCGATACTGGTGAACCAGTCGCGCCACAGCATGCCCCACAGGCGATATTTGGTGAGCAGGCCCAGTACCACTATGCCGCCCAGCGCCACCATGGCGAAGGTACCGATCAGGATCGGCTCATGGTATGGAATCGCTTCCAGACTGAGGCGACCGAAGATCAGCTTTATCAGGTCAAAATTGTCAGACATCTTTACTTCCCGGGGAAAAAGGAAATTGGGGCGCAGCGGTGTTCTGCTGCGCTGATACGGCTACCAGGCAAGGAAATCATTCAGCCTTTTGCTGGCCCGGTTTCACGTTCAGGTCGGTGGCCATCATCTTGTCCATGCAAACTGTGTTGGCAGCCACGCAGCGGTTCACGATGGCGTGGAACAGGTTCGGCTCGACGCTGCCGATCAGGCGGGCAGGCTCGCGCTCGCTGGGCTGTTCCAGTTTCAGGTACTCGGCACGGTCCAGCTTGCTGGAGTCAGCCTTGGCCTTCTGCACCCAGGCGTCGAAGCCAGCCTGGTCCAGGCCGTGGAACTTGAAGCGCATGTGCGAGAAGCCGGCGCCGCTGTAGTTGGCGGAGAAACCGTCGTACTCGCCGGCCTTGTTGATGACCGCGTGCAGCTTGGTTTCCATGCTCGGCATGGCGTAGATCTGGCCGGCCAATGCAGGGATGTAGAAGGAATTCATCACATTGGACGCAGTAATTTTGAACTGGATGGGAACATCCACCGGCGCGGCCAACTCATTGACAGTAGCGATGCCTTGTTCCGGATAGATGAACAGCCACTTCCAGTCCAGCGCCACCACTTCCACCACCAGCGGCTTGACCTGCGGAGCCAGCGGACGCTCGGCGTCGATACGCGAGAGCGGACGGTACGGGTCCAGGGTGTGGGTGGTGATCCAGGTCAACAGGCCCAGGGCGATGATGATCAGCAGGGGTGCACCCCAGATGACCAGCTCCAGACGGGTCGAGTGATCCCAGTCCGGCTCGTAGGGAGCAGAAGTGTTGCTCTTG
Source organism: Herbaspirillum sp. C7C2 (assembly GCF_022627865.1). Taxonomy (NCBI): domain Bacteria; kingdom Pseudomonadati; phylum Pseudomonadota; class Betaproteobacteria; order Burkholderiales; family Oxalobacteraceae; genus Herbaspirillum; species Herbaspirillum sp. C7C2. The sequence continues at coordinate 228,003 of NZ_JABXGI010000005.1, forward strand.
CGATAACGCCATGCGAACAGCAGCGTCAAGATGATCACCGGAACGATGATGAGCAACATCAAGGCGGTCGAGATGACGATCAGGCGCGCTTGCTGGTTAGCGATGTCGCCGGAAGGATTCATCACGACGGTGTTGCACCCAGCCAACAAAAGCGCAGGAAGCAGGAGCAATCCGCGACGAAGGATTTGAGAAACCATGAAGGAAAATTCCAGTCGTATGTATCAGAGCGTGGTAATGTAACGCCAATAAAGTGTGTTGGCGATTGGACGTTTTGTCCCACCCTGTCAGCTGCCACCTGCCAGGTTGGGATTAGTAGTACGTACTGCGACTAAACCTCTAACAGTGGGAGACAAAGCCATGGCAAGCACCAGCATCCACAACAGTCAAGGTTCGGGTGAATTCAGACCGCAATCGGACCAACCTTCCACTTCCCACGACCACGCCAGGATCGAACCCGGTGAAATCGCCGTCGGCGTGGTCATCGGACGAGCGTCCGAATACTTCGATTTCTTCGTCTATGCGCTGGCTTCGGTGCTGGTGTTCCCGACCCTGTTCTTCCCCAACGATCCGAAACTGGAAGGCACGCTCTACTCCTTCGTGATCTTCTCCTTCGCCTTCCTGGCCCGCCCCATCGGGACCACGATCTTCATGGCGATTCAAAAGCACTACGGCCGAGAGGTGAAACTGACGCTGGCGTTGTTCATGCTCGGCTTTTCGACTGCGGGCATTGCCTTGTTACCAACTTTTGATCACATTGGCGTCTGGGCGATCATCTTGCTCTCGCTTTTACGAGTTGGTCAAGGCCTGGCGTTGGGTGGCGCATGGGATGGCCTGCCTTCGTTGCTGGCGATGAACGCTCCGGAGCACAAGCGTGGCTGGTACGCCGCACTGGGCCAACTGGGCGCGCCGCTGGGCTTCGTCGTGGCAGCCAGCCTGTTCGCCTACATGCTCTCCAGCCTGACCACGGCCGATTTCCTCGAATGGGGCTGGCGTTATCCGTTCTACGTCGCCTTCGCCATCAACGTGGTCGCCCTGTTCTCACGCCTGCGCCTGGTCTCGACGCCGGAATACGCCAAGCTGCTTGATGAACGCGAGCTGGAACCGGCCGGCGTGGTAGAGCTGGCCACCACCCAGGGCCGCAACATCATCATCGGCGCCCTGGCCGCGCTGGCCAGCTATGCCCTGTTCCACCTGGTGACGGTGTTTCCGCTGTCGTGGATCAAGCTGTATTCGCTGCGTGAAGCCGCCGATTTCCTGGTCATCCAGATCTGGGGCGGCCTCATCATGGCGGTGGGCATCGTGGTGTCGGGCCTGGTCGCTGACCGCTTCGGCCGCCGCAACACGCTGGGCTCCATGGCCTTGCTGATCGCCATCCTCTCCGCCTTCGTCCCGAGCCTGATGAATGGCGGCGAATCGGGCCAGAACACCTTCATCCTGATCGGCTTTGCCCTGCTGGGCTTGTCCTACGGCCAGGCAGCCGGCGCGGTGACCGCCAACTTCAAGACCCGCTATCGCTATACCGGCGCGGCCTTGACTTCAGATCTCGCCTGGCTGGTCGGCGCCGGTTTCGCACCGCTGGTGGCATTGGGATTGTCGGCCCACTTCGGCATGGCCTACGTGAGCTTCTACCTGCTCTCCGGCGCCGTAGGCTCGCTGGCTGCGCTGAGCCTGAACCGTGCACTCGAAGCCAGGGAGGACTGAACCATAGGGCCAGGCCGCAGCAGCGGCCCGCCCAAAGAAAAACCCGGAAGCTGCTTCCGGGTTTTTTTATGGCTGCGCACCCGAAGGCCGCATGGCAATGCACTATGCCGCCTGCTCCTGCGCCGCAGCCATGCCCACCTTCCGCTTCCCATTGACGACCTCATGAACGAAGCGCAGCTTTTCCAATACTGGCGTGGTCAAGGTGAAGGGATAGGAATCCGGCATTCCGATGCTGCGGTTCAGACTGTTGAGCACATAGGTCAGCGCAAACCACTCCCGCGCCAGTTCGTCGAACGAGCCCGCCGCCACTGGCGGCGCCTTGATCACCAGCTTCTGCTCGCCCTCATGACGCGGCCTCAGCTGCACGCCGCAGGCATAGGCCGTCTCCAGGGTATCGAACATGTGAAGATAATGCGCCCAGGTCTCGGCCCAGTCCTCCCAGGGATGGCTACTGGCGTAGGCGCTGACGAAATGTTGATCCCAGTCCGCGCGCGGACCGTTCTCGTAATGCGTTTTCAACGCCTCGCCATAGTCCTGACGCTCGTCACCGAACAGCTCCCGGAACGGCGCCAACCACTCCGTAGGCGCAACCAGCCGGTCGAAATAATAGTGACCACTCTCATGCCGGAAATGCCCCAGCAGCGTGCGGTAAGGCTCGGCCATCTGCTCCCGCGCCTGCTCCCGATAGGCGGGATCGGCCTCTGCGATGTTGATGGTGATGACACCGTCGGCATGCCCCGTCAGCACCCGTTCACCGTGCGGCAGATCCTGCATGAACTCGAAGGCCAGCCCGGCCTCCTCATCCTCCATCTTCGGCACCGGCTGCAACTGCAAGGTCCACAGCGAATGCAGCAGGCGCCGCTTGGCCGTTTCCAGCCGACTCCAGAGCACGCGATTATTACCCTCCTCCAGATTGGGGATCACCCGCGTCAGACGGCATGAGGCGCACAGCTCATGGGGCTCGCGCTCGTCCAGCATCCAGTTGCAGATGTTTTCACGCCAGTAGTTCAGGCACTGCTTGAAGACCCGCCCTTCGTTCTCCGGCCTGACGCTGCGCCAGCGCCCGGGGCCAGGTTCGGCCACCGCCTCCGCTGCCTCCGCTGCCACCTCACCATCCACCGGCTGTACCGGCTCCAGCGGCGAAAAGCTGGCAATGGCCTGCAATTGCGGCTGATAACCCAGCATCCAGCCGCAATTCCCGCAGACCGTGTTCTCAAAAAAGACCTGCATTCCACAATTGTCGCAATGAAAGGTTTTCACCGGTGCTCCCCTGTTATTGGTCATGGCCACGACCGCACTGGTCGCGGTGGTCAGGCGTTTGAAGGGCAATTCGCCGATACGTTCCTGCAGCTTAAATGTTTGCCAAGTGCAGGCTTCTTCAGCGATGCTATCCACCTTTTCCACGCAGACCGGAGCCCCATCATGCTTTACCTGCTCAGCTATGAATTCGTCGGCGACTATCTGGAACGCCGCACCGCCCTGCGCCCCGCCCACCTAGACCTATGCCGGCAAGCCGTGGCCCGCGGCGAAATGCTGGCCGGCGGCGCTGTCGGCAATCCCCCGTCCAGCGGCCTGTTGCTGTTCCAGGGGGCGGCCGGACATGCCGAAAACTTTGCCGCCGCCGATCCCTATGTCACCCAGGGTCTGGTCACGCGCTGGCAAGTGCAACCGTGGACGGTGGTGGTCGGCATCCCGGAACTGGTGCCGGACCCGCTATAAGGCCCGGATTGAGCGATAAGGATCGCGAGACATCAACCCCGATAGACATTATGTTGTCGATCTGACGCAAACTTGTTACCATCGGCGTCAAGGAGATGGCATTCCTCCTCAAACCGCCACCAACATCATGTTGGGGCTGATGATGCCTACAGTGACCTGGCGACCCAGGGCTGTAGGCGCGCACCTTCATCTTTCATGCGCTTCCTGCGCTCCGTGTTTCCAGGCTGGTTCACTATAATCCTGGCAACATGAAACATTACAAATACCCCGAACAGCTCTATCTGCTGCCCTACATCGTCAAATGGTGCCTGATCGCCTGCCTGATCGCCGTACTGGCAGGCTCGGCCTCCGCCTTTTTCCTGTTCTCGCTGGAGTACGCCACGCAATGGCGCCAGGGTCATCCCTGGATCATCTGGCTGCTGCCCCTGGGTGGTTTTATCGTGGGCTGGCTCTATCTGCACACCGGCAAGCCGGTCGAAGCCGGCAACAACCTGCTCATCGATGAAATCCACGACCCCAAGAAGGTGATCCCCCTGCGCATGGCGCCACTGGTGCTGTTCGGTACCGTGATGTCGCACCTCTTCGGCGCCTCCGTCGGGCGCGAAGGAACCGCCGTGCAGATGGGTGGCGCGCTGGCCGACCAGCTCACCCACCTGCTGCGCCTGCGCACCGAAGATCGCCGTATCCTGCTCATGGCCGGCATCAGCGCAGGCTTCGCGTCCGTCTTCGGCACCCCGATGGCCGGCGCCATCTTCGGGCTGGAAGTGCTGGCCATCGGCCGCATGCGTTATGACGCCATCCTGCCCTGCTTCATCGCCGCCATCGCCGCCGACCAGGTCGGGCTGGCCTGGGGCGTGCATCACACCCACTACCTCATGAGCGGCAGCGCCCCCGTCGCCTTATGGAGCGTGGCCGCCGTGATCGCTGCTGGCGTGGTGTTCGGCCTGATCGGTATGGTCTTTGCCAACAGCACGCATCGCCTGTCAGCCTTCATGAAAAGCCGCATCGCCTATGCGCCGCTGCGCCCCTTCGTCGGTGGGCTGATCGTGGCGCTCGGGGTATGGGCCATCGGCACTGATCGCTACATCGGCCTGGGCATTCCGGTGATCGTGGAAGCCTTCCAGCAGCCGCTGGCACCCTGGGATTTCCTAGGCAAGATGGTTTTCACCGTCACCTCGCTGGGCAGCGGCTTCAAGGGCGGCGAAGTCACGCCCCTGTTCTACATCGGCGCCACCCTCGGCAATGCCCTGGCACCGCTGCTGCACCTGCCCTTCTCGATGCTGGCCGGTATCGGCTTCGTGGCCGTCTTCGCCGGTGCGGCCAATACGCCGATTGCCTCTACCATCATGGCCATCGAATTGTTCGGCCCGGAAATCGGCCCGTTTGCGGCGCTGGCCTGCGTGGTCGCTTACCTGTTTTCCGGCCATACCGGCATCTACCACGCGCAACGGGTGGGCTGGGCCAAGCATGGTTTGCTGCCCAAGGGATTGAAGATCGGGGAAGTCAGGGCCTACAAAGCGAAGAAATCGGCTGAGCCGACCAACGAAGGCTGATCGGCGAGACTGCATTGCAAGTATTGGTGAGGGGGCAACGGAGTGCTGCCCCCTTGGATGCGGCGTTATTGCGCTTCTACGGCATTAGCGACGTCGATGTGGTCTTCGGCCACCTTGGCCAGCATCTTGCAGGCGGTGATCGTCAGACGCAGCAAGACTTCCCTGTCAACCACTGACAGCAAGGGCTTGCCATCGATAGCCTCCGCGTCGCTGAATGCGATCAAGGAAAGCAAGGTGGAGACGCCGCCACCTATATCCAGCGAATAGTCAGCCAGGGTTTTCTGATGCGACGGGGGCGTATCGGCGCGATGCCAGGAGAACGAACGAAAGATCGGGGACGAGTCAGGGACGTGCGAACACTTGTCGGACATGGTTTCTCCGGTAAGAAGGATTATTGAATGTCGTGGGTGTGTTCGAGTCGCCAAACTCGATCCCATGTGCGATGGGATGGCGGAGACTAGCAAGCATGATGCGCTAGCGTCAAGGCAGGATCGCCAATTGCCTATCAGAAGTCCAATTGTTCCTTGGAGATACCCAAGGCGACTGCAATCCTTGAAATCGTAGATGTTCTCGGCCTCAGGGTCTTCTCATATTTTGCATAGAGCGCCTGGCTAATCCCGAGGCGTTGCGCGACGACCGCCTGTGTCAGCCCCAGATGCTCGCGCCATGCCTGTATCGGCGTCAAGCCGTCCATGGTCGCACCCACTACTTCATTGGGAATCCGATTACCCTGCCCGCCGTAACGTGGAGTCCGGATCATTGGAATGTTGTTAGCGGCCTTCATCTCGCCTCGTCATGTTCTGGAGAGTTGTCTCATCAAGGCCAAATATAGCCGCGCTGCGACTTCTGGGCAGATAAAGCTGACTTCAGGAAGAAATTCTCGTCACTTCCACTACTGAGCAATTGAACATCCCACCCGGTGAAACTCCTTCCGGTTAAAAACATTCACCAGCAATCCCACGCAGAACGCAGGATAATTCACCACACCAGCCGCCTACGAACCGGCTATCCGACGGCCCACCAAAGCCGCACCCAGACACCTTAGCCAGGAGACCGCATGCCCACCCCGCAAGCCTTCGCACGTACCGTCCGCCATCCCGGCCCGCCTGAACCCGAACGCATCGTCAGCCTGGAAGGCCAGGCCATGCAGCTTGATTTCACCCTGGAGGCGGGCCTGAGCCTGCGCGACGCGATCAGCATCCCGCTCTCGCGCGCCGGGCTGGATGGCGGTACCGTGCGCTTTTCCAATCTGAAGATCGCCGCGCTGCACTTCCTCATGCCCGCGCTGGCAGTGGACGACCAGCATGCCGCCTTCTACAGCGCGCCGCATGCGATGGAAGAAGGCACCGTCATCGAATACGCCTGCGCCACCTATGGACGCAAGGACGGCGAGCCCTTCGTGCATTGCCATGCCATCTGGCGTGGTCGCGATGGCCAGCGCCAGGGCGGCCACCTGATGATGGAAAAGACCATCGTCGGCCAAGCCGCACCGGCCCAGGCCTGGGGTTTGCACGACGCCACCATGGCCACGCGCTACGATCCGGAAACCAATTTCACCCTCTTCTACCCCACCCGCCTATCGGACCAGGCCGTCGTCGCCACCGGCAAGCGCGTGGTGCTAGCCCGCATCCGGCCCGACCAGGACCTGACCCTGGCCGTTGAGCAGGCCTGCGCCGCCCACGACATGCGCAACGCCATCGTGCGCGGTAGCGTGGGCAGCATCATCGGCGCCGAGTTCGAGGACGGCCGCGTACTGGATGACCGCGCCACGGAAATCCTGATCCGTGCCGGGGAAGTGCGGGATGGCATCGGCCGCCTGGATATCGGCCTCGTCAATCCGCAAGGCCAGGTCTGTGAAGGGGTGCTGGCGCGCGGCTGCAATCCGGTGCTGATCTGCTTTGAGCTGGTGCTGGAAGAGCAGTGAAACTACACGAGCAGTGAAGACAGACGCGGTCGCGCCATCAATCACCGTCCATGGTCATTGGTGTTGTGTCAGCCATTCGCGCAGGGCACCGTTCATGCGGCTTTGCCAACCATCGCCGCCGCGCTTGAAGGCTTCGACGATATCGACGTCGAAACGCATTGTGACCTGCACCTTGGAGCCGCTACCTGCGGGCCTGCCGCGTCCCCGTGCAGGCCGCAACGCAGCCAGTTGGGCCGGACTCAACGGCTGTGCATCGGGATCGGACAGCGCCGCAGCGGTGATCTGCGCGTCTTCCGCGGGGGTGGGCAGGATGGTTCCCTGTTTAAGCTTCGGCATATCGATCAATCTCCCTTTTGTTCGCTTTGCGCAGACTGATGATCCTCCTGGCAAACGCGCGTTGCACATAGACCACCACGTGAAGTCGCAGACCGATGTAGGCGATCGCGATTTCCCGCTGTTCGCCGTAGTCGATTCTGTCATCAAGCGTGATCAAGGCGCTCTCCCATTCGATAGCCGCGGCTTCTGCGAGCGAAACGCCATGTTTGTGTTTGTTGATGGCGTCTTTATGAGGATCGAACAGGATTTCCATCAATTATTGTAGCTACATATAATCTCCTTCGACAAGCATTATTTGTAGCTACATTTAATTGGAACCGGGTCTGTCAAAAACAATTCGGCCTGCATTGCAGGCCGAATTATCAGTGGTGACTCGCAGGGGACTTCAGCGATGCAGGAACAAGCTTACGCCCCCACCAGCTTCTTGAAAGTCGGCAGCACCGCCTCCCCCTTGAAGGGTTTGACGATCCAGCCCTTGATGCCGGCGGCCTTGCCGCGTTCCTTCATGATGGGCGAGTTCTCGGTGGTGAGCATGATGATGTTCACGCTGGCATTGCCCAGTTCGCTGCGGATCTTCTCGGCCATGGTCAGGCCGTCCATGTTGGGCATGTTCACGTCGGACACCACCAGCTTGATGGCCGGGTCGCCCTTGAGCTTGTTCAGGCCGTCGCGGCCGTCCACGGCCAGCGCCACGTCCAGACCGTTCTTCTTGAGGAAGTCGCCGACTTCGGCGCGCACGGTGCTCGAATCGTCCACTACCAGGATTTGTGCCATGTTGAATTCTCTTTCACTAGGATTGTTTCAATGAGGGGATGAGGGAAATGGGGGGCTGCAATCTTCGCCGCGGGCAGCCAGGTCAGAACAGTTCCAGCTCGCCCGATTCGAACAGTTCCTCCACCGAGGTCTGGTTCTCGCGGAAATCCTCGGGCGACCAGGACAGGTTGAAGATGAAGCGCTGCAGCAGCACCAGCGGCACGCCGTCGTCCCCGCGCAGCACGTACTTGAAGCACAGCTGCGCATCGTCCGAGCCGAAGGAGATGTAGCGATGCTGGTGGTTGATGATGATGGGCACCTGGCTCAACTGCTGGATGGGCTGACTCTGGTTGATGAAGCGGTTCTTGAACCAGCCCCAGATCAGGTTGGTCAGTTCGCCCAGGGCATTGTTGAGATGGCGGAAATCATCAGCCGCTTCCGGTGCCAGCGCCCGCAGGGTCTTCTGCTCCGCCTGCAGCATCATGTAGCCACGGCACCAGCTGCTCTCCAGCGGGATCAGGGTAAACACTTCACCGAAGATGATGCGGTCACGCACCAGATAGGGCTGGTCGATCTCCACCTGCATGCCGGGGAACTGGCTCTCCAGCACCATGCGGCTGATTTCGGCGATACCCCGCACCAGGGCATTGGGGTAGCGCTGGCTGAAGATGGAGGCCGCCACGGCGGGGGCCAGGGCTTCGATGTCGTCGACGCGGTAGACGGCGCTGAAGAGTTCGCTGTCGCGCTCGGCCAATGGCGTGTCGGCGCTCTCACGGCGGCGACGCAGGAAGATCGGCAACTCCGGGCGCACCTCGCGAATGCGGCGGGCCAGGCCGCGACCGCCCTCGCCCAGACCGGCCAAGCTCTCCGAGAGCATGATGCCGCCCAGGTCGACATTGCTGCGCAAGACCGCCATGACGTGTTCTTCATGCGCCTTCAGGCCGACCAGCTGATGCCGTTCGCAAAAGGACTTGATGGTGTCGTAGCAGTCGGCGTCACGGTCCAGGACCAGGACCTTGCTGGTGATGGTGTTGTCGAGGCTGGCGCTGGCTTGCATGATGGTGTGGGTTCCCCGGATCGTTGATGGAGGTCTAGAACAGTTCGAGTTCGCCGGTGGTGTCTGCCTGCTCTTCGGCCGACACGGCAAAGTCCAGCCGGTCATAGGCCGATACGCAGAGCGAGACATGCAGCCGGGGCGACTGATCGATGTCGATGGCGAAGTGGCGCACATGGGCGTGCCCGAGCTTGTGCAGGTAGTGCAGGCACTGGGTGTCGATGACATTGGGCGTGGACATGCCCAGGTGCGGGAAGAAGCGCCCCAGCTCGCGGTTGAAAATGCCGCAGCACAGGTTGCCGCACTCGGCCAGCGCGTCCATGAAGGCCTGCTCGCCCTCTGCACCCGCTGCGCCCCCTGCCCCCACCTCAGCCGCACCGTCACCCGCGAGCCGCGCAAAGTGGCCCTTGGTGGCGGCGTCCGGCGTGAAATGGAACATCACCATCAGGCGGAACAGGTAGGAGGAAATGGTGAGCACCACCATCTTCTTTTCCGCCAGATCGTCCACCTCGACGGCGGTGATCACCGCATCGGCGCCGGCGGGGACCACGCTGCCGCGCAGGGCCTGCTGCAACAGGGTGTCGAAGCCATCGCGGGCGCTGGCGCTGATGCGCTCGTCGGCGATGCTCTGGGCCACGGCCTGCAGCTCGTCCATGTCGTTGGCGCTCATGCCGCCTCGGCCAGGGTTGCCCTGGTCTTCTTGTTGATCAGGTCCAGGCCGATGACGGCGCCCATGATCATCTTGCCGCCGGCCTGCAGGTCCTGGAAGGTGGTGGTGGTGATCAGGTCGTTCTGGTACAGGTTGGCGCGGTAGCTCTTGGAGAGTTTCTCGGCCCGCTGCGCCAGGTCGCGCACCTCCTGCGCCACCACGGCGAAGCCGCGCCCGTGCACGCCGGCACGGGCGGCCTCGATGGAAGCATTCAGGGCCACGATGATGACCTGGTTCACGATCAGGGCGAACTCGTCGTTCATGCGGTGCATGTCGCGATTGTGGGTGATGAGTTCGTTCATGTCGTCGTGCCAGCGCTCGAAGGTCCGCACCAGGCCCAGCAGCTTGCCGATGGTGTCCTGGGAGGCGTCGCAGTTCTGCATCACGCGCGAGAGGCTGTCGGTTTGCTGCTGGTTGAAGCGGGCCAGCATGGCGTCGCTCTCGTGACGCATCTCGGCCATGTGGCGCTCGGCGGCCAGTTGCTGCTGCTCCAGCTGCTGCTGATGGACGGCCCACTGCTCTTGCTGCTGTGCCAAGGTCGCCAATGCCTGGTCGCGGGCCTGCTCCAGCTGGCCGGCATCGAACAACTGCCCGGCGCGACGCTTCTGCCGTAGCCACAACCAGGTCATCGGCAGCCCGGCCAGGGCGGCGCCCAGCGCCACCAGGAGGATCGAATTGAACATGCTCATCCGTTTTTTTGCTTCCGCGTTTGCTTCTCTTGCTTGGGTGCCCGATGCCGGTCGGCCCTCAGGCCACCTGGGGATTGCCGTCCTGCGGCGACAGCGCGACCGGCACCGTCGCCTCCTGGCCGGCCACCGGGTAAGGCACGTCGATGCCATCCACTTCCACCGCCACGCTCTCGGGCAGCGTCACGATGATCTGGAAGGGGCGGAAGGCGGCGCCTTCGTTGGTATCGGCAAAGCGGATTTCGATCTGCCCATGTTCGCGGGTGACGAAGTCCAGCACCGCATCCATGCCCACGCCACGACCTGAAACGTCGGTCACTTCGCTGCGGGTGGAGAAGCCCGGTTGCAGGATCAGGCGGGCGATCTCGGCATCCGACATGGCCTGGTCCACGGTGATGAGCTGCTTTTCGATGCCGATCTGGCGCACCTTTTCCAGCGCCAGACCACGGCCGTCGTCGGATAGCGCCAGCTGGAACATGTCGTCCATCACACCCGTCTCCAGCTTGATGGTGCCGGTCTCGGGCTTGCCCTTGGCGGCCCGCTCCTGGCGCCCTTCCAGGCCGTGATCCATGGCATTGCGGATCAGGTGCATGAACACGTTCTGCAGCAGCGGTGCGGCAAAACTATGGACCACGTAACCGTTGTCCTCGATGTCCACGACCGGTGCCGCCTTGTCCAGGTCGGCCGCCAGCGCAGGCAGCGAATCGGTGATCGGGGCCAGCACGTCGGCGATGGTCTCGGTACCCAGCAGGCGCAGGGTACGGCGCACGTCGTTACGCACGGCCACCAGTTCGTGCAGGTTGGCGGTGTTGACGTTTTCCAGGCGCTGCAGGCTTTCCTGGATGTGCTTGCGGTCGATGGTCAGGACCTGGCGCTCGTAACCCGGCAGCACCTGTTCGCCAGGGCTGGCGGTGCTGCTGCCCCGCCCCAGGGTCACCTCATTGATGCGGGCGTAGCGGTCGATGAACTCGCGCACCTGGGCCAGTTGCTGCAGCAGTTCCTGCTGGTTCCACACGGCGCCGCTGGCCGGGTGGCGCAGGTCGTCGTAGTGCTGTTCGGCGTGGTGGACCACGTTGGCCAGGTGCAGCAGGCCATAGGTGCGGCCATTGCCCTTGATGGTGTGCATGTTGCGGAACAGCTTGGCGATGGCGAAGGCGGTCGCTTCCGGGTTCTGGTGCACGATCTGCTCGTTCTCGTCCAGGAAGCGGCGCGCGCTGCCGATGAACTCGGCGAACTTGGGCGCGGCCACGGCCAGGATTTCACCGATCATTTCCAGTTCGCGCTTCTGTTCGTTGGCTTCCGCCGCCAGCTGGCGCAACTCGGTCACGTCACGCACACACAGCATCAGGCGGATCACCGTATCGCTCTCGTCGGTGATGGGCGACCAGGACAGGTCCAGGATCTTCTTGCTGCCGTCGGCCATGGTCTTTTCGATCTCGCCCACCATCAGGTGTTCGTTGAACTCGAAGTTCATGACGTCTTCGCCGATGCAGGCGCCGCCGATGGCTTCGATCTGCGACAGCGTGTCGGCGCCCAGGTTGGTATTGGCAAAGACCAGCTCCATCACGTCGCGGCCGGCGATGTCGGTGGTCTCGAAGACGGTTTCGAGGAAGGCCGAGTATTCCGGGTGGATGCGGTTGCCGTCGACGATGGTGAGGATGCCCTGCGGGATGTTCTGCAGCATGGCCTGCATGTCGGCGGTCTTCTGGCGCACCTGGGCCGAGGCTTCTTCGATCTTCTCCACCATGCCGTTGAAGGCGACGATGGAATGACCCACCTCATCCATGCGCTGCACCGGCAGACGACGGGTGAAATCCTGGCTGGTGGCGATCTCGCCCATCATCGCCGCCATGCGGCTGATGGGGCCGGTGATCTGGCGATACAGCAGGAAACCGATGCCCCCCAGCAGCAGCACAGCCATCACTGTGACCACGCTGATGGTGGTGGTGGTCTGGGCCAGCTTGCCGTTGAGCGAGGCAATGGCATTGTCCTTGAAGCGGTTCTTTTCGATGCGCAGGGTGTTGACGATGCCTTCCAGTTCGCTCTGGTACTGCATCACGCCGCCGAAGAACTGCGCCTGGGCGATCTCGTTCTTGCCGGCCAGCTTGAACTTGGCGGTGGTGTCGATGGCGCCGAAGTAGTTGTCCAGGCTTTCCCTGGCCTGTTCGATCAGGCCACGCTGGGCGACGCCTTCAGCCTGCTTGGCCTGGGCCGCCAGGGCCTGTTCCAGCACGGCCTTCTTTTCGGCCAGCTTGTCGTTTTCCTGCGCGACCAATTGGGTATCGCTCTCGGTGACCATCACCATGGCCGCCAACTGTACGTCCTTCAACTGCCCCATCAGGTCGGACGAGGCCAGTACGCTGGGCATCACGCCTTCGGTGACGGAACGGACCTCGACGGCGCTGCTGCGCGACTGGTACATCGCGTAGCCACCAATGCCGGCAATGGCGACGAAGGTAAGTATCACCAGGAGCGTGATACGCATACGGATGGTCATGGAATTCCCCTTGAGATGGCGGTGAACCGGTGTTGTCATTTGCTTCACATTCGTCCCTGGAACATGAACAAATGAGCGACCGGTCTGGATGCGGGGCGCATTGTTGCATTGAAGTATTACTGCTACGTGACAATCCATTTGTGACAAGCGACGCAGGGAAGAGCTCGCATTCAGGCCGCGGCAGCCAGTGAGAAGGCCGGTCTCAAGCGGCAGGAGATACTCCCCCGCGACACGGGCTGAGACAGCGTCTTCCTACAGCAGCTTGGGGAGCTGTCCGATGTCCCGATGGCGGGCCATGGCCTATCGTTGGCTATCGTCAGGCACTGGCATCCTGGTTCTACCCTGGTCTTCCTGTTGTTCAGGCTGCCTGCCATCCACCATTTCTATTTCCTCAGATTTGCAAAGGAGTCCGCATGCATCCACTGAACCCTTCCCATCTGCAGCGTTTCAAGGACAAGGTCGTCATCGTCACCGGCGCGGCTTCCGGTATCGGTGAGGCCACTGCGCGGCGGTTTTCCGATGAAGGTGCCCAGGTCTTGCTGGCCGACCGCAATGCCGCGGCGCTGACCAAGGTCTTCGATTCGCTGCCGTCGGAGCGCACGGCGGCCCGCGAGACCGACGTTTCCCGCCACGAAGACGTGCGCGAGATGGTGGCCTTCGCCATCGAGCGCTTCGGTCGTCTGGATGTGCTGGTCAGCGATGCCGGCATCTTTGCCGAAGGCAACGTCACCGAAGTCAGCCCTGAAGACTGGCACCGCGTCCAGGCCACCAATGTGAACGGCGTCTTCTACGGCGCGCGTGAAGCCATGCCGCACCTGCAGAAGACGCGCGGCTGCATCGTCAACGTGGCCTCGGTTTCGGGCCTGGGGGCGGACTGGAATCTGTCGGCCTACAACACCTCCAAGGGCGCCGTGGTCAACCTGACCCGCGCCATGGCCATGGACTTCGGCCGCAAGGGCGTGCGCGTCAATTCGGTCTGTCCCAGTTTCACGCACACCGCGATGACGGCCGATATGGAAGACGACCCGGTCCTGCAGGACAAGTTTGCCGAGCGCATTCCCCTGGGCCGTGGCGCCGAGGCGCAGGAAATCGCCGCCGTGATCACCTTCCTGGCCAGTCCCGATGCGGCCTTCGTGACCGGCGTGAACATGCCCGTGGATGGCGGGCTGACCGCCTCCAACGGCCAGCCACCACAGTGAAATGAACAATCGCATCCGATGATGAGGAGACTCCCATGAGCCAAGCCATTCCCCTGCCCGAAGACACCACCCGCGCCAGCGAAGGCGCCATGGACAAGAGCAAGCCACACGCCCTGCCCCAGCAGCCGCAACCTGCGCATCGGCAGGTGGGCCAGGCCCAAGACCAGAATGAGGCGGCTGCCGGCAAGCGGCCAGCCTCGACCGATGGCGAAGAGCATCCGCTCTCGGTCGGCCAGCCCTGAGCGGCGAGCCAGACCCACACCCATCACAAGAACAAGACCGCGCACCCGGAGGCCCCCATGTCGTCGCCCACCCTGCAGGACAATCCCACTCCCGGCCTGTTGCAGCCTGGCCGCAATTGCTGGCGGCTGGAGCACGCCGACCGCTTCAAGCTGCTGATCGACGCGGCCGACTATTTCAGCGCCTTGCGGCGTGCGCTGGTCCAGGCGCGCCACAGCGTCTACATCCTGGGTTGGGATCTGGACAGCCGCACTGTGCTCGTTCCGCAGGGCAGTGACGACGGTTTGCCGGAGCAGCTGGGTGACCTGCTGCATGCGCTGGTGGAGCGGCAGCCCGCGCTGCACATCCGTGTGCTCAACTGGGACTACGCCATGCTCTATGCGCTGGAGCGCGAATGGATGATGGCGAGGAAGCCCGGTCGCCCCCGCAACAAGCGCCTGCACTTCCGCACCGACGCGCGCCACCCGATGGGCGCCTCGCATCACCAGAAGATCGTGGTCATCGATGATCAGCTGGCCTTCGTCGGCGGTCTGGACCTGACGCGCTGCCGCTGGGATACGCCCGAGCATGCGCCCGACAACCCGCTGCGGCGCGATCCGGATGACAAGCCCTACGCCCCCTTCCACGATGTCCAGGCCATGGTCGATGGCGATGTGGCGCTTGCCCTGGGCGATCTGGCGCGTCGCCGCTGGACGCTGGCAGGCTATGCCGAACGCACTGAAGATCGCTCGCCCCGGCTGGCGCCATCGCAGGCGTCTGCCGACGAGCTCTGGCCCGATGGCTTCGAGCCGGATCTGCGCGACCTGCGCATCGGCATCTCCCGTACCGAACCGGCCTATGAAGACCGACCGGGCGTGTTCGAGGTGCGGGAGCTCTATCTGGATGCGATTGCTGCCGCCCGCCAGCATCTGTTCTTCGAAAACCAGTATTTCACTTCCAACGTGCTGGCCGAGGCCATCGGCGCCCGCCTGCGCGAAACGGATGGCCCGGAAGTGGCCGTCATTTCCCCGCAGACCCAGAGCGGCTGGCTGGAACAGGCCACCATGGGCGCCCTGCGCGCGCGCATCCACCATCGCCTCAAGAATGCACTGGAAGGCCAGCAGCCGCCCGCTGAAGCGCGCTACCAGATGTATTGCCCGCACTTGCCAGGGCTGGAAGAAAGCTGCTGCCTGAACGTACACAGCAAGGTCTTCGCCATGGATGACCGCCTGTTCTCGGTCGGCTCGGCCAATATGAGCAACCGTTCCATGGGCTTCGATACCGAATGCAATCTCACGATCGAAGTCCAGGGCGATGCGCAGCGCCAGCGCGAGATCGCCGAGGCCATCGCGCTCATGCGCAATCGTCTGCTGGCCGAGCACCTGGGCGTGACCCCGGCCGCCGTGGAACAAGCCATGGACCAGCAGGCCGGCCTGCATGCGGCCATCGAACAATTGCGCCAGCCAGAGCAGCGCGAACTGCGACCGATGGACCCGCGCCTGATTCCCGAACTGGACGCCCTGACCCAGGACAACGCTGTCTTCGATCCAGAGCGCCCGGTCAGCCCCGACGAGATCGTGGACGCCTACGTGCCACGCAGCGCCCGCAAGCCGGTGCCGCGCCGCATGATCGGGCTGGGCATACTCGCGGTGGCACTGGTGGTATTTGCGCTGGCCTGGCGCTTCACGCCGCTGCGCGACTGGATCAATCTGAGTTCGCTCATCGCGCTGGCGCGCAGCGTGGACAAGATGCCCTTCACACCCGCCATCGTCATTGCCGCCTTCGTGGTGGCGGGGATGCTGATGGTGCCGATTACGGTGCTGATCGCAGTGGCGGGGGTGGTCTTCGGGCCGGTCAATGGTGGCCTGTACGCCACGGCCGGGGTGGGTCTGAGCGCCCTGCTCGGCTTCGGCCTGGGTCACTGGCTGGGCCATGACGCCCTGCGCGACATGCTGGGCCCGCGCATCAACAATCTGAGCCGCCGTTTTGCGCAGCGCGGCATCGCCGCCATGGCCGTGGTGCGGCTGCTGCCGATCGCGCCCTTCACGGTGGTCAATGTGGTGGCAGGTGCTTCCCATCTGGGCTTGCGCGATTACCTGCTCGGCACCCTGATCGGCATGGTGCCGGGCATCGTGTTGACGGTGGTGTTCTCCCACAACCTGGCCGAGGCGATCCGTCATCCCAGCCTGCAGACAGTATTGGTGCTGGCGGGCGTGACGGCTGCTCTGATGCTGACCGCCTTCGGCCTGCAGAAGCTGCTCAAGCCACGCGACAAGAAGACGAAGCCGGGCAAGCCGTCACGCAATGCAATGGGCAAGACCACCGGTGCGATGACCACGACCGACCAGCCCGTGCGACGCGAAGACCCGCTGCCACGCGTCCAGGCCGATCATCCGATCGAGGCGCGCCAGGCTTGATGAGGATCGACACCTTGGGGACCTCGGACTCCGTGCATCCCCGCCAGGGACAGCACGAAGCGACGCGGCAAGCGGACGCCGAACTGGTGCGCACGGCCGACGTGCCGCTGCGCGATCTCAACCCCTGGCCCCTGACAGTGGCCACATACAACATCCATGGTGCGGTCGGCATGGATGGCCTATTTTCGCCGCAGCGCATCGCCCAGGTCCTGCGCGAAATCGATGCCGATGTGCTGGCCCTGCAGGAAGTGCCGCTGGGCGGCACGGAGCAGGTGGATGTGCTGGCGCTGCTGCGCGAGGAAACCGGTTTCTTCGCCGTCGAAGGAGCGACCATCGATACCCCGCAACGACGCTATGGCAATGCGGTGCTGAGCCGCTATCCCATCCTGGCCAAGCAGAGCCTGGACCTCTCCTTCGGCAGCCGGGAACCGCGCGGCGCGCTGGATGCCGATATCGATTGCCACGGCCACATGCTGCGGGTGGTCGCCACCCATCTGGGCTTGAAGCCGGCTGAACGGCGTGACCAGATCAAGCGCCTGCTCCAGGCTTTCGATACCGATCAGGCGCCGGTGATCCTGATGGGCGATGTGAACGAATGGTTCATGTGGGGACGCACGCTGCGCTGGCTGGTGTCGCATTTCGAGGCGGCACCGGCGCCACGGACCTTTCCCTCACGCTGGCCGCTGTTCGCGCTGGATCGTATCTGGATCAGCCCGCGCCAGCGCCTGCTGCAGGTGAACGTACATCGCACGCCGCTGGCACGGGTGGCCTCGGACCACCTGCCGCTGGTAGCGCATATCGATGGTTGAGAAGAGTGACCAGGGCGAAAAAGGTGAAAAGGGTGAAAAGGCAGCCAGCAGGGCTGCCTTCAGCACATGCGCCGCTTGCCGCTCCACAGCTTGACCGCCAGCGCGATCCAGATCAGCAGGAACAGCATGTTGCCCGGCAACCAGATCATCTGCGTCCACACATAGTCGCTCACCCACAGCGCCAGCACGTCACGGCAACCGCACACCTGATCGGCGTAGAACAGTTCACCGCCACTGCGCGCTGCGGCGAACTGCAGCCAGAGAAAACCCAATAACACCGGAATGGCTACCACGCCTGCCAGGCAACAGCGCCGCAGCTGGCGTTGTCGTCGGCAGTGTCCCTCGCGCTGCCAGGCCCCGCCTGCGCCCGCGCATTGCTGCATCGACTCGCCGTGCATATTTCCCCCTTGCACTTGCATGTATTGTCTGCCCCTGGGTCGCCGCACCGCCGCCCGAAGGCGCCCAAATGCGGAACGGCAACCGTTATCCGGCAGCTCCACAGGGAGCCGCCGGTGATATAAGTCCGGATCAACGTAAAGGTCAGGGAAGCGCTTGCCAAGGCAGGCACGGGGGAAGCAGCGAGCCATCGGAAAGGATGGCGGCTCGCATTTTCCATGAGAATTCCCCTCGCGCACGGCGGCGGAGAGGAAGGAGGCTGGAGCCGTTTTCTTTACAAAAAACGCCCCTTAAAACAGCCAGCACTCCTGTTTCAAAAGACAAAAAGTCAGTTTCCCAGAACCAATACGATACGTTTCGTCTCGGATTCTAGGTGCAAATTATCTACTGCTCAACAAAATTTACGCTTGTTGGCTCGAAATTTTACTAGTCGCTAAAAAGGGTTGAGACAGCGCGATGCTGCCCAGGACCAGCTTCAGTTGGGACTGGATCTGGCGTTCATCGATGTCGGCACTGCCGGTCAGGAGGCGCTGCAGCAAGGGGGCATACAGCAGATCGAAGACCAGGTTCAGGTCGGCATCATCCCTGAACTCACCGCGTTGGGCGCCGCGGCGCAGGACATTGACCAGCGCCAGGCGGCGCGGCTCAAGATAGTTGTCGTTGAAGATGCGCTTGCTCTCTTCATCGAACTGGGCCAGCGCAATCATCTCGCGCACCACACGACCGGACTTGCCACGCAACAGTTGGGACAGTTGCAACATATGCAAGCCGATATCTTCCCGCGCCGAACCGCTGTCGCCGATGGCCGGCATCGGTTCCACCGCGCGCAGCAGCGCTTCCATGGCCAGGGCGCTCTTGTTGGGCCACCAGCGATAGATGGTGGCCTTGCCCACGCCAGCGCGTGCCGCCACACCCTCCAGGGAGAGCTTGTCGAAGCCGATCTCCTCGAGCATCACATACGTGGCATCGAGGATGGCGTCATGACTGACGGCATTCCTGCGGCGACCGGTGGCCGGATCGGAGATGAAGGTGAGAGAAATGATGTGCTCCAGAAGGCAATTGCATGTTTTCCGCTTCTGGTAACGGCATGCTTTTGGACAACTTGAGCAATTGACAGCAAAAAAACGCAGATTTTTACGACAACAATGGAGCAGCACCTGTTATTGCTGTTGATGATGGACGTCGACCGGATCCAGCAGGCGGCCGAAGCGGTCCAACCGGGGTCGGTAGCCCTTGTCCGCGTCCAGCGAAAAAGCGATGCGGCTGGTGCGCCCCATCAGTTCGCTGCGGGCGAAGAAGCCGAAATAGCGCGAATCCATGCTGTTGTCGCGATTGTCGCCCAGCATCATGTAATGATCCGCCGGCACCACCACCGGGCCAAAGCTGCTGTGCAGGCTGGGATGCGATTCCGACAGGCGCACCAGATGGTTCATGCCGTCGATACGCTCGTCGCGGTAGACCGCATCATCCGCGCCATCGCCGGCCAGCGGCCTGACCTGGGCCTGGCCGTAGCTGGCCGCCTGGCCATTGATGGTAAGCACGTTGTCGCGCAATTCCACCACGTCACCGGGCAGGCCGACGATGCGCTTGAGCAGCAGCTCCCCGGCCTGGTGCGAGTCGACGGTAACGATGTCGCCGCGCTGCGGCTCACCCAGGCGCAGCAGGCTGATATGGGTCAGCGGCAGGCGCAGGTCGTAGGCCAGCTTGTCCACCAGGATGCGGTCGCCCACCATCACGGTGGGCAGCATGGAGCCGCTGGGAACGACGTTGTAGTCGGCGATGGCACTGCGAAACACCACCATCAGGGCGATGAAGGCCAGCAGTCCCTTGTTCTGGGTCAGCAGCTTGCGGGCGGTCGAGGGCATGGTGGGTCTCCTGTGACAAGGATGCACATCCTACCTCAAGCCGCCGTACTCAGCCCCAGCGTGCCGGCGCCGAGCGCAAAGGCCCGGCCGGCAGGCTCCAGTGCATGGGCGCACCGGCCACCTGCATGGGCGCACGCAGCCGTTGCGCCGGGCCCCAGAAGGTCTGTTCCAGGTGCGCATCCAGATCCTGCGGGCTTTCGCTAGCGAAGCCGGAATGCGCCTGCGTCACCGGATAGGCGGCCAGCAAATGGGCCGTGCGGGCCAGCGACAGGCGGTACTGGCTGCCCTGCCCGCTGGCCTGGCGCAGCGTGAGTCCGCGCACGGCAGCCGCGGCCAGCAGGTAGCCGGTGGCGTGATCGAGCGCCTGGACCGGCAGCGGGACCGGTTTGTCGCTGCCGTGCTGGCGCATGCCGGCATCGGCAATGCCGCAACTCATCTGCACCAGGCTGTCGAAGCCACGCCGGCCGGCCCAGGGGCCGCTCCAGCCGTAGGCGTCCAGCGCCACATCCACCAGGGCCGGGTTCAGGGCGCGGCGCCGGGCCGCTCCCAGGCCCAGGTGCTCCAGGGCATCGGCGCGATAACCGTGCACCAGCACATCGGCCTGGGTCAGCAGGGTTTCCAGGGTGGCGCGGTCCTGGGGCTGGTCCAGCTCCAGATGGGCGCAGCGCTTGCCGAGGGTCATTTCCGGCACCACGCCGGGTTCATTCCAGCGGGCCGGGTCGATGCGCAGGACCTCGGCACCGAAGCCGGCCAGGCAGCGTGTGGCGGTCGGTCCGGCCAGAACCCGCGTCAGGTCCAGCACGCGCACGCCCGCCAGGGGCCGGGACGGGTCAATGCGGTGCGGCGTGGCCGGGCCGGCGTCGACCAGATGGCTGGCCACCAGCGGTTCGCCGGCCACCGCCATGCCCTGCGGATGCGCGGCCCACTGGACCTGGCTGCGCATCTCGGCGGCACAACCGCCGTTACCGACCACCGCCGCCTCCAGCTCGGCGCAGTGCCAGCGCGCCACCTCGCGGGCCACCTCCTCGCGATTTGCCTGCAGTGAATCCAGCCCCAGCACTGCCAGCGCCACCGCACGGTGATGAGCGGCGTTGGTATGCAGGCGTATCCAGCCATCGCGTCCACGGTAATCGCCGGCTACCGCATCCCACAATGAAGGCCCCTGCCAGCCCTGGGGCCTCAACGAAGACGCAAACCACATCGAGGCCAGGCGGCGGTCGCATTGCACCTGTGGCAGCGGCGCGCCACTGCTGTGGATCCACTGCGCCACCGCCATCCCGGCCGCCGCCACCGAGGCCTGGGCCAGGTCGCTGGTGGCAAAGACCGAGGGCAAGGCACCCTCACCACTGAAGGTGACGGTCTCCAGCGCGGCCGCCGGCCCGCCTAGGGCGTTCCAGATCTCGGTCAGCATGGCGTAGGCGGGCGTGGTGTCGGGCTGGGTCATGGTGGGCTCCTCAAGTAGGGTCGGTGTCGGGCAAGGGTGAATGCCTGCAGCTTACTCCGCTTGAATTAATCGTCAATATTGATTAATTTAATCAACTTATCGACCGATCTGGACCCGCCGTGAGCACCTATCTTTCTTCCGCCGATGCCGCCGCCCTGCTGGGCGTGTCGCGCCAGACCCTGTATGCCTACGTCAGCCGTGGCCTGCTGCACGCCCATCCGGGGGAAGAAGCGCGGGAAAGCCGTTACCTGGCCGCCGAAGTGGAACGTCTGGCGGCCAACCGCACCCGTGGCCGCAAGCCCCGCGAAGTGGCGCGGGCTGCGCTGGACTGGGGCTTGCCGGTATTGGAGTCGGCGCTGACGCTGATCGAAGATGGGCGCCTGTTCTATCGCGGCCAGGATGCGGTGGAGTTCAGCACGCAGGCCAGCGTCGAAGAAGCCGCCGCCCTGCTCTGGGACTGCACCGTGGATGAGGCCTTCGACCAGGCCGCGCCCTGCTTGCCCACAGGATTTGATGCACTGGCGGCGCAGTGGCGTGAACGCCGGGCCGAACAGACACTGCTGCCCTTGTTCTCCCTGGCCTGTGCCGAGGACATCGGCGCGCAATGGCAATTGCCGTCGGCCCGCCGACTGGCCAGCGCCGGCCTGCTGGTGCGCCGCCTGGCAGCCTGCCTGCTGGGTAGCAGGCCCTCTACTCAACCCCTGCACCTGCAGTGCGCCCGGGCCTGGCAGCTGGATGCGGCCGGTGCCGATCTGGTCCGGCGATCGCTGGTGCTGTGCGCCGACCACGAACTGAATGCCTCCGGCTTCACCGCCCGCTGCATTGCCTCCACCGGCGCCAATCTGCAGGCGTCCATCGTGGGCGGGCTGGCGGCGCTGAGCGGCCCGCTGCACGGCGGCACCACGGCCCGTGTCGAGGCGCTGCTGGACATGCTGGAGATAGCGGCCGATCCAGCCCAGGCCCTGCGTGAACGGCTGGCACGGGGTGATGACCTGCCTGGCTTCGGCCACCATCTCTATCCGCAGGGCGATGTACGGGCTCAGGCCCTGCTGGAGGGCTTCCTCGACGCCCATCCCCGCTGGCAGGTCGCCATCGCCACCGTGCGGGAGCTGACCGGCCATGCCCCCTCGGTCGATTTCGCCCTGGCGGCGCTGCGCCGTCATCTGGGTCTGCCTGCGGGCAGCGCCTTCGGCCTGTTTGCGCTGGGCCGCTCGCTGGGCTGGATCGCCCACGCGCTGGAACAGGGGCGCGACGGCAGCCTGATCCGTCCCCGCGCCGCCTACACCGGTCCCCGCCCTGGCTGACAGAATTGTCATCTTGATGTCAGCCTGACGTCGAGGGGCAAGGCTTACATTAGTGTCCTAAGCAGGGGCCGGTTACGGGCGCTGAGGGGCGCCGGGGTCGGTCTGTCCGTCATCCGCAAGCCATCTCCGTGAGCCCTATGGTCGTCCCGTTTCGCCGCGTCGCAGCCAGCGTCAGTACCCGTCATTTCACTCATCCCAATAATCGAACCCCCTTCCGCGCCAAGAAGGGAATGACGGTGCTGTTGCTGGCCGCGCTGCTGGGCGGTTGTGCAGTCGGCCCGGACTACGTGCGCCCGGCCATCGACCTGCCGCAGGCCTACAAGGAAGCCGGCCCCTGGAAGCAGGCCACGCCGCGCCAGGTCGACGACCACCAGCCCTGGTGGCAAGCCTATGGCGATCCTATCCTCAATGACCTGATCACCCAGGCCAACGCCGCCAACCAGACCATCCAGCAGGCCGCCGCCCAGTATCGCCAGGCCCAGGCCACCGCCGCACTGGCCCGCGCCAGCCTGTGGCCGACCGTCGGCCTGCAGGCCGGCGCCGCGCGCGGGCAGACCAACAGCAACGGTGTGCAACGGCTGGCCGACACCTATACGGTGGGCCTCAATGCCTCGTGGGAGGCCGATGTCTGGGGCCGCATCCGACGCGGCGCCGAAGCCGGTGATGCCAGCGCCCAGGCCAGTGCGGCCAGCCTGGCGGCGGCGCGCCTGGCGATCCAGGCCACGCTGGCCCAGGATTACCTGCAACTGCGCGTGACCGACCTGCAGAAGGACCTGTACCGCCGCACGGTGGAGGTCTATCGCCGCTCGCTGCAGCTGACCACCCATCAATACGAAGCCGGTACTGCCCTGCGCTCCGACGTGGCCCAGGCTGAAACCCAGTTGCGTGCCGCCCAGGCGCAGCTGATCGACCTCGACGCTACCCGCAACCAGCTGGAACACGCCATCGCCATGCTGGTCGGCAAGGCGCCGGCCGCCTTCTCGCTGGCACCGGTGGCCGCCGCCACCGCCAGCGACGATGCCATGGACGCCAATGCCCAGCGCCTGCAGGCCAGCCTGCCGCAGATTCCTGCCGGCCTGCCCTCGGACCTGCTGGAGCGCCGCCCCGACATCGCCAATGCCGAGCGCCTGGCCGCTGCCGCCAATGCCAACATCGGCGTGGCACGGGCGGCGTATTTCCCGACCCTCACGCTCTCCACCAGCGGCGGCTACAACAGCCCGGCCTTTGCGCAACTGTTCAACACCCCCGGCCGGGTCTGGTCGCTGGGTGCGGCGCTGGCCGAGACCCTGTTCGACGGCGGCGCCCGCAGCGCCCGCAACGATGCGGCCACGGCCGCCTTCGATGCCGCCGTGGCGCAATACAAGCAGACCGTGCTGGGTGGCCTGCAGGAAGTGGAAGACAACCTCTCCACCCTGCGCGTGCTGGACCAGGAAAGCGCGGTCCAGGCACAGGCGGTGCAATCGGCTCAACTGGCCGAACGACTGGCGATGCGCCAGTACCAGGCCGGCACCGTCACCTATCTGTCGGTGGTGACCACCCAGGCCACGTCGCTGACCAACCAGCGCAATGCCGTGACCCTGCTGGGCCGGCAACTGGTGGCCAGCGTCGCCCTGATCAAGGCCACCGGTGGTGGCTGGCAGGCAGAAGCGGCTGCAGCGGCTGCAGCGGCCGGGGCCGCTGATGCTGCAACGTCGACACCTTCTGCCCCGCCGATGGCTGCCCGCTGAGCGCGGCCACGCAACCATTTCCGAATCAACAGCGATCATTTCAGGACGAGTTTCAGGCATGACCACCTCACCCCAATCTCCCCAGCGCTCTCCCCTCGCCGTGTTCGTTGCCACGGCCCTGATCCTGGCGGCCGGCATCGGCGCCTGGTCCTATGTCGAACACGCCCGCGCCGCCGACCAGCCGGCCGCCAAGGCGCCGCCGCCGGTGGCCGTCTCGCTGGTGAGCGTGCAGGAACGCGACCTGCCGCTGTACCTGGCCGGCGTGGGTACGGTCACGGCCAATGCCAGCGTGGTGGTCAAGACCCGCATCGACGGCCAGCTGGACAAGGTCGGCTTCAAGGAAGGTGAAGAGGTCAAGAAAGGCCAGTTGCTGGCCCAGATCGACCCGCGCGCCCTGCAGGCGCAACTGGCGCAGGCCGAGGCACAACGCGCCAAGGACGCCGCCACCCTGACCAATGCACGGCTGGACCTGCAGCGCTACACCACCCTGCGCGGCCAGGACGCGGCCACCCAGCAGCAGCTGGATACGCAAAAGGCATTGGTGGCGCAGCTGGAAGCGGCGGTCAAGACCGACGAGGCCCAGGTGGCCTATGCCAAGGTGCAATTGAGCTATACCACCATCAACGCCCCGCTCTCCGGGCGCGTGGGCGCACGTCTGGTGGACCCCGGCAACATCGTGCATGCGAGCGATGCCAATGGCCTGGTGGTGATCAACCAGATCGATCCGATCACCCTGGTCTTCACCCTGCCCGAGGAGGCGGTGGTGGCCATCAACCGCGCCCAGCGCAGCAGCCAGCAGCCGCTCAAGGTCAGCGCCTATGCCCGCGACTCGCAGGAGGTACTGGCTACCGGCAAGCTGGTGCTGCTGGATAACCAGATCAACACCGCCAGCGGCACGGTGCAGCTCAAGGCGCGCTTCGACAATGCCGAACACAAGCTGTGGCCGGGCCAGTACGTCAATGCCCGCCTGCAGATGAATTCCCACGGCAATGCCCTGACCGTGCCGGCTGCCGCCATCCAGCGCAACCAGCAGGGTACCTACGTCTATGCCATCGACCAGGACGACAAGGCCAACATGCAGCCGGTCAAGGTCGATCGCATCCAGGACGGCGTGGCCGTGCTGGCCGCCGATAGCGGCGTCACCGCTGGCCAGCGCGTGGTCATCGACGGCCAGTACAAGCTCAAGCCGGGCAGCCGCATCGTCGAGAGCAAGCCGCAGCCGGCCAAGGCCCAGGGCAGCGCCGGCACCGGCACCGATGCGAAAGGAAGCACCAAGTGAGCGTTTCCGCCGCCTTCATCAAGCGCCCCATCGGCACCACGTTGCTGGCGATCGCCATCCTGCTGGTGGGCATCGCAGTCTGGCCGCTGCTGCCGGTGGCACCGCTGCCGCAGGTTGACTTCCCGACCATCCAGGTCACCGCGCAATTGCCCGGGGGCAGTCCCGAGACCATGGCCTCCAACGTGGCGCAGCCGCTGGAGCGCCAGTTCTCGCTCATCGCCGGGCTCTCACAGATGACCTCGCAGAGCACCCTGGGCACGACCCAGATCACCCTGCAGTTCGACCTGAACCGCAACATCGACGCCGCCGCGCTGGATGTGCAGGCGGCCATCAACGCCTCCACCGGGCAGTTGCCGTCCAACCTGCCCAACCCGCCGACCTTCCGCAAGATCAACCCGGCCGACTCGCCCATCATGATCATGTCGGTGCAGTCCGATGCGCTGCCGCTGACGGTGGTCAACGACTACGCCGACAACATCCTGGCCCAGCAGATTTCGCAGATTTCCGGCGTCGGCCTGGTCAACGTCAACGGCCAGCAGAAGCCGGCCGTGCGCATCCAGGTCGATCCGGCCAAGCTGGCCACGCTGGGCCTGAGCCTGGAAGACATCCGCGGCGTCATCGCCACCACCACCGTGAACCAGCCCAAGGGCACGGTCGATGGCGCGCGCCAGGCCTTTACCGTCTATACCAATGACCAGTTGCTCAAGGCCGACCAGTGGAACGACATGGTCCTGGCCTGGCGCAATGGCGCGCCGATCCGGGTCAAGGACATCGGCATCGCCATCGACGGGCCGGAAAACAACAAGATCGCCGCCTGGGCCTTCTCGGGTGCTGCCAACACGGCGGACCACACCATCACCAACGGTCGCTCCATCGTGCTGGCCATCACCAAGCAGCCCGGCGCCAACGTGATCGAGACCGTGGGTCGCATCAAGGCCGCCATGCCGCGCCTGCGCGCAGCGATTCCGGCCGCCATCCACGTCAACACCCTGATCGACCGTACCCAGACCATCCGCGCCTCGGTGGAGGATGTGGAATTCACCCTGGTGTTGACCATCGCCCTGGTGGTGATGGTGATCTTCGTGTTCCTGCGCAACGTGGCGGCCACCCTGATCCCCTCGGTCACGGTGCCGCTGGCCATCATGGGCACGGCCGGCGTGATGTACGTGGTCGGCTATAGCCTCGACAACCTGTCGCTGATGGCCTTGACCATTGCCGTGGGCTTCGTGGTGGATGACGCCATCGTCATGCTGGAAAACATCTACCGCTACGTCGAGGAAGGCATGTCGCCGCTGGAGGCGGCCTTGAAGGGCGCGGGCGAAATCGGCTTCACCATCATCTCGATCTCGGTCTCGCTGGTGGCGGTGTTCATCCCGCTGCTGCTGATGGGCGGTATCGTCGGGCGTCTGTTCCGCGAGTTTGCGGTGACGGTCACGCTGACCATCGGCGTGTCGGTGGTGATCTCGCTGACCTTGACACCCATGCTGTGCTCGCGCTTCCTCAAGAACGAACACGGCCAGCGCCACGGCAAGCTGTATCAATGGTTCGAACGCTGCTTCGACGCCATGCTGGCCGGCTACAAGCGCGGGCTGGATGTGGTGATGAAGCACCAGTTCATCACGCTCATGAGCTTCCTGGCGACGGTGGCGCTGACGGTGGTGCTGTTCATCTTCATCCCCAAAGGTTTCTTCCCGCAGCAGGACAATGGCGTCATCGTCGGCTTTGCCGAATCCTCGCAGGACACTTCCTCGGCGGCCATGCATGAACGCCTGCTGAAGGTGGCCGACGTGGTGCGCCAGGACCCGGACGTGATCGGCTTTGCCATGAGCGCCGGCTCCACCACCTTCAACACGGGGCAGTTCTTCATCGCCCTGAAACCCAAGGACCAGGGGCGCACCACCAATGCCGACGAGATCATCGCCCGCCTGCGCCCCAAGGTGGCACGCGTACAAGGGGTGAACCTGTTCATGCAGGCCAGCCAGGACATCAACGTCGGTGGCCGCCTCTCGCGCACCCAGTACCAGTACACCGTCACCGATACCGACCTCGATGAGCTCAACGTCTGGGCGCCGCGCATGCTGGAGCGTTTCCGCCAGCTGCCGCAGCTGACCGATGTGGCTTCCGACCAGCAGAACCAGGCGGCGGCGGCGGTGATCACCATCGACCGCGCCCGTGCTTCCAGCTTCGGCATCTCGCCGGCCTTGATCGACGCCACCATCTATGACGCCATCGGCCAGCGCCAGGTCGCGCAGTATTTCACGCAGATCAACAGCTATCGCGTGATCCTGGAAGTGACGCCGCAATTGCAGAAGGACCCGGCCCTGTTCGACAAGCTCTACCTGACTTCGCCCCTGACCGGCCAGCAGGTGCCGCTGTCGACCTTCGTCAAGGTCGATACGAGCAAGACCTCCTACCTCTCGATCAGCCACCAGAGCCAGTTCCCGGCGGTGACGATTTCCTTCAACCTGGCCAAGGGCGTGTCCCTGGGCGAGGCGGTGGACATCATCCAGAAGACCAAGGACGAGATGGGCGTGCCGCAGACGCTGGTAGGCAATTTCCAGGGGACGGCCAAGGCCTTCGGCGATTCGCTGTCGTCCCAACCTTACCTGATCGCGGCCGCACTGATCGCGGTCTACATCGTGCTGGGCCTGCTCTACGAGAGCTACATCCACCCGCTGACGATTCTCTCCACGCTGCCCTCGGCCGGCGTAGGTGCCCTGCTGATCCTGATGATAGGCGGCTACGACCTGTCGGTGATCGCGCTGATCGGTATCATCCTGCTGATCGGTATCGTCAAGAAGAACGGCATCATGATGATCGACTTCGCCCTCACCGCCGAACGCAGCCAGGGCATGAAGCCGGAAGAAGCGATCTACCAGGCCTGCCTGTTGCGCTTCCGCCCCATCATGATGACCACCATGTGCGCCCTGCTGTCGGGCCTGCCGCTGATGCTGGGCCATGGCGCCGGCTCCGAGCTGCGCCGGCCACTGGGCTACGCCATGGTGGGCGGACTGGTGCTGTCGCAGGCACTGACCCTGTTCACCACCCCGGTGGTCTACCTCTACCTGGACCGCGCGCACTACTGGTATGAACGCAAGAAGAAGGCGCGCCAGGCACGCAAGGCCGCCCGCCTGGCCCAACAGCCGCCGCAGGTGGAACATTGAAACAAGACCACACCGATAAAAAGCCGGGACGGTAGAATCCGGCATGGGCTGACGCCGGGCGATCCTGTTCCGGCGCAGGCTATGGAGACCGCATGAAGATCCTGATAGTCGAAGACGAACAAAAGATGTCCGAATACCTCTGCAAGGGCTTGACCGAGCAGGGGTGCGCGGTCGATCTGGCCTCCAACGGGGTGGATGGACAGCACCTGGCGATCCAGCATGACTACGACGTCATCGTGCTCGACGTCATGCTGCCGGGACTGGATGGCTTTGCCGTGCTGCGCTCGCTGCGCACGGTCAAGCAGACCCCGGTCATCATGCTGACCGCCCGCGACAGCGTGGAAGACCGCATCAAGGGCTTGCACGACGGCGCCGACGACTACCTGATCAAGCCCTTTTCCTTCCTGGAACTGCTGGCCCGCCTGCAGGCCCTGACCCGGCGCGGCCGCGCGCAGGAGCCGGCGCAACTGCGCATCGGCGACCTGCAGATCGACCTGCTCTCGCGCAAGGCCTTTCGCGGTGGCCTGCGCATCGACCTCACGGCCAAGGAATTCGCCCTGCTGGCGGTGATGGCGCGACGCCAGGGTGAGATCCTGTCCAAGACCGCCATTGCCGAACTGGTCTGGGACATGAACTTCGACAGCAACACCAACGTGGTCGAAGTCGCCATCAAGCGCCTGCGCGCCAAGATCGACGCTCCGTTCGAACAGAAACTGCTGCATACCGTGCGCGGCATGGGTTACGTGCTGGAGCCCCGGGCTGCGGCCGATGCCGGCGATGACTGAGCCCGATCTCCAGACCGTCCCGGCGGCGCAACCGCCCCGCCGGCGCCGCCTGCCGCTGCGGCAATCGATCACGGCGCGCCTGGTGTTGATGTCGGCCGCCTCGGCCCTGCTGATCTTCGCCGTCGCTGGCGTGGTGCTCTACACCGTCCTCAAGGGCGAACTGCTGCGCCACGAGCGCGACGCCCTCTTCACCACCCTCAACGACATCAGCTACCAGATCGAGCGCGCCGGCAACACCGAGCGCTGGGGACGCGTGCAGCTGAAGCTCTCCACCCTGTCGCAGGCGGACCAGCACGTGTTCTTCTGGATCGCCAGCGACGACCCGCGCTTTACCTATGGCGACCTCACCCGCCTGACCCCGGCCGCCATCACCCACGACGACGGCAAGGTGGTCGGCCGCCTGCATCTGCCGGGACGCCGCTTCCCCCTGCACATCATGACGCGCACCCTGCCGGCCTTCGAGGAGCGCCCCGAAGTGCGGGTCACGGTGGGCGTGGATGGAGAACCCTACTTCGAGATGCGCCGTACCTTCCTGCTGGGGACCAGCATTTCCTCGCTGCTGGGCATCGTGCTGGCTGTCATCTCCAGCTACTGGATCGCCCGCGCCGGACTGGCACCGCTGCGCCGCATGTCGGTCCGCGCCCAGAGCTTTTCGCCACGCAAGCTGTCGGCGCGCATGCCGGTGGAAGCATTGCCGGAAGAACTGTCGGTCCTGGCCGACGCCTTCAATGGCGCGCTGGAACGCATCGAACAGGCCTATACCCAACTGGAAGCCTTCAATGCCGACGTGGCCCATGAACTGCGCACGCCCCTGGCCAACCTGATCGGCGAGACCCAGGTGGCGCTGGCACGCGAGCGCAGCGCAGGCGAATTCAAGGATGTGCTGCAATCGAACCTGGAAGAACTGGACCGCATCCGTTCCATCGTCAACGACATGCTGTTTCTGGCCCGCTCCGACCAGGGCGAGGCCGCCACCGCCCGGGTGCCGGCGCGGGTGGCTGCGGAGGTGCAGAAGACTGCCGATTTCTTCGAGTTCGTGCTGGACGATGCCGGCATGGGTATCACGGTCGCCGGCGATACCCAGGCCACGGCCACCATGGAAACAGCGCTCTTCAAGCGGGCACTGACCAACCTGATCCAGAACGCCATCCAGCATTCACCACAAGGCGCAATGCTGCGCATTGATATTTCCGCAGGTGAAGAAATGGTCAGGGTGGCGGTCACCAATCCCGGCCCCGCCATCGACGAACAGCACCTGCCGCGCCTGTTTGACCGCTTCTACCGGGTCGACAGCGCCCGCCAGGACATCAACGGCAGCCATGGCCACGGCCTGGGGCTGGCCATCGTCAAGGCGGTGGCACGCATGCATGGCGGGCGGGCCTTCGCCAGCAGCGGCGGCGGACATAACACCATCGGATTCACCATCGCCCGTCAGTAAGGGCTGAACGTCTGTCGGCTGTATGTGCGGACGCTGCCGCCATCTGTCTACGCCGGCCGGAGCGGCGCGGAATTAACATGGGGCTTCGACTTTTTCGTTCCTGTTCCGGGAAGCCAATATGATCGTTCGCCCCCAGCCCCACTGGTTCCGCATGCTCTTCGTCTGGAACGGCTCGGTGCTGCGCACCATCATGCCGCAGATGCTGATGATGACGGCCTTCTCCACCCTGGCGGTGTTGACCGACGGCAAGATCTTCGGCGACAAGCTGCCGCTGAACACCTCCACCTTCACCCTGCTGGGCGTGGCGCTGGCGATCTTCCTGGGCTTTCGCAACAGCGCCAGCTATGACCGCTACTGGGAGGGCCGCAAGATCTGGGGTGCCCTGCTGATTGCAGCGCGGGCGCTGGCGTCGCAGGGCTTGCGCTATGGCGTGACGGGCGAGGATGCCGCCCACAAGAAGTTGTTCATCCGTCGCATCATCGCATTGGCCTATGCGCTCAAGCACCAGTTGCGCAAGACTTCGCCGCAAGAGGACATGGCGCGCCTGCTGCCGGGCGCGGCCGAGATCGATGCCAGGGCCGGCACGGTGCAATACCTCCCGGTGTACCAGATGGACCAGCTGCGCGCCATGCTGGCCCAGGCCAACCGGCAGGGAAGGCTCAGCGACACTGGCCTGTGGACCTGCGACCAGCAGCTCAACGAGATCAACCACTGCATCGGCGCCAGCGAGCGCATCGCCTCCACGCCCATCCCCTTTGCCTACGGCGTGCTGCTGCACCGGACCGTCTACATCTATTGCCTGCTGCTGCCGTTCGGGCTGGTCGATGCCATCGGTGTCGCCACACCGCTGATTTCGGTCTTCGTCTCCTACACCTTCCTGGCGCTGGAAGCCATCGCCAGCGAAATCTCCCTGCCCTTCGCCTGTTCCCCCAATGGCCTGGCGCTGGATGCTATCAGCCTGGAAATCGAGCGATCTTTGCTGGAACTGGCGGGCGAACCGCTGCCACCGGCGGCAGCGTGCGGGAAGGACTATCGGCTGGATTGAGGGATGTTTGGTGGGATGGGTAGGGGCGACAACTCGATCTCCATCAACATCCAATAGCCGCCCTGGAATTGCGCATCCTCGGACCAGTCTTCGGGCGTGCTAGGCAGTGGGATAGGCTCGGTCTCGCCGTGGAAGTGCGCTGCAGCTGCCTCTCGTGCAGCGGCCAGCAAATCCTGCAAATCGTCCGCCCCGGCAAAACAACCGGGGAAGTCGGGAAATTGAGCGCCATAGGCGCTGTCGGGATCCTTGTGGACGTAGATTGGGTAAAGCATGGAGTTCTCCTTTTGGACTTACTTCATCCCCCCGACTCAGTCTCAATAACCTCGCCCCAAATCCACATTGGCTGGAATCTCCCCACTCTCCCGGTAATACCGGATATTCCCCGCCACAATGGCCGAGGCCGTGGCGGCATCCGTGGGGGCCGAGCAATGCGGCAAGACCGTCACCGCGGGATGGGTCCATTGCCAGGAAGCCGGCGGCAGGGGCTCGGTGGCGAACACGTCCAGCACCGCATGTTTCAGCTGGCCGGCATCCAGCGCCTGGCGCAGCGCGCCGTCGTCGATGATGGGGCCACGGGCGAAATTGATCAGTTGCGCCTGCGGCGGCAACAAGGCCAGGCGCGCCGCATCCAGCAGGCCACGGGTGTCGTGGGTCAGGGGCAGCAGGCAGACCAGGATATCGCTGCGTGAGAGCAGTTGCGTCAGCCCCTGCATGCCGCTGAAGGTCTCCACGCCGTCCAGCTGGCGCGGACTGCGGCTCCAGCCCGCCACCGGGAAGCGCGCCTGGCGCAGTGCCACGGCGGCCGCCTCGCCCAGCGCGCCCAGGCCCAGCAGGCCGATGCGACGCTGTTCCGGTGCGACGTAGTCCAGCTGCTGCCAGCGCTGCTCGCGCTGCTGCTGCGCATAGCGCGGCATGTCGCGATGCAGGTAGAGCGTCCAGGCCAGCACGGCCTCGGCCATGGTCGCCGCCAGCCGGGGATCGACCAGCCGGGTGATCTGCAGGTCGGACTGACCAAGATCGGCCACCAGCCGTTCCACCCCCGCCCACACGCTATGCACCCACTGTAGTTGCGGCAACTGCTTCAGCTCGGCCGGGTCCGGGTTGGCGACGATGGCCAGGCGGCACTGGGCGCGCTGGGCGTCGTCCAGATCGGCGAAGGCCACCACTTGCTCCTCCGGCATGGCATTGCGCAGGGCCTGCAGCCAGGCGGTGACCGAGGCGGCATCGCCCTGGCTGACGAAGGGGATAGTCGTGCCTTGACTCATTTGGCGTACACCTGCGCCAGGCTCCTGAAGCCTTTCACCTCGATGGGGTTGCCAGAGGGGTCGAGGAAGAACATGGTCGCCTGTTCTCCCGGCTCACCGGCAAAGCGGATCTGCGGCTTGAGCACGAATTCGACCTGGCCGCTGGCCGTGAGGCGATCAGCCAGTTGCTGCCACTCGGGCAGCTCCAGGATCACACCCAGGTGTGGCATGGGGACCATGTGCTCACCGACCTTGCCGGTGTTGCTCACCGCGAAGGGTTGCCCCAGGTGCAAGGAGAGCTGATGGCCGAAGAAGTCGATGTCGACCCAGGTGTCGGTACTGCGGCCCTCTTCGCAACCGAGCAGGTCGCAATAGAAGCGGCGCGACTGGTCGAGGTCGCGCACGTGGTAGGCAAGATGGAAGATCGATGGCATGCAAGCTCCTCGCTGAGGCAATGACGCAATGTCGGATGACGGAAAGACCGCAAAGCTGACAAGGATAACCCAGCCAGCGCGACCGCACTGCAAGCGCCTATCGTTGGCGCGCCGAATTCTGCCCGCGAAGTGATGCCGGCCGCGATTGACATGTGTCAATCAGCGCCGCATTTGCGCTGGACGCCCGGGCAGGAGCGGCCTAGTCTGGATACATGGCATCCCGCCCCGGATGCCGTCCCACCTGATCTACCCGATATTTCCGAGGAGTCACCATGAGCTACAAGTCCATCCTGGTCCATGTCGACCAGTCGCGTCACGCCGCCCAGCGCATCCGCATCGCCGCCGAACTGGCCCGCGCCCAGCAGGCGCACCTGATCGGCAGCGCCGTCAGTGGCATCTCCAGTTTCATCACGATGGAAGGCGCCGCCTATGTGGCCGCGCAGATGGATGGCTTCCGCGACCGCGCCCTGGCGGCCCTGGAGAGCTTCGACAAGATCGCCAACAGCGTGGGCGTGCCTTCCTGCGAGAAGCGCTTCGTCGACGACGACGCCGAAGGTGGCCTGGCGCTGCAAGCCCGCTATGCCGACCTGGTGGTGGTCAGCCAGGCCGACCTGGACGATGCCGACGACAGTTTCCTCACCGACCTGCCCGAATATGTGATGTTGAACGCACCGCGCCCGGTGCTGATCATCCCCAGCGCCGGCGAATTCAAGCACGTCGGCAAGAACGCACTGATCGCCTGGGACGGCAGCATGGAATCCACCCGCGCCATCACTGCTGCCCTGCCGCTGCTACGCCAGGCCGACAACGTGACGGTGGTGATCTTCAATTCCGACAGGCGCCTGGGTACCCATGGCGAGCAACCCGGCGCCGACATCGCGCTCTATCTGGCGCGCCATGGCGTGAAGGTGGAAGTGGCGCAGGAACAGACCCCGTTGGACATCGGCAACGCCCTGCTCTCGCTGGCCGCCGACAAGGGGTCTGACCTGCTGGTCATGGGCGGCTACGGCCACACCCGCTTCCGTGAAGTGCTGCTGGGCGGGGTCACGCTGACCATCCTCAAGACCATGACGCTGCCGGTCCTGATGGCGCACTGACGCAACCCTGATCCGCTTACCGTAGTTCCGCCACCGGCCCTTCGCGGGCCGGTGTCTTTTGTGCGGCCAGCCGTTCACGCTGCTGCAGTCGTGCCTTGCGCTTGCGCACCCAGATGATCACCCCGGTCACCGACAGCATGGCCACCAGCGCCCCCAGCAAGGACACCATCACCCGCCCGGCCAGCCCCAGGATACGGCCCGAATGCAGCGGGAACTGGGCCTGCAGGAAGATATCCCCGGCACTACCCCGGCCTGGAATCTTGCCCCCCTCATAGGCGCCCGTCATGGCATCGAAATAGAGCCAGGCATTGCCCAGCCCGACGTCGCCATGGTCATTGCCCGGCTGGAAGAAGCCAACCCCATAGACGCCGAACATGCCGGAATAGAAGACCCCACCGACCGGCTCATCCAGCCCCAGCTTCTGCCCTTGCGCCCGGCCCAGCGCCACCACTTCTTCCCGCGAGATGCGCGGCTCCGGCACCTTGTCGGCTGCCAGCGGCGTGCGTGTCTCAAACGGACCGGCGGTCAGCGTGGAGACCGTCTGCAGGATCGGCCGCATCACCTGGCGCTCCAGGTTCATCGACACCGAGGTCACCGCCAGCACCAGCAGCAGGCCCCAGACCCATACGCCCCCGGAACGATGCAGATCGAAATTGAGCTTGTGCCCGCCCTCGCGCCAGCGGAAAGCCAGGGACTTGCGCCAGCTCCGCCAGTTGGGGAAGGACAGGTAGAGCGCGATGAAGCAGTCCAGCATCCAGACGATACCGATGATGCCCATGAGCCAGATACCGGTCTCGATGCCGCCCATATCAGGCAGATGCATCGTGTAGTGCAGCTTGTAGAGGAAGGGCAGCAGGTTTTCCCGCGACAGCGAGATGGCACCCCACATGCGCCGGCCCTGGATCTCGGCGGTGACCGGATCGACGGCGATCTGGTTGTAATCCAGCGCAAATGGCTTGCCGGTCGCCGGGTCCAGGCGCGGCTCGACCATCATGCCGATGGTATGGCCCGGCTCGGCCTCGGTTAGCACATAGGTCACCCGCAGGCGCGGTTCGGCCTGCTCCACCCTGCGCGCCAGCTCCAGGCCGGGCAACGGCGCCCCGGCACCGGGTTGATCGGCACTGCGGGCATTAAACAGCTGCGGATTGAGCCAGGCGTCGAGTTCGTGGTCCCAGGAGATCAGCGCCCCGGTAGCACCGGCGATGAACAGGAACACGGCAACGGCAAGGCCGAACCAGCGGTGGAGGAGAACGAGCAATGCGCGCATGAGGGTCAGTAAGGCTGATTGGGCAGGTGGCTAAACCGCAGAACGGTAGAACGGCTGAGCGGAAATGTCGGGCTGAATCCAAGCTGCCAGCCCACCGAGAGGGTGGCCAACGGCAAGCTACAGCATTGACTTCCCGGGCAGACAGATGACGCACTCGCCCGAAAAGGCAGCACGATCAAAAATTTCCCTTCACCATTCAATTATTAAATAAGAACGAGAATGGTTACCATTAATTGTAAGAAATCTGAAGGCAAAAGGAAACCACCGTGTACAGTTTTTTGCATCCGCTCGCTTCGTCAGCCCTCCCCGTGAGGCCCTGGCACACTTTCTGGCGCATCGAATCCCTTCGAGCCTGAATCGCAAGAATTACCGTATTTCTATCCTTCCTTCGGTGGCGGTGCTCAAGGCCGATGGGTTGACGCTACTGTCGCTGCTTTTTTGACCACAAAGGAGCAGCACATGTCCAAAGCCATCATCCGGGCGGGAGACCCGACCTCCCACGGCGGCACCGTGAAGGACGGATTCCCCCATTTCAAGCTGTTCGGCAAACAGGTGGCCGGCGTCGGCCATGGTGGTTATTGCCCACAGTGCAAACGCGATTTCCTCATCCTGAGCGGAGTAGAGAGCTTCCGTTACATGGGACACGAGGTCGCTGTCGAAGGAATGCAGACTTCCTGCGGCGCCATCTTGCAGGCCACCCAGCAGCAAGCCAAGGTCGCGGTGGTGGCTGGCGGTGGCCGTCGAATGGAACCGGAAAGTGGCGCCCATCCTGGCAAGAAGGACGCACCGGCCTATCAGGACCGCTTCGTCATCCAGGACCAGCATGGCGAGCCGCTCGCCCATGCCGAATATGCGCTCGTGATCGCCGGTTCCGCACCTGAATTCGGCACCAGCGATGCCTTCGGACGCACGCACCTTTCCGCCACGGTTGCGCAACAGCAACCGGTGGACATCTTCCTGGAGGGCTGAGCATGGAGAAGCAGCTCAGATCGCCAAGCACAGGCAAGACTTTGCGCAAGGTCGACACGCGGACTTTGACGCCGGCCTCCGATACCAGCGAGAAGACCGTCACGGTGCAACGCGAATTCGTGGAAGTGATCTTTGGAGATTCGCGGATCATCAGCTTGGGTTCGCAGTGGGGACACGTCGCCATCGTCGTTGATGACACCGTCTATACACGTGCGCATGACGAATACGTGGTCATGCCGAAGAACGTTTATCTGTACGGAGGGGAAGTCCAGAAAACTCTTGAATCATTAAAAATCAAAGGGCAAGGCTTCCGCGACAGCGTCGGCCTAGTGTTGTGGCTATCGACAGAGGAGAAGCGAAAAGTGGAAGCTGAACTCAAGCGGAGAGTGGAGCAGGACAGGCGACTGATCCGGGAAACCAACGGCAAGCAAAGCAGCTACAGCCTTCTCGACAACTCCTGTTCGACCAACGTCGCTGACGTTCTCGAACTGGTCGGAATCCTGGCGCACGATCCACGCTGGCCCCCTACCCCGGTAGCGCCAGCAGAACTGCTTGCCGTACTAGAAAAATCCAGGCGCCTGGTCAAAAAGAACTTTTATCCGAAGAGATGACAATGACGCTTCCCCAATGGTTAAAGGGCGTCATCCTCGGATCGCTTGTCAGCTATTTTGGACACGCGCTCCTGATCGATCCACGGTTTCATTTCTCGACTATCGATCTTGAAAAAGTAGAGTTCGTCTCGGAACGACTCGACGTCTTCAAGACCCAGGATTCGAAGGAAGTAGCCTTTACCGTCTTCAAGGAAACGGAATGCTACCGCCTTTACGAAATAACCTGGTCTTTCGGCGTATTCGACCCAAAGGACGGAACGACCCTGGAAGAGTTCATCATCTGCCCGGGCCTTGGCACGGGCTGGTTACGAGACGGCATATGAATTCATCTTTGCCTCGTCACTTGCTCCCGATATCCAGCGCTGCATCATCGCGAGGGAATCCATGACAATAAAATCACTATTGATCGGCGCAGCCATCGCCGCTCCCATTGCGCTCTACTGCAAACTGATCCTTATCCCTCCCGACTTCTGGCACGGCCCAGTCGATGTGGTGGCTTTTCGCATCGTCTCGGAGAAGATCACCGTCTTCAAGAACAGGCACTACACGCAGGCTGCGTTTGAAGCCAGCAAGGGCATGCTCTGCTATCGCCTGGAAGATGACTCCCATTCCTTTGTGATCGTGGACTTCAAGGACGCAACGACAAAGGAGTTCCTGTTGCTGTGCCCGGGCTACGGCGCAGGCTGGAGCAGGGACGGCATCTGAGACCCGACCCAAGGCTTCAAGCCAACGCAATCTTCGTCAATATCTCCTGCAACTGATCGATGTCGTAAGGCTTGGGCAGCGAATGCGACGGGAAGCCCACGTTGCGTGCCACCATCGCGCCATAGCCGGAGGCGAAGATCACCGACATCGTCGGGAACCGCTCCAGCGCGCGCTTGGCCAGTTCCACCCCCGTGATACCCGGCAGGTTCACATCGGTGAAGAGCACGTCGAACGGCTGCTCCTCCAGGGCCTGCAGCGCGTCTTCGCCGCTGGCCACGCCGCGCGCCTGATGGCCCAGGGTCTCCAGCAACTCACAGACCAGCTGCTGGGAGTCGATGTTGTCTTCCACCACCAGCAGGCGCAGTCCGCTGACGGCCTGTGCGGGCTCATCGGCATCCTGCGAAGTCACGCTGCCCGCCACGCCGACGCTGCCACCTGCAGCGAGGCCGCCCGTGCCATAAGCCTCCTGGGACAGTGGCTGCTCGGTCGCATCAGCCTGGTGGTGGCGCTCGGCCACCGGCAAGACGTGGATGGTGGCCGAGGCCGTGGCGAGGTCACGCTCCCGGCTGGCCTTGGCCAGTTCGATGCGATGCGCCCGGTTGGACAGCATGTGCCGGATCCGTTGCGCCAACTGGTTGATGCGGTAGGGCTTGGAGAGCAGTTCCACGCCGGCATCCAGTCGTCCTTCGTGAACAATGGCATCACGCGGATAGCCGGAGGTAAACAGGATTTCGATCTCCGGCAGCAACTGACGCGCCTGCCGCGCCAGTTCGGTGACCGGCACGCTGCCCGGCATCACCACGTCGGTGAACATCATGTCCACCGTGATGCCGCTCTGCAGGATGGCCAAGGCCCGTTCGCCATTGTCGGCCTTGAGCACGCGATAACCCAGGGACGAGAGCGTGTCGATGACCGTGAGCTGCAGGTTGGGATCGTCCTCGACCACCAGGATGGTCTCGTCGCCGCCCCGCACCTGAAGGTCGCGGCTGTCGTCGACGACCACCTCGTCCTCGATGCAACGCGGGAAGTAGATGCGGATGGTCGTGCCCTTGCCCGGTTCGCTGTGCAGGCTGATATGCCCCTTGCTCTGCTTGACGAAGCCATACGCCATCGACAGCCCCAGCCCGGTGCCCTCGCCTTCGCGCTTGGTGGTGAAGAAGGGTTCGAAGGCGCGCTCGCGCACCTCCGGCGACATGCCGGCACCGTTGTCGGAAATCTGCAGCTCGACGTAGTCGCCTGCGGCCAGGTCGGCCTGTGACAGGAATGCCGGATCGGTCAGTTGTACGTTATCGATCTGCAATGTCAGGCGGCCGCCATTGGGCATGGCGTCGCGCGCGTTGATGGCGGTGTTGATGATCAGGTTCTCGACCTGGTTGGGGTCGAGCATGCTGTTCCACAGCTCATGCGTGACCACCGTGGAAATCTCGATATTCTCGCCCACGGCGCGACGCAGCAGGTCATCCATGTTCTGCACCACCCGTTCCAGATTGATGCTGCGCGGCTGCAGCGGTTGCCGGCGGGCGAAGGCCAGCAACTGGGAGGACAGCTTGGCTCCGCGATCGACGGCGCCGATAGCGGTGCGAATGCGCTGCCGGCTGCGATCATCCTGGCGGGGGTCGCCCTGCAGCAGTTGCAGGTTGCCGCCGATGATCTGCAACACGTTGTTGAAGTCGTGCGCCACGCCGCCGGTGAGTTGCCCCACGGCCTCCATCTTCTGCATCTGACGCAGGGCGGCCTCGGCGCGGGTGCGCTCGATGATCTCGGCGACCACACGCTGCTCCAGGGTGTCGTTGAGTTCGCGCAGGGCATCTTCGGCGCGGCGGCGTTCAGTAATGTCGGTGGAGACCGCGATCATGGCCTGCGGACGGCCCTCACCGTCGACGATGCGGCTGATGTCGCTGGAGACCCAGAAGGTCGAACCGTCCGGACGCAGGTAACGTTTTTCCAGGGTGAAGGAGTGGCCATCCTCGATGCAGCGGTTGAACAGGGACATGTTCATCGGCACGTCATCCGGATGGGTGACGTCGGCCAGGGTCATGTGCAGCATCTCGTCTTCAGTGCGGCCGAGCATGCGGCACAGCGCCTGGTTCACGCGCAGGTAGTTGCCTTGCAGGTCCAGCTCGGAGAAACAGACCGAGGCCTGGTTGAAGATGGCCGTCAGGCGGCTCTCGCTCCACGACAAGGCCTGCAGGCCACGACGCCGCTCGGTCAGATCAATGAAGGTGCACAACGCCCCTTGCAGCTTGCCGTCCTGCCATACCGGATGCGCCTGGTATTGCGCCGGGAAGCTGCTGCCATCCAGGCGCAGGAAGTCCTCGTTGTCGATATGGGCCGTGATGCCTTCACGTGCCGCCTTGAGCACCGCGCATTCGGTGCGGCTGACCGGCACGTCCTGTTGCGGGACCAGGATCACTTCATGGATGGAACGCCCCAGCACGTCCTTCTCGCTGGCATAGCCCAGCATCTGCAGGAAGGCGGCATTGCAAAGGGTAACCGTGCCATCGCAGTCGATGGAGAAGAAACCCTGATCGGTGGAATCCAGCAGCTGGCGCACGAAGGCGTTGTTGGCCCGCACGCTGGCTTCGGAGGCGGCCAGCGCCTGTTCCATCAGCTTGCGCGAGGTAACATCGAACACCACGCCCACATAACGTGCACCGGCGCGCGGATCGTCCTGCACCACCTCGCCCTTGCGCGCCAGCCAGCGCTGCTCGCCGTCGGGGCGGGTGATATGGTATTCGGTGTATTCGAGCGGATTGCGCGGACCGCTCTCACGGATACGCACCGTCCCCAGGTTGGGATGGAACTCTTCATCGATCATGTCCACCAGCTGCTGCGAGGTCACCTCGCCTTCCGGCGCGACACCCCACAGGCGGCGGAAACGGTCTGACACCGACAGCTTGCCGGAATCAGGAAACCACTCGAAGATGCCAATCCCGCCGGCACGGTCGACGATGCGCAGCCGCTCCTCGGCGACATGGAGATCAGTGACGTCATTGCCTTCGATGAAGATGCCCGCCACCCGGCCGTCGCTGCCCTTGATGGGCTGGAACACGAAGTCCAGCACCGCGCCGGCGAATCCGCCTTCCTCCGAGCGCCGCAGGAACAAGCGGGCGCCACGTTCGGTATAGGCTTGGCCGGTCTGATAGACACGGTCCAGCAGCGCGAAGAGGTTTTCATCCAGCAGTTCGGGCAAGGCCTCGCGCGCCGGCAGCCCCAGCACCGGACGGTCGCCGAAGAGCTTGAAATAGGCGTCATTGACGCGCTCGAATACGTGCTGCGGCCCGCGCACCACGGCCTTGAAGCTGGGCGACTGCTCCATCAGGTCGCGCAGCAGGTCGGTATGGGCCAGCGCTGCATCCAGTCCACTGGCCCGGTGCAGGGAACACAGGACGCCGGCCACCTGGTCGTCGCCTGCTTCACCCTTCTCATCCCATACCGGCAGACAGGAGAAATCCCATTGATTGCCGGTGGCGATCGCCTGGTTGTCATCGTGGAACAAGGGCAGACGGCACAGTTGCTGTTGCTGGCCGGCGAACGCGGCCTCGATGGCAGATTCGCAGCGGCCACCGGCGCCGGTCCACATGTGTGAACCCGCCAGCGCAGCACCAAACGCGGCCGGGTGGGCCGCGCCGATACAGGCGGCAAATGCATCGTTGTAGAGCATGTGACGGCCAGCACCCCACACCAGCAGACTGGGCGTGGGCGAACGCAGTGCGATATTGAGTGTGGTCCGCAGCGTGGACGACCAGTGGGTCGGCGCGCCCAGGGGGCTGGCGCTCCAATCGGTTGCTGCGACGATTTGCGCGGTCAGGCCGGTTGCGCGCAACCAAGAAATTTCTGCCATGTCGTGAAACTTACCTTTATGAGCACCGAGGTCGGTCGCGTGGATGACGGCGTTGCGCGATCACGTTGCGCCGTCCTTGCCCACGGGTCCCTTCATTGTTGTTCGCATCCGTTTCGAGCGGGGGCGCTTGCTCACAGCAATCTCGATAGTGCTGCAAGCTCGATAATGTCGATCATGCGCCCCTGCATGACGCGCACGATTATACGGGAAGCCCGCGCCCGCTCACGCTGCCGTCTCACGCGGCGGGCAACGGCGCATGCAACCAGGAGCCGCATGGCGTCTGCATTTGCGGGGAGCTTCCGTTTTTCCTACATGAAGTCGCGTCAGGCACCTACAGGGTACGGCGCCCGGCCTCAGGGTATCAGCCGGCTTTTTTCTTCAGCGCACGTTCTTCGCGCAGCAGGCGATTCAACTCGGCCAGTTCCTGGACCGCTTCCTGGGTCAGGATCACCGGCTCGTTGGGCCGGTAGGCGCGGCCGCCCAGGCGACCGTTCATGCCGATGTAGGCGCGCGCGCAGCGCCGACGATAGGCCAGGATGTCTTCCTCGCCGTGCAGCGGCTCACCCGCCGTATCCTGCTGCTGAACAGGCTCGGCAAAATTGCTCGGCCGCTCGTCCTCGGTTTCGCCGGGCTGCCCGGCCTGGGTCGAGATGTGGTTACGATAAGCGGTCCAGTCGCCCTGCTGGATGGCGACGAGAGGATCGCAAGGATGGGTGGAATCAGACTTGTCCATGAGGCTACCCTGCTCAAAGATCCGACGCATGCCGACTGCGCCGGGCTGGTTGCAACATCAGCTTGCCATTGTCCGCGTCGGTCCCGGGATGTGCCAGCGGCTTGGCCGGACCGATACAGCGTTCGATTTCTTCCCGGTATGTCATCGACAGCATACTGGTTCGCT
This sequence comes from Herbaspirillum sp. C7C2, assembly GCF_022627865.1. Lineage (NCBI taxonomy): Bacteria > Pseudomonadati > Pseudomonadota > Betaproteobacteria > Burkholderiales > Oxalobacteraceae > Herbaspirillum > Herbaspirillum sp. C7C2. The sequence goes on from NZ_JABXGI010000005.1 coordinate 271,095, forward strand.
CCCTGTTGTAACCCCGGCTCAGCACACTATCGACGACTTCATTGTAGCCATGTCACGCAAAACTGGAAGAGCCTGACGGCACCTCCTGATGTGATTTGACGCATCCTCACGAAGTCTCAGCACTTGAACCGGGCAATCTTTTCCCGTGTGGCATCTTCCGGCACAAAAGCACCGGACTGCCGCGTTGTTTCTGCGAGTTTTTGCTGATCTTAAGAGTCCGCACGGATGAGTTCTATCGGACTGTTCCCGATTGCCTTGTAGGACAAAATGGAAATCCCGGCGGCTGGCGAGACTGGACGGATCGGGGCCTCCCGGCACTGCCATTAAATTCACATGCAGAGTTCACCAAATGCAGAACCACGCCTATAATTGGCATTTCCCGAAAACAAGGGCCGTACCGCCGCGCTTGACGACAGCTGGAACAGCGCGGAATGAAAAGGTGCGTTGCCGACTTTGGGCCGCCTTCAACTTGCGTTCGTCTCCAGATGTGCGCGACCGCAATTCGACGCCCTGTTTCCACAGGCATCGGGAAAGCAGTACATGAGCAACCCGTACCACGAAAATCGCCGACGATCGGTCGACCTGAGCAACTGCGACCGGGAGCCGATCCACATCCCCGGTTCCATCCAGAGCCACGGCGCCCTGCTGTGCTTCACGCCGGATGGCCGCCTCGCTTCGCACAGCGCCAACGCCGATGCCCTGCTTGGCACACTGCCCGCGCCGGGCGCCCCCCTGGGCGAACACCACCTGGATGCCGGCGCCCGCGCAGTGATCCAGAGCGCGCTGGAAGACAAGCATGGCTATGTCGATTCGCGCATGATCACCCTGCCGTCAGGCGCCTTCGATCTGGTGACCCACAAGTCCGAGGATGTGCTGATCGCCGAATTCGAGAAACGCCCGCCCGATGCGCTGTCGCTGGACGCCTTCGCCCTGGCAGCGCACCAGGCCATCCAGCGCATCCAGCGCCAGCAAGGCGTGGAAGACCTGCTGACTCTGGCCGTGGACGAGATCGCCCGCATCACCGGATTCGACCGGGTGATGGCCTACCGCTTCCTGCATGACGATAGCGGCGAGGTCGTTGCCGAGCACAAGCGCGAAGACCTCGAACCCTTCCTCGGCCAGCGCTATCCGGCCAGCGACATCCCGGCCCAGGCACGACGCCTGTACGTGATCAACCCGATCCGCCTGATCGCCGATGTCAAGGCGCCCACGGTGGCGCTGGAGCCTGATCTCAATCCCCTGACCGGGCGGCCGCTGGACCTCAGCCACAGCATGCTGCGCAGCGTCTCGCCGGTGCACATCGAATACCTGAGCAACATGGGCGTGGGCGCCTCGATGAGCCTGTCCATCGTCATCGGCGACCGGCTGTGGGGGCTCATTGCCTGCCATCACATGAGTGCCCACCTGGTACCGCACGCGGTGCGCATGTCCTGCCAGTTGCTGGCGCAATTCGTCAGCGCCCTGGTCGAGCGCAACCTCAATGGCGAGCGCGCCCGGGCGCTGGAATACAGTACCGCCCTGCGGCGCGAGATCGTGGCCCGCATCACCGACCGCGAAGACATCGTGCTGGCCCTGGCCGGTGAACACGAGGGCTTCCTGCGCCTGATGAACAGCCATGGCGGCGCCATCTCGATGGACCGCAAGACCCAGGTCTTCGGCAAGGCGCCGTCACGCGAGGCGGTCAACGCCTTGATCAACTGGCTCAACGAAAACGAACCCGGGGACCTGTTCTACACCAGCGCCCTCGGCGCCGATGCACCAGCCCTGAAACAGGTGCTGGGCGACATCTGCGGCGTGCTGGCCGTGCGCTTCTACCGCGAACAGGATGGCTATGCTTTCTGGTTCCGCAGCGAACAGGTGGAAGACGTGCGCTGGGGCGGCAACCCCGAAAAGAAATACAGCATCGGCCCGCTCGGCCCGCGACTCACGCCACGTGGCTCCTTCGCGGTCTGGAAGGAAACCGTGCGCGGCAAGAGCCTGCCCTGGGTCAAGACCGAACTGGAAGTGGCCGGCCAGCTGCGCCTGGATTTCCAGGAAGTGGCCCTGTCCAACGAAAACATGGTCAAGCGCGCCCGCGAGACCCTGCTGGCCACGCTGGGCCATGACCTGCGCGATCCGCTGCAAGCCATCATGATGGCTGCCCGCATGATCGAGGTGCGCGAGCACTCGCCGTCCAGTTCCAACCTGAGCAAGCGCATCTCGTCCTCCTCCAGCCGCATGCATCGGCTGATTTCGCAGGTACTCGACATCAGCCGCCTGCAAAGCGGCATGGGTCTGGATATCCAGCGTCGTCCGGTGGACGTGCGCAAGATGGCGATGGAAATCGTCAACGAGGCCCGCATGGCCTATCCCGACAATGAAATCATCCTGGAAGCCGAAGACTGCGGTGAGATCGGGCTCGATGGTGACCGCATCAGCCAGGTGGTCTCCAACCTGCTGTCCAATACACGCCACCATGGCGAAATCGGCAAGCCGTCCACGCTGATCGTGTTCCGCCGCGACGAACAACTGACCATCTCGGTCTCCAACCACGGCGCACCGATACCGGCCGCCGTGCGTGACAATCTCTTCAAGCCCTACAAGAAGGAATCGATGGGCAACCAGCGCAATGCGCGCGGCCTGGGACTGGGCCTGTACATCGTCAGCGAGATCGTCAACGGCCACGGGGGCCGCATTACCGTGGACTGCGAAAGCAACATCATCACCTTCACCGTCACCATTCCGGTGCCGGCAGACTGAATGCGACGCAGACCGCCACCGGCACCCCGGCAACATCGCTCAGGTCGGAGTGGTCAGCGGCAGCGTCAGCAGAAAACGGACACCGGGGCCAAGACCTTCCGCGTGCATGCGCCCTGCGTGTAATTCCGTCAGCTGACGGGCAATGGCCAGCGACAATCCTGACGCAACGCCGCTCTCACCTGCAAGGTCGACCTCGACATCGTCATCGCCAACACGCTCCGGCGCATTGGCCTGACCGGCGTCGATCAAGGCCTGCCCCAGCTCCAGCTCTACCTGGCCACCTGTCTGACGCAGGATCACCTGCACGCGCCCTTGCGGCGGCGTAGAGCGGATGACGTGCGTCAGCAGGTTCCCCACTACCTGCTGCAGCCGCGCAGGATCCCCCAGGATCGGCGCTGGCGTATCGACTACAGCATGAATGTGGATCTGCCTGGCATCGGCCACCGCGTGTACCGCCGCAATCGCCTGTTCGACCACGCGGACCATGTCCACCGGCTGCATGTCCACGTGCAGCTTGCCGGCCATGATGCGGCTCAGTTCCAGCAACTGCTCCACCCGCTGCGCCTGCAGGCGGGCATTGCGCTCGATGACTTCCAGCCCCTTGCGCACCTGCTGGCCATCGGTGGCGTCGCGCAGCAGATACTGCGTCCAGCCGATGATGGTATTCAAGGGGGCACGGAATTCCTGCGCCAGCGCGGCCACGAATTCTTCCCGCACGTGGGCCATGCGCTCGGCCTCGGCAAGACGCTGCAGCGCCTGCTGCTGGAGCAGGCGCTCCACTGCGGCCGGCAGGTAGTCCAGATAATCGCTGGTCTTGGGCAGCACGTCGGCCACCCCCGTACGCAGCGCCTCGATGATGAGCGCATCGTCGGAAACGCCCGATACCATGATGGCCGGAATGTCCAGCCCCGATGCACGCAGCTGCCGAAAAAAGTCCAGACCGGTATCCAGTGCCTGCAGGTGATAGTCGACAATGAGCAGGTCCGGTCGCTCCTGCTGCACCGCCGCCAGGGCGCTGACGGCATCGGCCGTGGCGGTCACGCGATGTCCTTGCTTGCGCAGTACCCGGGTCGCCAATGCCAGCAGCCCGTCGTCATCCTCCAGTACCAGTACGTGGGCGGCGATGGCGCTCATCGTGACCCGTTCTCGCCTCGATCCGCAACACGACCCGCCAGGGGCAGCTTGACCACCTGCAGGAAGAAACCCAGTCGGCGCACCGCCTCGATGAAGTCGTCATATTCCACCGGCTTGGTGATGTAGACATTGCAGCCGGTCTCGTAGCAGTGGGCGATCTCGCGGGGGTCATCGGTGGTGGTGAGCATGATGACCGGGATGGCCGCGGTGGAGGCCTCCTGCTTCATCCGTCGCAGCACCTCTACGCCATTCACGCGCGGCATGTTCACGTCCAGTAGCACTACCAGCTGTTGCGATTCACCCTGCGACTGATCGTCACCATAGAAATAGTCCAGCGCCTCCTGGCCATCACGCAAGCGCGTAAAGCCGTTGACCAGGCCGGCGCGCCGCAGGTTCTTCTCCACCAGGAGCGCATGGCCGTCATCGTCTTCGACCAGCAGGATATTGACGCTTTGTTCCGTATTCATGCCCCTCTCCCTGTGATGTATGACAGCCCGCCGGTGCCGGCGCTCATGCCGCCACCGGCGGGCGCGCCGGCAGGGCCACATAGAAGCAGCTGCCCTGCCCCTCCACCGATTCCACCCAGATGCGACCGCCGTGGCGTTCCACCACCCGCTTGACCAGTGCCAGGCCGATGCCTTCGCCCGGCGCGGCGTTGCCATGCAGACGCTGGAAGGCAATGAACATCTTGTCCAGATAGGCCGGTGCGATGCCCATGCCGTTGTCGCGCACGCAGTAGGTCACCAGGCTGGGCGCGGCGGCGATGCTGTCGGCGTGGCGCACGTGGTCGATGGTGATATGCCCCTGGCGCGACGGATCGAGGTAGTTGACGGCATTGCCCACCAGGTTGCCCAGCACCTGCTCCACCGAGGTCGGGTCGCCGAAGGCCGGCGGCAGGTCGGCCGCGATCTCTACCTGCGCCCCCTTGGCGCGGATGCTGCCGCTCATGGCCGCGACGATGCGCTGTGCAATGGCGTGCATGTCCAGCATCACCGGCTGGTATTCGACGCGGCCGGCACGCGAGAGGCGCAACATGGCATCGATGATCCCGGCCGAACGCGTAACCGCGTTCTGGATGAAGCGCAGCGAGGTGTGGATGTCCTCCTCGACCAGCGCCTTGAGGCGCTGCTTGTCCGCCGCCGGCAGCGCCAGTTGTTCGACTTCGGCCAGCAGTTCGCGGGTGGTGTGGGTGATCTCCTTGCTGAAGCCCTGCAGGTTCACCAGCGGTGAGCGCAGATCATGCGACACGCTGTAGATGAACATTTCATTGTCCTGGGTCTGTTGGCGCAGGTCGGCATTGACCTCGGCCAGCTCGCGTGCGCGCTGTTCCAGTTCGGTACGATAGCCCTGGGCCTGGCGCGAAGCCTCGTTGAGGCGCTCGCTGCTGCGGTGCAAGGCATCATCGAGCTGGCAGATCTCATCATTGCCACCCACCCGCGCCGCCAGCGGTTGCCCGTCGGCAAGGCGCTGGGCATTGGTGATGAGCACCGAGATACGGCTGCCGATATTGCGCGTAAAGGCCAGCGAGGCCAGTCCCGCAGTGATGATGGAGCCCAGCACTGCCGCGATCAGCAACGCAGTCTGGGAACTGCGCGCCGACTGCAACAGCGCCGTGCGCTGCTCGCCCAGGCGACGCTCCTGCTCGACAAAGCCATCCAGCCGGCTCAGGAAGTCCGAAAGCCGGTGTGGCCCCTCCTCGTCGCGCAGTTCGCGGATCAACGCATCGCGCTGTCCCCGTTGCATGCGCTCGCGGGCGGTATCGGCCCAGCTGCGATAACGCGCGATGCTATCGTGCAGCGCCCGCACTGCAGTCGTTTGTTGGGGATTGTCGGCCACCAGCCGGACCAGCTCGCCAGTCTTGACCTCCAGATCGGCCCACATCTCGGGCCGACTGATCGGCTCGGACTGGTTGAGGAGGATGGCATTACGGATACGGGCCGATTCCAGCAGCATCGGTTGCCGCACCTCGGCCGCCTGGTTGATCACCTGCGCCGAGTGCGCGGCCCAGCGCTCAGCCTCCTCGGCATCGTCCTGTGAGTTGAACAGCGCCCCCAGCAGCAGTAATTCAACCAGGCTGGGGATGGCAACGATCAACAAGCCCTTGGTCAATAATCTCATGTGCGTTCGTCCGCTTCATGATCATTCTCACGGCGCAGCTGCCTTCCATCGCAGCGCCCCCTCTTGGCGTTTCTTATTGTTCTGTCGTACGCCCGCCCGCTGAATTTCTGGTAATCAATTATTACGCCCAATTATAGACTTATAAAGTCATAAACTCATCAACTCTCAGCGACGGTATGCATGCCCAGGATTGCACTCTGTGCCTTCAGGAAAGCAAAAGGCCCGACAGCATGCTGCCGGGCCTGGTCCTGATCCTGTCGCTGCACTGCGTCAGCCCACGCCAGCCGGTATCCATTGCGGTTCGACCAGAGGATCAAAATCGATCCAGTCACCATCGCGAATCTGGCCTTCCGCACGCTCCAGATCAGCACCCTGCAGGTCTTGCAGCACCCTCATGGCGCGTTGTTCAACAGCGGAATCGGCGGAGGCCGCTGAGTCGTCCAGCTGCACCGCCACCAGCATGCCTGCCACGCGACGCGGCACCGGATCGTCGTCGGTAGCACTGAGACTGCCCACCAGACCGCCCAGGTGGCCACCCACCAGCCCACCCAGTACCGGTCCCAAGGGACCCGCCACGGGCGCGGCGGCCACCCCGGCAACCGCCCCGGCGCCGGCACCCGCGGCCACGCCAGCCGCCGCGCCTTTATCCGTCTCTTCGGCGCCGGGCGACTTGTCCCGATCGCCGCCCACGGCGAAACGGTCATGCTGCCCGGCCGGGTTGACGAAGAAACTGCTGATGCGCTCGCGGGCGAAGCCGGCATCGACCAGCGCATTGACGGCACGCGCCGCCTCGTCCTGCAATTCAAATCGTGCGGCGATGATGCTGCCCATGGTGTCTCCTCATTGATCCCTGCGGCGCAAGGCGGCCGCTTCGCTTCATTTGGATGGATCGCTAGCGACAGTGCCGCCCTGGCAGGCGCGATAGCGCCGGATCAAGGCATTGGTGGAACTGTCGTGGTGTAGCGGCTGCACGTGATCGATCAGCTCGCGCGCGGTGCGCTTGGCCAGCTGCTTGCCCAGCTCCACGCCCCATTGGTCGAAGGAATCGATATTCCAGATCACACCCTGGGTAAAGACACTGTGTTCGTACAGCGCGATCAGGCTGCCCAGGCTATAGGGGGTCAGCTGCTCGATGAGCATGCTGTTGCTGGGGCGGTTGCCGGGGAAGACCCGGTGTGGCACCAGTTCTTCAGGCGTGCCTTCTTCGCGCACGCGCTGCACGGTCTTGCCGAAGGCCAGCGCCTCGGCCTGGGCGAACATGTTGGCCATCAGCAGTTCCTGCTGCTGCCCCAAGGCCTGCGCGGGATGGCAGAAGCCAATGAAGTCGCACGGCACCATCTGCGTTCCCTGATGCAGCATTTGGTAGAAGGAGTGCTGCCCATTGATGCCGTTATCGCCCCAATACACCGGCGAGGTCTGGTAATCCACCGACTCGCCGTGCAGGGTTACCTGTTTGCCGTTGCTCTCCATGGTCAGCTGTTGCAAGTAGGCCGGCAGGCGCTTGAGATACTGGCTATACGGCAGCACTGCCTGGCTGCGGGCATCAAAGAAATTGCCATACCAGACCGTGAGCATGCCCAGGATGGCCGGCAGGTTCTGCTCCAGCGGCGCGGTGCGGAAATGTTCATCCATCGCGTGCATACCGGCCAGCATGTCGCGGAAGTGCTGCGGTCCGATGGCAATCATGGTCGACAGGCCGATGGCACTGCTCATCGAATAACGGCCACCGACCCAATCCCAGAAGCCGAACATGTTGCGCTCATCGATGCCGAAGCGGCTGGCTTCCTCGATATTGGTGGTCACGCCCACAAAGTGCCTGGTCACAGCCGCCTCGTCGCCCAATTGCTGCACCAGCCACTGGCGTGCGGCCTGGGCATTGGTCATGGTTTCCAGGGTGGTAAAGGTCTTTGAGCAGACGATGAAAAGCGTCTCCTCCGCCGGCAAGCCGCGCACCGTTTCCAGCAGTGCCGCCGCGTCGACATCGGAGAGGAAGTGCAGCGACAGGTCACGCTGGCTGTAATGGCGCAGGGCCTCGTGCGCCATCATCGGGCCCAGGTCCGAACCGCCGATACCGATATTGACCACATGGCGGATCGGCCGGCCGGTATGCCCGGTCCATGCGCCGCTGCGCACCTGTTCGGCAAACACCTCCATGCGCGCCAGGACATCCTGCACCTGCGCAATCACGTCTTCACCCTCCACCACCAGCCGCTCTGTCGCCGGCTTGCGCAGGGCCGTATGCAGCACCGCGCGCTGCTCGGTGGCATTGATGCGGTCGCCGCGGAACATTGCCTCCACCCGATCCTGCAGGCCGCACTGGCGCGCCAGCTGCATCAGCAGGGTCATGGTTTCGGTGGTGACGAGATTCTTGGAGTAGTCGAGATAGATACCTGCCGCTTCGGCGGTCAGGGTTTCGCCGCGCCGGGGATCGGCGGCGAACAGCCGTTCCAGGCGGAAGTGGCGGGCACTGTACTGGTGGTGCTCCTGCAGGGCGATCCAGGCGCTCTTCTCGGTCAGCGACTCGCGCTGGCTGTAGACGAACAGCGGAAGTTGAAGATCGGCGGCGGGCAACTTGGTCATGCGGACTCCTTGAGCGGGATGGCAGCTCCAGCGGACTTGCCGGACGGCATGCCGGATCGCTCGATGATAAGGGTCGACCTGTTCCGCAGGGCATAGGACGGCGGGACATTCGCTTGTAGGAAACGAGGAATCCGCGCTCCTTGTTTTGCCTGGATGCAGATTTCCTTTGATCGACGAAAATCCAATGCCCGCGCGGCTTTGCGACGATCAATCCGGTCAGGAAATGTCAGCCGGCGTGTAGTTTTGCTAGCTAAAGTACAGCCGTCAAATCAATGGATCGTAGCGCTGTAGCGATGAAGTATTGCTTGCAGCCACTCTCATTTATGAACACCACTGTCGCCACCAGCCCGCACCCGACATCGACCGGAATCATCCCGCGTGTGTCGACTACCCCCATGCCTGAGACCAAGGCGATCGTGACGCTGCTCAGTGCAAACGGTGCCGCGGCTGGCAATGCGGCCTCCAAGGATGCGCAGTCGTTTTTCAATCGGGAAGGGAGCCTGGGCTGGGTCGAATCCCAGGACGGCCCGTTGGTCAAGGCAGGCTCCTCCTATGAAAGACTGCGCGACGCCGGCATCGTGCCCGGCCAATTCCTCGCCGTTGCTGCCCCCGACTGGATCTTCAACGGCCAGCAGGAGTTCATCCTGGTCCGTTTCCTGCAGGTCACAGCCAGGCGCGATGGCTACAGCACCAATTGCGAACTGCATTGCCGGGTCATGGGCAGCTGTCGCATCGACCCGGTCAACGGACAACTGAGCTACTTCGCCGGCCTGCCTGGCTACAGTGGGCTGATGCTCTCACCCACCTGCGGCTGCCACGTGCTGCCCGAGCCCATCCTGCGCGCCCTGCTGGCGCTCTCCGGCGAGGTCGGTGAAGCCTTCGAACTGGGCCATGTGCGCTGGGGCGAACATATCGGCCAGCATGCCTACGCGGCGCCGGTGGCCATGAGCGTCAATGAAGTGGTGGGCAAGCGCACCGCCATGTTCGGCAAGACCCGGCTGGGCAAATCCAACGTCGTCAAGCTGCTCATGCAGGGCGTGCTCAATGCCACCCGCGAGAGTGCTCACGTCGGCCAGCTGGTGTTCGACGTCAACGGCGAATACGCCAACGACAATCCCCAGGACGGCAATTTCTCCATCGCCTCGGCCTACCCCGAGCGCGTCCAGGTGTACTACCTCTCGACCCAGCCCCGTGGCGACGGCGAATTCCTGCGCTACAACTTCTATGACATCCCGGACCGCGCCCTGGCGATCTTTTCCGAACTGCTCACACCCTCGGTGCTGGAGATTCCCGAGGTACGCAACTTCCTGATGATCCGCTTTCCGGCCCTGTCGGCCCTGAAGACCGCGCGTGCCGACGACAGTGCCGCCGCCTTCCGCAAGCTCTGCCTGTTCTGGACACTGCTGCAGGAAGCCGGCTTCGAACCGGGCGAGGCCGTCTGCGCCGCCATCGCCGCCCGTGGACTGGTCAATGTCGGTTTCACCCAGGGCTTGCGCATGGCGGCCTGGCAGGCGATCCGATCGAAGGTCCCGCCGCCGATACCCACCAGCTTCACGGAGATGACCGAAGAAATCCGCGTGCTCTCGGCCTTCGCGCTCAAGTACGAGAACGACCCCAACCTGCGCGTGGGCCGCACCGAACTGTTCGACGAAGAAGACCGCGTGATCCAGGAACTGCTCTGCCAGACCAACGGCGTGGGTCCCTATTTCCTGCGCGAATGCCTGCAGTTCCACTCCGCCAACGCCAGCGATTTCCTGCATGACAGCCTGCGCGCCCTCGATACCGGCAAGACCGTCATCATCGATCTGGGTGCGGCCAATGAACGCATCGTGCGCTACTTCTCGCGCATCATTTCCACGGCCGTGTTCCAGCAGCAGGAACGCAAATTCATCACCAACACCCTGGCCGGGCGCTTCGTGCAGATCTACTTCGAAGAAGCGCACATGATCTTCCCAGTCGAGGCGGCCGGCAAGAACGCTACCGACATCTACGCCCGCTTTGCCAAGGAAGGCGCCAAGTTCGGCATCGGCATCGTCTATTCGACCCAGTCGCCGACCTCGGTCAGCTATTCCCTGCTGACGCAGACCGAAAACTTCTTCATCGGTCATCTCTCCAGCGACATCGATGTCGATGCCCTGGCCTCGGTGCAAAGCCTGTTTGGCGCCGTCAAGGACGACATCCTGCAATTCCGCCTGCCCGGCTACATGCGGGTACTGAGCTATTCGCGCCGCTTCGTCCTGCCGATCCAGGCCAAGCGTTTCGATCCACGAGAAAGGAGATAGCCCCGTGATGAAGTAAATCGCCAAACCAAGGACAAGCACCACGACGAAGTGACAGAAAGCAAGGCGCATGCGCGCAAGACTGCCCCGAAACCCTGGTTGCCTGCCAGGACGTGGCATGAAGAACGGGACAACCCTTGGCCCGGCGCGGTGTTCTTTGCCAAGAATCCATCCACTCATCAGTTAGGCCTGCCCCCCTCTTTCAGCCGGCGCTAACCCTATTTCAAGGAATACAGACATGCTTCACTCCCCTCACCCGGCGCGCCAGCCGCGCACCCTGCCGCATGCGCAACGCGGCTTTACCATCGTCGAACTGTCGGTCGCCGTGGCCATTGCCGGCGTGCTGCTGGTCTCGGCGATTGCACTGGTACAGGTGGTGCTGCGGCAAACGCGTACCAATGACCTGGTGAGCAGTATCCCGCGCACGATGACGCAAATTGACAAGATGTACGCCCGCGTGGCCGAATTCACCGGCCTGAACACCCAGGTCGCCATTGGCATAGGCGCTTTCGACGGTGCTTTCGACATTACTGGCCCAGCCAACGCCAGGGTGGCGACCCATCGATTTGGCTATCAGACCCTGGCGCGATCGACAACCGCTTTTCGCACCGGAGCGGGGGCTGGCGGCACAGCTTATTCCGTGATGTATAGCGGCATTCCCCGGGCCGCATGCGCTGATATCGTGAGCTCTGCTGCCACCTCCGGTGTCCTTGGCCTGATCGTCGCACCGGAAGGCGTTGTCGGCACACCGGCATTTACAGAAGCCAATGCCGCAGCGCTCACCATGCCCGTGTTCGACGGAACTGGCACTGCTCCGCCAGCCGGTGTCATGGTGAAAGGCACTGACAATAACAGCCGGCTGGATGTGGCTGCAATGTCCGGCGGAAATGCATGTGGCACCAATAACGACACCGTGACCATCGCCATGGTCAACTGGAAGTAAGCCGTACTTGGCGTCGATCTTTCCCTGCAGCGATGAGCCGCCGGGAAAGATCGGAGTTCTCCCATGAAAAACCAACAATCCGGCTACACGCTGGTCGAACTCTCCGTGGTCATGGCCCTGGCCGGCCTGATCGTCGTGGGCAGTCTCGTGGGCGCCACCACGCTGCTCCATCAACAGACAGTCAACGAACTCGCGACGCAGAATGCCGACGCCATCAAGCGCGTCAACGAGGCCTATGCCCAGTTGCCGAGCTATGCCGGCCTGTCCTTGCGACAGGCAGTGTCGTTCGGCGCGTTCAGCCAGTTCGCCATCACCCAGCGCGCCACCAACAACGTGACCGTGACGCATCCATTGCGCGGCGCCGTGGGCGTGGCACCGGTCAATGGCGGGGCCCAGGCATGGGGTTTGTATCTCAATGCCATACCGGCGGAGCTGTGCGCCGAGCTGTTGTTGCAGTCAGCACCGGTTGCTGACGCGCTCGTGATCTTTCCCGGCGGGATGGGCAATCCAAATGACTGGTCCAGGGGCCTCTTCATCGATACGAACGTACCGGCGATCACTTTCGGCGCAGGTTTTGGCGCCGCCGCCCCGCGCATCGTCAAGAACCTGACCGAGGAAATTGCCCCCGCTGCGCTGTCCGCTGCATGCCAGGACGCTGGCGACAGCCTCGGCGTGCTGTTACTGAAATCCAAACTAAGATGAATCGTTTACTCCTATCCCGGCTGCCCTGCACGCCAACGCCACACCTGCGTCAATGTGGTTTCACGCTGGTGGAGTTATCCGTCTCGATGGCCATTGCCGCCATCCTGGCGGTGGCCTCGCTGGCGCTGCTGCGCCAGCAGCTGGATCAGGCGCAGGTGACCTCGTCCTCCTACTTTCTGCGGCAGACGGCGGTGGCGTTACAGGATTTCTTTTCCAACGATAACGGCGCCGCACCCATCAACAACAGCACGCTAGCCAGTGGCGCCGCCGTGGCCCGCCAATACGTAGGGGGCGGTGCCGGTGTCAGTACCCAGATCAACAATCCCTGGGGGGGGCAGATGTTCCTGGGTTCGTTGATCGCCGGCAGCAATACCGACTGGGTCTTGCAGGTATCGGGGCTGCCCATGCGACTGTGTCCGGACATTGTGCAGAGCGTGGAATCCACCTTGAACACCGCCAACCTGCGACATGGTCTGGCCGGCTCACCGACTAACGGCACGGCAGTCACCACCTCTGCGCTGGGCGCGGTCGCGCTGGACGCCAACCGCGTACTGACCACTTCGCTGGCCGATGTGTATGTGATCAAGAGCGACCCCTATGCCCCGCTCAATCCGGCCGCCATGAGCACCCTGTGCGAAACCGACCAGCCTTACTTCAACCTCTTTCTTACAGGTAACAACCATGCTCTCTAGGCATGACATCATCATATGAAAAAAGTCACGGCTTACCTTACTGATCCCACCCGCCTCACCCACCTGGGGCGTCAATGGCTGCCCCCGCTCGTGCTGATGGCCGCCAGCCTTCCCGTCCATGCCCAGCAGGCGACGGAGCAGGTTTCCGACAGCGCGCAAGTGCAGGCTGACGCACCAGCAGAAGCTTCTGCGCTAACGACACCCGCCAATGCGCGTGCCTCCGCCTGGCTGCCCAAGGGCGACACGATTGCCCCCGAGCTGTCCGACGGCATCGCCATGTCCGCATTGGGCCAACAGCCCGATCCCGGCGTACAGCAATGGCAGGTACGCCGTACCGACGTCTCGGTGCGGCGCATGTTGCAACGCTGGGGCAGCGACGCCGGCTGGCAGCTGGTGTGGGATGCCCCCCGCGATTTCCCCATCGAGACCGAGCTGCAATTGTCGGGCCGTATCGAGCAGGTCGTCAGCGCCGTCATCGAGTCGCTGGCCACCACCGACTATCCGGTGCAGGCGCGCATCAACAGCGAGCTGCGCATCATCCGCATCGGCCGCTATCTGGAAGGCAAGGCCCGCTAGGTCCATCACGCAAAATCATGAAAATCGAACACATCATCGCCCCCGGGCAAGCTCTTGCCCGCTCCACTGCGCCGCACGCTCGCCGCGCCGGCCGCGCCCTTCCGCTGGTGGTCGCCACCAGCATGCTGTGTAGCGCATGCAGCACCTGGCGCCAGGCCGACCAGACCCTGGACAAGGTCGTCAGCCGCACCGACAGCTCGCGTGCCGAACTGATGACGGCCCAGCCGCGCCCAGCCTATGCGGTCAAGGACACACGCCTGACGATTGCCACGCGCTCCATGCCCCTCTCCCGCGAGGCGGCCTTGCCGGATGCAATGCGTCAAGTCGCCTTCCGCTTCCCGGGCCGTTATTCGGTGGCCACCATCGTCGAGCGTATCGCCAGCGAGACCGGCGTACCCATGCTGCTCACGCCCGACGCCCTGCTGCCGGCCTCGCGCTTTACCGTCGGCAGCACAGCCGGTGCCGCAGGTGCAGCAGGTGCCGTACTGGCCGCGGTGGCCCAGCCGCTTCCGGGCGTGGGGCCGCAGGGTGCAGCCAGCGAAAAAAGCGCCTTTGGCGAAAAAGGCCTGAGCGACCTCAGCTTCAGCAACCAGTCCTACGGCAACACCTACGAACTCAACTACGCCGGCTCCTTTGCGGGCCTGCTGGATTACGTGGCCGTGCGTGCGGGATTGCAATGGAAATACGAGGACGACCGCATCCTCTTCTATCGCGTCAGCACCCGCACCTTCTTCGTCAAGACGCTGAGCTCTTCCTTCAAGTACACCGCGTCGCTGTCGGCCTCGACCTCGGCTGAGGGTGGCGGTGGCGGCGGTGGTGGTGGTGGCAGCAGCTCGGCCAGCATGGATTTCGAGTCCGACTTCTGGGGCGGTATCGAAAAGACCCTGGGATCCCTGGTCTCCGGTGGTGGCAAATTCTCGGTCGATGCCAAATCCGGGGTCATCACGGTGACCGACGCCATCGAGCCGATGAAGGCCGTGGAAAGCTACGTCGAACTGGTCAACAAGTCGCTGATGCGCCAGGTCAGCCTGGAAATCCAGGTCCTGTCGGTGCAGCTGAACGACGAGTTCTCGGCCGGCATCGACTGGAACGTGGTCCGCAACAATTTCACCTCCTCGGCGCCCGCAGCGCTGTTACCCAGCCAGTCCGGCAGCCCTTTCACCATCGGCTACCAGAACGGCAATGGCAATACCGCGCTGATCAAGCTGCTCAAGACCTTCGGCCGCGTCTCGACCACCTATTCCGGCGTGGCCGTGACCTCCAACCGGGTCTCGGTACCCCTGATGGTGGTCAACCAGCAGGCCTATCTGAAGCAGACCCAGGCGGCGGTCGTCGCCGGCGGACAGGTGGGCAGCGTCTCCACCACCGGGCCCAGCCTGACCCCAGGCCAGATCAGTACCGGCATGTCCCTGGCCTTCCTGCCGGTGGTGCTGGATTCCAATCAGGTGCTGTTGCAGACCTACGTCAACATCTCCAGCCTGAAGGGCTTGCCCTCGTTCAGTTCGGCCGGGCAGACCATCCAGCTGCCCAACGTGAATGCCTTCACCGTCGGCCAGCGCATGGTGGTGCCCTCGGGCGAAACGCTGGTCATGCTCGGGTATGACCAGGCCCAGGCCAATTCCAGCAACAGCGGCAGCGTCGATGGCCTGGCCGCCAGCAAGACCGCCGCCAACGTACGGCAATCCTTCGTGATCCTGATCACTCCGCGGCTGACCGATGTTTAAGACTCTACTCAACAAGAAACCGGCACGCCCGGCCAGGCCGGAGGTGGACCACAGCCGCATCTTCCAGAAGAACAAGGTGGCGCTGGTGGCTGGCCTGCGCTGGGTGCCGCTGAACAAGGGCGAGCGTAGCAAGCTCTTCACCGCCGCCCGTAGCGAAGGCGAGCACAGCTATTGCGTCACCCCTGATGGCACGCAGATCGGATTTTTCTCCTCCAACCCGGGCGGCCATGGCAAGGGGCGTGGCGCACTGGTCTCGCTGGCGCTGCTGCTGGGCGAGAACTATTCGCACGGTGGCGAGGAAGTCTTCGCCTTCCATGTCGATGCCAGGCGCTGCTGCGTGATCGTGCTGCGCGACGGACAACCGGTGCCGGGATTTGACGTCATCGGCAACGCCGAGGTGGTGACGGAACGCATCAACACCTTCCTGCAACTGACCGACGTGGGCGCGGTACGACGCGTCGGCGCGGTCGATCTGCTGGGCAATGTGGAAGACATCGACTGGGACCTGGTGCTGGACGAAATCACGGCCAAGGCGCGCCTGAAGAAGATTCCGGACATCCGCCAGATCCTCGCCTTGCTGGCGGTGTCGGCCGTGGTGTTCGCCGCCGGCTTCAGCGGGGTCAGCTACAAGCTGGCCCGTGACAAGCGCATCGCCGACGAACAGGCACGCCTGGCCAGCGATCCCAATATCGTCTACGAAACCAGGATCGAGGGCGATCTGGCCGCCATCACCGGCACCGGCCAGACCAGCCTGCGCCGCATGGTCGGTGGGCTCAAGCAGATCCCGCTGCAGATCAATGGCTGGCGGCTGAGCAAGGTGGAATGCACTCCCGCCCTGTGCAACGCCTCATGGAGCCGCAGCTACGGCAACTTTGCCGAATTCGGCGAGGCGCTGCCACCCTCGGCGATGGGCCAGCCGCAATACGACGTCTTCAAGCCCGACGACCTGACCAGCGCCCGGCTGGTGACGCAGCACCGGCTGGAGGAAACCACCGCCGACGGCGTCGTACCGACCGCGTCGGCAGCCCCACCGAAACTCATGCGCGCGGCGCTGCCGCTGCGCAGTGCCGTGTCGTCGAAGTTCTTCAGCACCCTGCAGGACCTGTCCATGGTGGACATCAAGGTCAAGGTGGAGCCGGCAACACTGTTCGCCGGGAAAGGCGATGTCAACCAGCTGGTGCGCCCGGTGGTCAACGCCGCCTGGAGCATCGAGGGGCCGCTGTGGACGCTGGAAAACATCGTGCTGGACGACTATGTGGCCCTTGACACCTTCAGCGTCGAACTCGACACGGACAAGGCGGCCCCATCCATGGAAAAGATCCATTTCAAGCTCTCTGGAAAATATTATGCAAAAGGTAAAGACTTCTAATCTGCCATTGATGGTTGCGCTGACTGCCTTGCTGCTGGGTACCGCGCAGGTCTCACGCGGCCAGGGGACTGCAGCGCCGGCAGCAGCTGACGCGTCCATCAGTCACCTGGACCAGGGCGCGACCCTGGGCGACATGATCAAGCTGGCCAAGCAGGCCGGCGAGCGGGAGTTTGCCGCCCGCCTCAGACCGGCCGGCAAGAACGTCGGCAAGGAGCCTGCCGAACCCGTGGTCGAAAAGAATCCCGTACTGCTGGCCCTGTACGGGATCGACCGCCACTACAAGGCCGAACTCGACATCAACGGCCAGTCCCGCGTGGTCGCCGTGCCTGGGCCGGTACGCAAGATGGGACCGTGGAAGTACATCGCGCTCATGGAAGAAGGCGTGCTGCTGACCAGGAGTCCGCACGACGGCAGCAAGGCAGGTAGCGCCAAACGCGACGCTGCGGTGCAGGCCTGCCAGCAACAGGAGACTTGCCTGTTCCTGTCGGTGCCCAAGGGCAGCGACGATTCACGCTCGCTGATCACGCCGGACGCCCAGGCACGTCATCTGGCTAGCCAGCTCCCGGTCGGCGCCCGCACGACGGCGCTCGAATTCGGCGGCAAGCCGCAGAGCCCGGGCGAGCGCATCAACATGGTCAACACGAAGCCGGCCTTGCGCTGATGGCCAGTGTGACGGACATGAGCAGCATGGCCAAGATAAGCAACGTGGGCAACGTGGGCAGCACGGGTAGCGCGGGCAGTACCAGCGCGTTCCCCGACCGCACCCCATCCGCGGGCCTGGAGATGGCCCATCTCCGGCGCGCCGAGGAATTGCCGCAGTTCCGCAGCGTGATGGAGATGTGGCCGGCTCTGAAATACCGCGCCTTCAACCCGGAGCGCATCGCCGTGCTGAACATGGAAGCGGGCCTGATTGCGGTGGTCGCCACCCGGGGCGTGAACCTGTCCTCGGAGTGGTTCCACATCCTTGACCGGTTCAAGCGCGACGGTAAAACGCCTCGCATGTTCTTCACGGCCGAACCTATCGTCTTCGAGATCCTTGAGTATCAGGTCGCGGCTAATCACGAGGAAGCGGCGACCAGAGCGGTATCGGGCATCGACGTCATCATCGCCGAGTCCAAGCCCTTGAACTACTTCGCCGACATGGTCGGGCGCGCCATCGAGATCGGCGCCAGCGATGCCCATCTCGAGGTGCGCGGCGACTATGCCGTGCTCAATGCCCGCGTGGATGGCGTGATACGCCGCATCGGCAGCTATCCGGCGCAGATCGTCATTGATGCGGTCAGCGCCGCCTTTACCGTGCAGGCCGAGGAATTGTCACGCTCGGATGCCGCCTTCAATGCCCGCCTGCCGCAGCAGGCCATGATCCCGATCCGCAACAAGGACCGCGATTTCACCCTGCGCTACCAGAGCCACCCCTCGGTGGGGGGCTTCGATGTGGTGCTGCGAATCCTGCATTCCAGCGCCAGTTCCTCCAGCAAGGTCAAGACCCTGCCGGAACTGGGCTACCTGCCCAGCCAGGTGGAGCAGCTGGACCTGGCCATGCAGTCGGCCTGGGGCGGTGTGTTCGTGGCTGGCGTGACCGGCTCGGGCAAGACCACCACGCTCAATTCCATGCTGTCGATGCTGGCGGCCGGTGGCGAACGCAAGATCATTTCCATCGAAGACCCGGTCGAGTACATCGTGCCGGGCGTGACCCATCTCTCGGTGCAGCGGACCAATGCCATCGGCGCGGAAAACCCCTTCCTCAACGCCATGCGGGCCTTTCTGCGGCTGGACCCCGATATCGGCATGTTCGGCGAGGTGCGCGATCCGCTCTCCGGCGAAATCGCCCAGGCTGCTATCGAGACCGGCCACAAGATCTTCACCACCGTGCATGCCACCTCGGCGCTGGGCATCGTCTCGCGCCTGACCTCCAAGATGGTGGGACTGGACCGGCATGCGGTCTGCAATCCGGAATTCCTGTCCATCCTGGTCTATCAGGCGCTGCTGCCCAGGAACTGCCCGCATTGCAAAGAGCCCGCCAAGGAGCGGCTGTCAGCCGAGGAGCTCAACGCCTATGAAGTCTACTTCGACCTCGACGTTGACCAGATGATGTGCGCCAGCGACAGCGGCTGCGTCCATTGCCGCATCCCCGGCGTGGATTACAGCCAGCTGTCGCACGCCGGTACCCGCGGCGTATGCGTGGCTGCCGAGGTGATCACGCCCGACAACGACCTGCTGCGGCTCTTGCTGGCCGGGCGCGATCTGGATGCGCGTGACCACTACCACGCCACCCGTGTAGCCCCCTTCGATGCCCCGGACATGCGCGGCAAGGCCGCCTGGGGCCATGCCCTCTACAGCCTGGCCCAGGGGCAGGTCGACCCCTATTACTTCAAGACCACCTTTGGTCATCCCAAAGGATTCCGCCAGATCGTGCAAAAGGGAATGCCATGAATCTATTTGAACGCCTGCAACTGAACATGGCCAAGCGCCGCCTGCGCGCACGCCGGGCCGAGTTCTACTTCGACCTGGCCATGTCGCTGGAAGACCGGGTACCGCTGTTTTCCACCTTCAAGAAGTACGAGAAGCGCGCCCGCAAACGCGACCGCGGCATGGCCCTGCTCTACCGCCACATTCTCAGAAATGCCATCAACGGTTCGCTGGCCACGGCGCTGGAGGGAGTGGCACCGTCGTCGGAGCTGATGATGCTCGATGCCGCCCAGACCGCCGGCGACGCCAGCGTGGCCGAGGGCCTGCGCTTCCTCTCCGGCACGGTAGAAAAGACCGAACGCATGACGGCCGCCATCAAGGGTGCGGTGATGTATCCGTTGTTCCTGATCGCGCTGTTCTACGCCATCTTGCTGGGCTTTTCGTTCTACGCCATTCCGGTGCTGGAATCGATCATGCCCGTCACCGAATGGCCGGCCTCCGGCAAAGCCCTGGCCGCCGTTGCCAACGGCGTGCGGCATTACGGGCTGCTGATGATCGGGCTCAACGTGGTCCTGTTCATCGCCTTCCTCTATTCACTGGCCCACTGGGCCGGGAGAAGTCGGCGACCGTTCGACAAGCGCCTGCCTTACAGCGTCTACCGCGACTATTCCGGCGCCATGCTGATCGTCTCGCTGGCCTCGCTGATGCGCTCGGGCATTTCCCTGCGCTCCTCGCTGGAGCAGGCGGTGCGCTATTCCACCCCGTGGATGCGCTGGCACGTACGCAGCATCCTGCGCGGCATCAGCTCGGCCAATGCCGAAAACTTCGGCGCCGCCTTCGGCACCGGCGTGCTCAACCAGGATCTGGAAGACCGCATCATGGACGCCTCCGAACGCCGCGACCCGGTGGAGGCCTTCGTCAAGATCGGCACCGGCTCCATCGACCGCATCGCCACTTCCATCGAAAAATCGTCTGCCCGTCTCAACAGCGTGATGCTCCTGCTCTGCGGTGTCGCGCTGGCCTCCATGCTTCTCGGCTTCATGGCGACCACACAACAACTGCAGAGTGCCGTGCAAAAGAAAACGCAACAAACTTCCCAGAGGAACTGATGACTACCCTACTTCGTCGCATCTCGCAGCAGTTGCTGTGCCTGCCCCGGCGCAGCACTCCCCTTGATCCAGGGCAGCGCCACACCCGGCGCCGTCACCGTGGCTTCGCACTCGGCCAGGCGCTGGTGTCCACGGCCATGCTGGGCGCAGTCGGCGCCGTCGGCACCGACTGGGCCTCGCAGCAGCGCCAGGCTGCCTTGCTGGAGGCACAGAACGCAGTCTATGCCCGCATCAACAATGGCGTCGGTGCCTACATGACGCTGTACTATCCGCACATCATTGACCGAAGCACCCACCCCGACAGCTGCGCCAAGGTGAACCACCCGGCCTCGGGCAGCCCTGTCAAGTCATGCCAGTTCGCGGCCAGCTATACCGATGCCGCCGGTGCCAGCAAGACCCATCAGGTTGACAATATCCTGCAGCCGACGCTGGCCGACCTGCAGACCCTCGGTCTGGTGGACCGGCAGATTCCTGCCGCGCCCCTGCTGCCGGTACGCGCCACGGTGGTCACGGGCGACGCCAGCGGCAGCGCGGCCGCCAGGCATGACAACGTCTACGGCATCGTCATCACGCGCACGCCGGCCGGAACCGATGTCAATCTGGATTCGCTGGTCTTCAACGTGCAGCCCTATGCGCTGGTGCACGCCGACATGTCAGCGCTGCTGCGCATGTCCAATGGTGCCGGCGCGACCTCGGGCCAGCCCGATCGCGATACCGACACCAGCAGCATCAATCCCCAGTTCGACCTCAAAGCCTATGCCGGTGCCTGGAGCGTCACCAATCCGGTACAGAAGACCACCAAAGCCGGCGCCAAGGGCGTACACGGCATCCTGGCCTGGCGCAATGGCTATGCGGCAGCCGCCACACTGGAGCTGGTCCGTCGCGATGGCTCGCTCAAGCCGACGGCAGACTGGGATTTTGCCAAGCACTCCATCAACAATGTGAATCAGCTGACGGCCCAGGGCATGACCACCCAGACCCTGACCAGCAATACGCTGACGACCACCAGCTTGACCACCGGCACCCTGACCGCCAATGACGCCGCCAATCTCAACAGCACACTAGCTGTGAAAGGCACGTTGACCGCGCTGGGCAACCTGGTGGCCCAGGGCGCCACCGACATCCAGTCGCTGGTGGTCAATGGCGAGGCCACCTTCAAGGCGCCGGTGAAGATGACCAAGGCGCTGACTGTCGCTGGCGAGTTGAACGCCAATGGCGGCATACGCACCTCCAGGCTGAACATCGAGAATGCCGCGCAGTTCTCCGACAGCGGTGCCCGTTTGCTGGCCTATGGCAATTACGTCACGGTGGGCATGGGGTGTCTGGAGAATCTCGCCCTGGCGCAAGACGCCAATGGCCGATTGATGATGTGCACCGCCAACTACTGGGAGGTGGCCAATAACAATTATGGTCTGAGCCAGGTCAGTGCCGGCGACAGCTGCAGCCCGGAGGGCTCGACCGCCTATCTGCCCAACGGCCTGATGGCAATCTGCAAGAGCAGAAAGTGGCAGGCCGCCGCCATGGGCAACCAGGTCGCGGGTCAATCCTGCACCACCAAAGGCATGATGGCCGCTGAAATCACGGCGCAAGGCACGACCAATCTGCTGGTCTGCCAGGCCGGCAGCGATGGTGGCCTGAGTTGGGCGACCAGCATCTATGCACGCGCCAAGGCGGAAGTGGCCAGAGAAGGAGACAGCTGCAATACCGACCAGATCAATGCCATGGCCAGCAACGGCAACGGCGATCAGGCTGGCATCCTGCGATGCACATCCAATGGCAGCGGTGCCGCCCAGTGGAGGATGCCGTTCAAGAAACTGACGGAAGAGATCATCGACCCCAACGAATATCTGGCCGCCGATTTTCGCTGGAAGGATTGGCACCGCAACGTGCTCGGCTCGTGGTGGTGGGGCCAGGCGATTACCGGGAAGGTCACCCTGAAACACATTAAAAATGGCGTCGTCATCAATAGCTGGGAAAACACCAAGCCGATGATCGGCGACGACGACGGACTCTATGCCCTGGCTCAACCCGCCGGTGGTGACTTCCCCTACGAAAACTTCAGCCGTGTGCGCTTCCACTTCAGTTACATGACGCCCATGGACCCGTCGGAATGGACCAAGCCCATGTTCAGAAGACCGGCCTTCAGCTGCATGAATTGCTATCTCGATGACGATGGAACCAGCGGTGGCCCGGACCGACGCGAAGTGTTTTTCGAACCGATGTACCTCGAATTCAACTTCTACAACAAAGGGGGCACCGACTATGGCGAAACCCACTACTACCAGCTTGTCATGTTCAAGAAAAAACGCTGGACCTACCTGGCGACGGAGTAAGCGATGCAGGCTGCCGACTTGATGCTGATTCTGCTGTTCCTGCTGCTGGCCTACGGCGGCCCCTTCTTGCTGGGTTACCTGTATTTCCGGCTGCGGCGTGCACGCTGGCGTGAGTTGCCGGTCGCCGTCGCCGGTCGGACGCGTACCACGGTTCTGCCGCTACTCTGCGTAGCGAGCCTGTTGCTGGCCTTTGTACTGGGCCACCTGCGGGTGTTGAGCTACCCCGGCGCCATCATGCTGTCGATGGTGCTGGGTGCGCCGGCGTTCTTTTTCAGTGCCGCCCTCGCGCTCAAGGCCAGCCCTCCTTCACCAGAGGACGGGCACTGAATGCATCGGAGCTACAAGCCCCTGGCATTGGTCATCACACTGGCCGCTGCACTGGCCGGCGCCTTGTGCGCCGCGCCGGCAGCAGCGGCCGACCTGTGCTTCGAACAGGCGGGGACCCGCTATGGCGTGTCCCCGCTGATCCTGCAGGCCATTGCGCAACAGGAGTCGGGCCTGAACCCCAGGGCCCTGCACCGCAATGCCAATGGCACGCGCGACATCGGCATCATGCAGATCAATTCCAGCTGGCTGGGCTTTCTGGCGCGCCATCACATCAGCGAAGCAGATCTCCTTGATGCCTGCACCAATATCCACGTCGGCGCCTGGATACTCGGCTCCAATTTCCAGCGCATGGGCGTGAGCTGGGAGGCCGTCGGTGCCTACAACGCCGTCAGCCCCGACAAGCGCGCCCGCTACGCCACCCAGGTTATCGGCCGCCTGCGCCACCTGCTCAAGGACGCCATGTAGCAGCGGTGCCGCTGCGGCCCTCTTTCTCCCTTCAAGGAACACCGCATGCTTATCTTGCCCGACATGCCTTATGACCATCCCCTCGTCGTCTTCTTCATGACCTTGATGATCGGGCTCTGTATCGGCAGCTTTCTGAACGTGGTGATCTACCGCCTGCCCCTGATGCTCGAGGCCGCTTACAGCTCCACCGACAAGGAGGCGTCGCCCGACAGTGAACAGGAACCGGAGATACCGTCGCCCGCCATGACGCTGGCCTGGCCCGGCTCCCATTGCCCGGCCTGCAAGCGGCCGGTACGTGCTGCCGAAAACATCCCCGTCCTGAGTTACCTCTACCTGCTCGGCCGTTGTGCCGGCTGCAAGACCTACATTCCGGTGCGCTATCCGCTGGTCGAATTGGCCTGCGCCGTGGTGACCGTCGCCACCGCCTGGCACTTCGGCCCGACGATGCAAACCGTAGGGACATGGCTGCTGCTGTGGACGTTGATCGCCCTCTTCTTCATCGACCTCAATCACCAGATCCTGCCCGATTGCCTTACCCAGCCATTGCTCTGGCTGGGGCTGTTCTTCAATTCGTTTGCCGCCTTCGTGCCGCTGCGCGAGGCCTTCTGGGGTGTGGCTGCGGGATACGCGGCGCTATGGAGCATCTACTGGATCTGCTTCTATTTCACCGGCAAGGAGGGGATGGGCTACGGCGACTTCAAGCTGCTTGCCGCGCTCGGCGCCTGGTTCGGCTGGGGACCGCTGCTGCACATCATCGTGCTGGCCTCCACCGGTGCGGCAGTGGTCGGCCTGTGGCAGACGAAAGTGCGCCACCGTGACCCCGACCAGCCCATGGCCTTCGGCCCCTACCTGATTGTCGCAGGCCTGGCGGCTTTGGTCTGGAAGGAACAACGGTGGCTTGTCCTCTGACGTCATGGAAAAACGCTTGCTTGACTTTTTTCGGACCATCGTCGATGTCGCGCACTTTGCCGTTGCGCGCTCGTCCCAATGGCCGCGCCGGCACAGGAGACCTAACGATGCCGGGCACTTCCTCACGAAATATCTCATGTGCTTCATCGGAGGCTGCCTTGCTTCCTGTTTGATGCTTTTTCTAGCGAAACAACGATTTATTCCGCCTCAAAAATTTCTCACAATCGCGTTCTTTCTAGCGCCGTTTTTGACTGCATGTCTCTTCCAGGAGATTGGACGCTATTGCAGGCGTATTGATGCATCGACCAGCCCTCGCGATTACTCCTTGCAAGTGCTTTGGTATTGCTCAGGTTTCGCCTTGATCAAATTCTTCTATTTGTCCGACGCTTAGCGAAGAAAAAATCAGGCGCTATGCGGGATCGATATCTCCGATGGATCTGCTTTCTGGCAATGGTCACTAGAAAATTTTTCAATCGGATTTTCACCCCATAGATAGGTCAACCTGATGAATACGGAAAGAACTCGTCACGCCCCTCCCCCCGCCCCATCGGCTCCTTCCACCCAGTCTCTGGCCATCCAGCTGACATCCCTGCCGGGAGGGTCGTTCGCATGAACATGAATCATCCTCCAGGCCGGTGGCAAGCACTCCTCGATGTACTCTCCGGCCCACCGCCCAATGAAGCGGTCCTGGCCACACGGAAGGGCAAGCCATTCTGGCTCCGTCATCGCATTTTCCTGGTGGGGATGCTCACTTCCCTGACTCTGGTGATCGCCCCGGAAGTGGTCAATCAATGTAATCGGGTCCCTGATCCCTCCACACTGCAAACGCTGGATGTCCGCATTCTGCGCACCGACCTGACCAGCCCCCACCTCTTTGTCGAGCTACCCGACGGACAGCGGCGGAACATGGAGTGGCCGGCTGACCTCGGCTTGGGTAGACCCCTCCCATCGCGAGCCTGGACCGACGCCCAGCGCGAGAGCCTGCCAGGATGCCTGGCCACCGTCCAGGGTGCTCCATTAATGCTGACGCCGAGCGACCGGTTCCGGATCTGGACACTCGATTGCCCTCACAAAAGTATCAACATCGATTTCAGTGCCACCAGCAAGCGCCACGCGCAAGACCTGAATGAACGGCTATTGATTTCGCTGGGTGTCCTGCTCGCGTGCAGCCTGATGAATTTGCTCGTTTTTCTTCGAGAAAAAAGAGGTCATTTATAAGCTTTAAGAATGTCGTGCCATTCGTCCCGGCGGTAGCTTTGGCACACCACTGACATCTCTCAGTTCGGCGTGGACCTGAAATATCTCAATGGTTCAACTTCGCGTCCGTTCCGGATCACATTGCCTTCATCAGCGATGCCACCGAAGAAATTGGCCGGTGATTCTGCCGACCTTTTCAGATTCCAGGAAGTAAAAAATGATCGAGATATCGAGAGAAGACGCTTCCAAGGAAGCGCTTGAATCAGCGCCGCCCGCCAGGCGGAACTGGAACGTGGTTTTGAAATACATCGCTGTGATCCTGGCGATTCCATTGCTGGCGAAGCTCATCGCCTCACCAGCCTTCCTGATTTTCCGGGACGCCTCCCCGCTAACGTCATTGCAAATTTACTGGCGCTATTTGTTCTCAAGGGACATCGCGATCTCAGAAATCATGCCCGGAGAAAAATTTTGTGCCGCGGGTCGATACGACAGCTTTCAATCCAGTGACTTTTCGAATCTGTTGGGTAAGGCAGAGCGTGAGGCGGCTGATGCCGAGTTGACCAGCAGCGATCCCTTTGTCTTCAGCGCTAACACGGCAATCGTAAAGGTGATTGGGCCTGACCAAAAATCGGGAGCGTTTCTTTCAAGAGTTTTTATTTATGGTGGGTTGCTCAACCAAGAAAAGAAAGGAGGATGCGTCGGCAAGAATGGGTTCATCAGAATCAAGAAGCGAAATGAACTTTTATATCTTTTGATTGGAGATCAGGCTTCCGATCCGTCACTCACTTCGACCACAGGCTTCCCTATCAGGCTCTTCGAGAGTGACTTGAAATCCTTGTCTGACGGGGTGCGAGCATGAACCTGAATCGTCCTCTAAGCCGATGGCAGCGATTGATAGACAAGCTCTCCGGGCCGCCCAATGAAGCCGTACTGGCCACGCGCAGGGGCAAGCCATTCTGGCGTCGATACCCTCAGACTTCGTGGGGAATGCTCCTTTCGCTAGTACTCTTGATCATCCCCGAGTGCGTCAATCAATGGAATCGTGTGCCTGATCCGGCCACCCTACAAACATTGCAGGTGCGCATTCTGCACACCCAACTGACCGAGCCGCATCTTTTTGTCGAGTTGCCTAACGGCGAGCGGCGTCAGATGGAGTGGCCGATTATTGTCAGCGCAGGCGGAAGGTTCCGTTCCTATGAGTGGACCGACGCGCAACGCCAAAGCCTACCCGGATGCATGGCCACAATACAAGGTGCTCCATTAAAGCTGACGCTCACCAAGCGATTCCGAATATGGGCCATCAATTGCCCCGAAAAAAATCTCAGCATCTCATTCAATTCCACAAGCAAGAGCCACTCTGAACGCCTGACCGCCAGATTGGCGATGGGACTCTTTGTTTTGGTCCCTTGCTACCTTTTTTATTCAGTCATTTTTCTTCGTGAGAAAAGAGGTCAACTATGAGCAATGAAAATATCGCATTAATAATTCTGACTGGTGGATTCGGCACGCATCTGAACGCCGCCAATGTCGGAGTTGGCGCAAAAAACCCAGACGGCACCTTCAACACGACCGGCACAGTAATCGGGGTTGCGCAAACTACACACTCGGTAGTGGAATTTGCCACCATCGGCAGCAGCGCAGCGAAATACATACCTGGCGCGGGTCTATTCATAGGTCTATTTGGTGCCTTGGACAGCGGCAGTAATATATATGAAGCCAACAAAAAAGGGACCCCCATCCAGCAATCCGACGTCGCAGGCCTGATCGGCAACGTGGCATCAGTGATCGGCGCAGGCGCAGCACTGATCACCGTGGGTGGAGCGGTCATTCCTCTGGTTGCGACCGTAGGCACCATTGCAACCGTGGTGGGCGTAGGAGCAAGCGCCTATCAGTTGGTCGCCGGTGCGGCTGGCTGGAAAATCGATGCCGATCGCAATGTCACCCCGCTGCCGGTTACGGATGACGGCGGGCGCAACATCGTGAAGAGCGGAGACCGCGCCACTGACCAGATCACCAAGAGCGTGGTCAAGGCCATCGATGCCCTGACCAAAGCGGGGATGGAAACCGACACGATTGCAGAGATCATCGGTCAAGCCATCGCTCAGCACGCGGGTGAATCCGGCACTGGCATTTTTGGCAGCCCCCTGGATCTGGACAGGAACCACGATGACGCCATGGGCCAAATCTATGATCGCTGGGCCAATAGCCACAATATTGGTGGCAATGGCGGCTACGACCCTCTTATTCTCGATCTCGACGGCGACGGGATAGAAACCCTTGCGCTCAGTGCCAACGTCCACTTCGACCACGATCTAAGCGGCTTTGCCGAACAGAGCGGCTGGGTCGGACGCGACGACGCCCTGCTGGTGCGCGACCTCGACGGCAACGGCAAGATCACCAGCGGTGCCGAACTGTTTGGCGACCATACCCGGCTTGGCAATGGCGCGTTTGCAGCCGATGGATTCGCCGCACTCGCGGATCTGGACAGCAATGAGGACGGCGTGCTTGACGACAATGACAAGGACTTTTCCAGTCTCAGGCTTTGGCAAGACCGCAATGGCAACGGCATCACGGATGCCGGTGAGCTGAGCGAGCTGGGCGCGGCGGGTGTCAAGACGCTCAATATGCACTTTTCCCACACCAACGACACCGATGGAGCCGGCAATGCCCTGCGTCAACTGGGCAGCTATGTGGCTACCGACGGCAGTACCCGCAGCCTGGGTGATGTCTGGTTTGCCGCCAACACCATGCGCAGTGTGGCGCTGACCGAAGTGGCGCTCAGCGAGGCCATTGCGCAACTGCCGGAGCTCCCCGGCATGGGCAATACCCTGAGTCTGCGGCAAGCCATGACGCAGGATACGAGCGGGCTCCTGCAACGCCGGGTGGAATCTATCATGAGCATGGCAGATCCAATCGCCCGGCGCGCTGCCTTCGACGACCTGTTATTGAGCTGGAGTGGCGGCGATCGTCGCGCCGCCAACAGTCGCGGCAACTTCATCAACGGACGCATCCTCTACGCGCTTGAATCCCTGACGGGCTTGGCCTGGTTGGGTGGAGGCAATCCCATCAATGAAGCTACGGGCCTCAGTATCCTGGCGATCTGGCAGGACCTGGGCGATCGCCTCTACGCGCGTTGGGAAGTACAGACGACCTACAAGGAAGATTTCAGCCAGTTCGGTCTGACCTGGAACATGTCGAACAAGAGCTTCGTGCCGAATGCCATACCACTGGTCGCATCGTTAAAAGCGACCCTGCAAAGCGCGCCGGACATGACCAGCATGCACCTGCTTGGCCTGGGGGAAACCTTGCGTCAACTGGGTGATAGCGGATTGCCCTACCTCGACGCCTTGCACCTCGCTGGCCAAGACGATGAATCTGAACTGGGCCGGCTATTGGCTTCCACAGGCAAGGCCGGGGCATTCGTGCGGGGAACCAGCGCGAATGACACGCTCAGTGGAGACGAAAACAACAATTACATGGTCGGTGGCGACGGTAGCGACAGGCTTTTCGGCAATGATGGCAGCGATACTCTCATCGGCGGCAAGGGCAACGATTACCTGTACGGTGGTGGCGGCAACGACATCTATGTCTTCAACAAGGGGGATGGCATCGATCTTATCAGCGACAATGACCGCGTCGTCGGCAACCTCGATATCCTGCGACTCGGTAAAGGCATCAATGCGGCTGACACCGTCGTTGCACGATCCGGCAATCATTTGACCCTGACCTGGGGCACTGACGCCGTCACCATCGAAAATTTTTTCCTGACAGGCTATTACTACATCGAGAAGATCGCCTTCGATGATGGCACGACCTGGACCTATTCCGACCTGGCGTCCCGCCTGACCCAGACCGGCACTTCCGAAAACGAAAACTGGACCGGATTCGGAGACCAGAACAACCGCATGCTCGGCATGGCGGGAAATGATGTGCTCACCGGGGGCCGACTTGCAGATACCATCGAGGGCGGCAGTGGCGATGACACCCTCTATGGCGGCGACGGCGACGATACGCTATCCGGCGACAAAGGAAATGATTATCTGAATGGTGGTCTGGGCAACGACATCTATGTCTTCAATCAGGGCGATGGCGTCGAAACCATCAACGACTATGACAACAATGTTGGCAACATCGATACGCTGCGACTGGGTAAAGGCATCAAGGCGGCAGACACTGTCTTGGCGAGATCAGGAAATCATCTGACCCTGACCTGGGGTACTGATGCCATCATTGTCGAAAATTATTTTCTGGAGGCCCACTATCAGATCGAAACAATTCTCTTCGATGATGGCACGACCTGGGCCTATTCCAACCTGGCGTCCCGCCTGACCCAGACAGGGACCTCCGAAAACGAAAACTGGACAGGATTCTTTGACCAGAGCAATCGCATGGTTGGCTTGGCAGGAAATGATGCTCTTCAC